>JAYUQC010000158.1:0-27560 GCA_043759735.1 Rhodoferax sp.
GGGTGCCAGAGAACTTGGGAGCGGCCCGGCGTTCTCTTAGGAGGCCCCCCGAGGGGGTGCCAGAGAACTTGGGAGCGGCCCGGCGTTCTCTTAGGAGGCGACCCGTCAGGTCGCCGCGCAGCGTCAGCAGTTCCTCGCCGAGTTTTTGCAGTTCGGTGCTTTCGCGTTTGCGATCGGTGCGGCTGGGTTCGTCGCTGCCCTTGAGCTCGCGCTTGAGTTCGAGGTCCAGCTCGCTGCCCTCGGCGACGAACTGGCCGGAGACGAAATAGCCTTTTTTAGGTTTGCGGGGCATAGGCTTGGGCGGGCTTGAAGGCCGGTGTCGTCCTGGAGAATCTGACAGCCAAGTATCATAGTCGCCCACGTAAGCGATCCACAATGAAACAACACACGACGACCCGGGCCGACAGCGGCTTTAGCTATAGCCGCCCTTTTTTCGAGGAACTGGTGGATACGGCCTTGCGCCATGCAAAAAAACTGGGAGCCAGTGATGCGGCCGCCGAAGCGTCAGAGGCCTGTGGCTTGAGCGTTTCGGTGCGCAAGGGTGAGCTGGAGAACGTCGAGCGCAACCGGGACAAGTCCTTGTCGATATCGGTATACCTGGGGCAGCGACGCGGCAATGCCAACACCTCTGATTTCTCCACCGCCGCGATCGAGCAGACCGTGCAGGCCGCCTACGACATTGCGCGCTTCACGGCCGAGGACCCGATGGCTGGCCTGCCCGATGCGGCTGACATCGCACCGGCATCGAATCGGGCCGCTGAACTGGAGTTGTTTTTCCCCTGGTCTGTTACCAGTGAACAGGCGGCGCAACGGGCCAAGGAGTGCGAAGCGGCGGCGCTCGATACCGATGCGCGCATCAGCAACAGCGAAGGTGCCGCGGTGTCGGCGCAGCAGTCCCATTTCTTCAGCGCCCACACCCATGGCTTTCGCGGCGGTTATGCGAGCTCGCGCCATTCAATCTCGGTGTCGCCGATCGCGTCCAACGGCGAGGAAATGCAACGTGATGCCTGGTACAGCTCGATGCGCGACGCGGCCGAACTGGCCAGTGGACCGCGGATCGGCCGCTATGCTGCCGAGCGGGCGCTGAGCCGGCTGGGTGCGCGCAAGATATCGACGCGCCAATGCCCGGTGCTGTTCGAATCGCCACTGGCAGCGGGCTTGTTGGGCGCCCTGGTGCAGGCCATCAGCGGCGGGGCCCTGTATCGCAAGAGCTCCTTCCTGCTGGGCTCGCTGGGCAAGCAGGTCTTGCCCAAGCATATCGACATCGAGGAAGATCCTTTCATCAGGCGTGGCAAGGGCAGTTCACCCTTTGATGAAGAAGGTGTGCGGGTCGCGCCGCGCACCGTCGTCGAGGCCGGTCGGGTACTGGGCTATTTCCTGAGCAGCTACACCGCGCGCAAGCTGGGCATGCAGACAACCGGCAATGCCGGCGGCTCGCATAACCTGGTGCTGCGCTCGCGCCTGACCGACGACGGCGATGATCTGGACACGATGCTGCGCAAGCTCGGTCGCGGCTTGTTCGTGACCGAACTGATGGGTCAGGGCGTGAACTACGTGACCGGCGACTATTCGCGTGGCGCAAGCGGCTTCTGGGTCGAGAACGGCCGTATCGCCTACCCGGTGCACGAGATCACGATCGCCGGCAACATGAAGAGCATGCTCAAGGACATCGAGGCCGTGGGCGCGGATTCCTACAACTTCGGCGCCAAGACGGTGGGATCGATCCTGATCGGCAAGATGAAGTTGGCCGGCAACTGACGACTCAGCCGGCCAGCGCCGCCTTGACCGCAGCAGACACCTGGGCCATGTCGGCCTTGCCCGCAAGACGGGTCTTGGCCAGGCCCATGACGCGGCCCATGTCGCCCGCGCCCGGTTTGCGACTCAGTTCCGTCGCCAGTTCGGCAACCATCGAGTCGATGGCACTGCGCACTTGCGCCGCTTCCATGCGCTGGGGCAGGTAGGCCACCAGCACCGCCAGTTCGGCGCTTTCCTTGTCGGCCAGATCCATGCGCTGGGCCGAGGTGAACGCCTCGATCGAGTCCTTGCGCTGCTTGACCAGTTTGTCGATGATGCCAACGACGGTGGCGTCGTCCAGTGTGATGCGCTCGTCGACTTCTTTCTGCTTGCAGGCAGCCAGCAACAGCCGGATCGTGCCCAGGCGCGCGCTGTCCCTGGCACGCATGGCCGTTTTCATGTCTTCGGTGATCTGTCCCTTGAGTCCCATGGTGTTTGCCTCGTTTCCATAACGCGAAAACCCGCGCCCGGGTGACCCGGCGCGGGTTAGGCCAATCGCGCAAGCCCGAAGGCCGGCATCGATCAGAACATCTTCTTGGGCAACTGCATCGAGCGGATGCGTTTGTAGTTGCGCTTGACCGCTGCAGCTTTCTTGCGCTTGCGCTCGGCGGTCGGTTTTTCGTAGAACTCACGGGCGCGCAGATCGGTCAGCAGGCCCAGTTTTTCGATGGTGCGCTTGAAACGGCGCAGCGCCACATCAAACGGCTCGTTTTCTTTTACACGGATCGTGGTCATTGGTAATCGGGTTCCAAAATGTGCCTGGGCAAGATCGTGCACCCGGGCTGAAATCTGTCGGCAACTGCATCACTAGGGGGCCCTCGCAGCTTCGTACGCAGGGCCGGCAATCACCAGCAAAGCCGCAAATTATAGTGCCATTGCCTCGGCGCTCGTCAATCGGGCAGCGAGGCCTTGCGCACAGGCGAAGGCGCTGGCCCAGGCCCACTGGAAGTTGTAGCCGCCGAGCCATCCGGTCACGTCCACGACTTCGCCAATGAAGTACAAACCTGGCTGGCTCGACTCCAGGGTCTGGCTCGACAGGGCCCGGGTATCGACGCCGCCAGCGGTCACCTCGGCCTTGGCATAACCCTCGGTGCCGGTTGGTGTGAGTTCCCAGCGTGACACATGTTCGGCCAGCGCTGCCAGTGCCTTGTCGGATGTCTGGTCGATCGGCCGGTGCCAGTCCTGCCCCAGGCGGGCGTCCTGCGCAATCCATGTTTCGGCAAGGCGACTGGGCACCAGGGCCGCCAGTTCGTTGCCCAGCAACTTGCGCGACAGGCCTTTGGCCCGCAGAAGAGTTTGCAGCATGTCGGTATCCGCAGACAGGTCGATCCGAATGGGCGTGCCCGGCTGCCAATAGCTCGAGATCTGCAGTACGGCGGGTCCGCTCAGGCCGCGATGGGTCAGCAGCAAATCTTCGCGAAAGCGGGTTCGTTGGCGTTTGTTTCCGGTTTCGATGGCCACCGGCAGCGACAGGCCCGACAAATCCGAAAATGGCGCCCATTGCCCGGGATCGAACACCAGTGGCACCAGGGCTGGGCGGGTGTCCACCACTGCCAAGCCGAACTGGCGCGCAATGCGATAACCGAAGTCGGTCGCACCGATCTTGGGGATCGATAGACCGCCGGTCGCCACCACCACGGCCCGACAGCGGATCGCGCCCCGCGCGCTGCCCAGCAGGTAAGCCTCGCCCTCGGTTGCCACGGTGTGGATCGGGCAGTTCTGCCAGTGCACGACACCGCCGGCGCCGCATTCGGTCAGCAGCAGCGTGATCAGATCCTGCGCCGAACGGTCGCAGAACAACTGGCCCTTGTGCTTCTCGTGGTAGCCGATCGCGTGGCGGCGCATCAGGTCGATGAAATCGCCGGGGGTATAGCCGGCCAGCGCCGATCGGCAGAACTTGGGGTTCTGGCCCAGAAAATTGTCCGGGCTGGTGGTCAGGTTGGTGAAATTGCAGCGCCCTCCGCCGGAGATGCGGATTTTTTCCGCGATCTTGTCGGTGTGGTCGACCAGCAAAACCTTGAGACCGGACTGGCCCGCCACACCGGCACACAACAGGCCGGCGGCGCCAGCACCGATGATGACGACATCAAAACTGTGCATGGCCTCCAGTGTAGGACCCTGAGAATGCCCGCGCGCCAGCCGCCGGGCTGTGCTTGATGCCGCTGTGCCCGGCGTCGACGTTCAGGCCTTGGCGATCAGGGCGGGGTGCCGCAACGGGTCGGCGTCTTGCGTGGCCCGCCGGGCCAATACGGCAGCCCGCGCCACTTCTCCGATCACGATGATGGCCGGGCTGGTCAGATGCTCCGCGTCGATCGTATGGGCCAATTTACCCAGTTCGGTCAGGCATTCGCGTTGCTGCGCCAGCGTGGCGTATTGCACCACGGCGACAGCCGTGTCGGACGGGAGAGCGCTCAGCAATGCTTCCTGCATGCGCCGAACGCCCGCGACGCCCATGTAGACAACCAGCGTCAGATGGGCGTCGCGGGCCGTTCGGGCCAGTGCGCGCCAGTTGGTGGGCGGGCCGCCCTTTTTGGCATGTCCGGTAATGAAGATCACGCCCTGGGCATGGTCACGATGGGTCAGCGGTATGCCCGTTGCAGTGGCTGCGGCGATGCCCGAGGTAATGCCGCCCAGCACGCTGACCGGAATCGCGGCGGCGCGCAGATGCTCCATTTCCTCGCCACCGCGCCCGAACATGAACGGGTCGCCGCCTTTGAGCCGCACCACGACCTCGCCGTCGCGCGCGGCCGTCACCATCAGTTTGTCGATGAAGGCCTGCGCTGTGGAGCGACAACCACCGCGCTTGCCGACACGCACGATGCGGGCGCCCGGGCTGGCCAGCGCGACGATCGCATCGCTGACGAGGTCGTCGACCAGCAATAGCGTCGCCTGGCCAATCGCGTGGGCCGCCTTGATCGTCAGCAGCTCCGGATCACCTGGCCCGGCACCGACCAATGTGACAGTTCCCCTTTTCATGCCGCAATCCTGCGCAGCTGCTTTTCAGCTTGCACGATATGGTTGACCTGGGCCACCAAGGGCCGTGGCACAGAGCAGCTACCGTCCAGCACAGCGCGGATATAAGCTGCAGTCGCAGGCGGGTCGATGCAAAGCGGAAGATCCGGCACGGACGCCAGCGTGCCGGTCTGCGCCTGCTGCAGCAACTGGTGGCGACCGTCCAGGAAGAGGTCGATCTTCGGATGGCGGCGGGGATCGGCCACCGCTTCGCCCTCGGTACCGCGCAACAACAAAGCGTTGGAATGCATCAGTTCGAACGTCGCGGCCATCGACAGCGCGTATTCCGGATGGGTATAGCTGCTAACGACCAGATTGACACCAAGACCCGGGTTCATCAGCTTGACCAGGCTGTGCGCCGGATTGCGCAGGCCGACGACCCGGCGTACCTCCAGCAGGCGCTGCAGGCCCGGGCACAGCAGGCCGGTCGGGGTGAACACCACGGACCCCGCGGCAACCCGTCCGATGGCGGTGGCCGCGGGAATGTCCAGCGCCGCCAGCACCGCAGCGGTGAATACCCGCGTGGACTCACTGGCGGCACCATGGATCAGCACCCGCAGGCCTTCTCGCGCCAGCAGCAGCGCCAGCAAAGGCGTCAACAAAGGCAGCTTGCGTGCTCCGTTATAGCTGGGAATGACGATCAGCGGCCGGTCGTCGGCGGGAATCGGATGCAGGCGGTCGTAGGTGGCATCCAGGAAGCCGGCCATCTCTTGTGCCGTCTCGCCCTTGATGCGCATGGCCAGACAAAACGCGCCAATCTCCAGGTCGGTTACTGCGCCGTCCAGCACCTGGCCGAAAAGGTCGGCCGCCTGCTCGCGCGTGAGTGCCCGGGCGCCATCCTTGCCGCGCCCGATTTCCTTGATGTATTTGGCGATCGCCATGCGCGGATTGTCCCGGATCGGTGATGACGATGGGTTATGAGCTTATGCCGTCGCCGTCTCGACGTTGCAAGAAGCTCGGACCAGGCGTTTGAGTTCGGGCAGGCAGGAGCCGCAGCTGGTGCCGCATTGCAGCGTGTCCTGTAGCTGGTCCAGCCGCTGGGCTGCGGTTCCGGCGAAACCGGCCAGCGCGGCAGCGATCTCGGTCTGAGACACCTGGAAACAGGTGCAGACCGGCCTGCCCCGGGGAACGATCGCCGCCGGCGCCAGGGCGCCGGGCGACAGTAGCTGGCGCCCATAAGGTTGCGCGTCGAGCTGGTCTTGCAACAGCGCCCGGATCCAAGCCTGGGCGCGAGTATCGCCCGCCAGCAGATAGGCTTGCAGCTGCACCTGGCCATCGACTCGCACCAGGCGCATGGCGCGCTGCTGGCCTTGTCGGCGATCCCGGTAGCGCAATACGTTGCTGCCGCCCAGCCCCATTATCTGTTCGATACGCGCCAGTGTTTCGGCCGCTGGCGCCTGGGCAGCGGCACAACGAAACGACACCCCGTCTCGCGCATGGGCACTGTCGGCCAACCGCGTGCGGCTGGCAAACGGAACACAGACCGCGAACGGGAAATGCGGCATCAGCGAGCGCAGCGCGACCTGCGCCTCGATGGCACGGTCCTGCGGCAGCCAAGCCTGCGCCAGCAGTGACCATGGCAACTCGGCCTTCTGCACCTTGACCGCGGCGTATTTGAGTTCGGGTTGGCGCGAGTCCGGGCAGAACGCCGATTGCGTGAGCGCGTTCACCCCAGCCAACGGCTCGCCGCTGCTGGCGACCCCGCCCAGGTGCTCCTGGCCCCAGTGCATCGCCAGGAATACCTGACCCATGGCCACATCATCGCTGGCCTGCACCGGCACCAGGATCGAACCGCGCCGACTGGTCAGGTGTACCAGGTCGCCGTCGGCGAGCTGGCGCCGGGCCAGGTCCTGGGGGTGCATCTGCAGCGCCGGCTCCGGAAAATGGGCAAAGGCGCCGCCTACCGTGCCGGTGCGGCTCATGCCATGCCACTGGTCACGCAGGCGGCCGGTGTTGAGCGCAAATGGATAACGCGCGTCAACCGGCTCGGCCACCGGCTTGTAGGGTGTGCAGACGAAGCGCGCCCGGCCGTCTGGTGTTGGAAACCGTCCGTCCGCGTACAGACGCGCCGTGCCCTGCAATGCGCCTTCGGGCATCGGCCATTGCTGCGGGCCGGCGCGATCGAGCAGCGCATAGTCCAGGCCGGTGATATCGAGGTCGCGCCCACGGGTCGACGCACGGTGTTCGTTCCAGATCGACTTGGCGCTGTCGTACGGGAACAGGCTCGCCAGTCGTTCGCCGGGCAACCCCAAGGACGACTGCACCGCCTCGGGGGACCAGGCGCAACCTGGGTTGGGGGCTACAACTTGCGTGGCGTTCTGCGGCATCATGCGTTCGAGCCGGCGCGCGATATCCACCACGATCGACCAGTCACGCCGCGCCTGGCCAGGTGGCTCGACTGCGGCGCGTACCCGGCTGATGCGCCGCTCGCTATTGGTCACGGTGCCGTCCTTTTCGCCCCAAGTTGCGGCCGGCAACAGCAAGTCGGCATAGGCGCAGGTCGCGGTGCCGGCAAAGGCTTCCTGCACGATCACCAGTTCGGCGCGCTCCAGGGCGCGACGCACCACCGACTGGTTGGGCAGGGATTGGGCTGGATTGGTGCAGCAGATCCACAGCGCGCGGATCTCGCCGTCAGCTGCCGCCTGGAACATTTCGATGGCCGTCTTGCCGGGTTTGTCCGGTACCGATGGCACGCCCCACAAGGCGGCCACTTCGGCGCGATGCACCGGGTCGGCCATGTCGCGATGGCCGGACAACAGGTTGGCCATGCCGCCGACCTCGCGCCCACCCATCGCATTGGGCTGGCCGGTCAGTGAAAACGGGCCCGCGCCGGGCTTGCCGATCTGCGCACTGGCCAGGTGCAGGTTGATCAGCGCTGCATTCTTGGCCGTGCCGCTGCTGGACTGGTTCAGGCCCTGGCAATACAGGCTCAGGGTCGCAGCCGAGGTCGCGAACATGCGTGCCGCCGCCTGCAGCTCGTCGCGGCTGATGCCGCAGATCTGCGCGACCCGCTCGGGTGTCGCATCGCGCACACTGGCCTTGAGCGCGTCGAAGCCGGTCGTATGCGCGGCGATGTAGGCGGCGTCCATCCAGCCCTCCCACAACATGATGTGCAGCATGCCGTTGAACAACAGCACGTCGGTGCCGCCCTCGATCTGCAGGAACAGGTCGGCAATCTCGCAGCTATCGGTGCGGCGTGGATCGGCGACGATGATCTTGAGCGCCGGGTTGACCCGCTTGGCGTCTTCAATGCGTCTGAACAGCACCGGGTGCGCGAATGCCGGATTGGCGCCAACGATGAAGATGCACTGGGCATGGTTGACATCGTCATAGTTGCATGGCGGCGCGTCGGCGCCCAAGGTCTGCTTGTAGCCGGCAACGGCGCTGCTCATGCACAGCCGCGAATTGCTGTCGATGTTGTTGGTGCCGATCAGGCCCTTGGCCAGCTTGTTGAAGACGTAATAGTCCTCGGTCAGCAGCTGGCCGGAAACGTAGAAGCCGATCGCATCGGAGCCGTATTCGGACACGATCTGGTGCAGGCCGGTGGCCGCGAAATCCAGCGCCGTGTTCCAGTCCACCGGCCTGGGAGCGGCGCCGCGATGCTCGCGTCGCATCGGCTGCAGCAGCCGGGCCTGCAGCGTCACGGGCGCCGCCGCGGTCAGGTGCAACGCCGACCCTTTGGCGCACAGGCGCCCGAAGTTGGCGGGATGGTCGGGGTCTCCACGCACACCGGTGATCTGAGTGCCCACCGATGCGATGATGACGCCGCAGCCCACGCCGCAGTACGGGCAGGTCGAGCGGGTCTCGCGCGCCGGGGCTGTGGTCACGGGTTTTTCATCTGCCGGCGCGCCGGACCGGCCGGCGGTGCCGTTGTATCGATCGCCAGGCTCGCCAGCTCACGGCGGTCGAGCAGCACCTGTCCATCCTCGACCCGCACCTGGAACCGTTGCGCACAGCCTTCGTCCGGGGCCTGGGCGCAGCCGGTATCGAGCCCGATCGTCCAGTTGTGCAGCGGGCAGGCGACGCTGGTGCCGAACACGATGCCCTGGCTGAGCGGGCCGCCCTTGTGCGGGCAGCGGTCGAGCAGGGCGAACACCTGATCCTGGTCGTTGCGGAATACCGCCACGTCCATGCCGCTGGGGCGCGCCAGGCGGCGCGCGCCCAGTATCGGAATGTCGGTCACCCGACAGACGGGTTTCCAGTCACGGGCGTTTGCCATAGCCGGTGTTGTTGCAGGCGTGTCCGCCGGGGCCGTCAGCATCGCGCCCATCACGCAAGCTCCAGTCGGGTGAACTGGCGCTGGTCGACGGCGGCCTTGTCGTGGTCGAACCAGGGATCGGGTTCGCCGTCCAGGCTGAACTGGAGCTGGTCCCACAAGGCCTTGCGCCCCTTGTGGTCCTCCAGGATGCGCTTCTTGACATGGTCGAGTCCGACCCGGGCTACATAGTGGACCGTGCGCTCCAGATACCAGCCTTCCTCGCGGTACAGCTGGCAGAACGCGCCGGTGTATTCCAGCACCTCGGCCGCAGTCTTGAGCTTGGTGAAAAAATGCGCCACCTCGGTCTTGATGCCGCCGTTGCCCGCGATATACATCTCCCAGCCGGAATCAACACCGATGATCCCCACGTCCTTGATGCCGGCTTCGGCGCAATTGCGCGGGCAGCCGCTGACCGCGAACTTGACCTTGTGCGGCGCGTACATGCGCCACATCGCGCGCTCCAGGTCCTTGCCCATCTGGGTCGAGTCCTGGGTGCCCATGCGGCACCATTCCGAACCGACGCAGGTCTTCACCGTGCGCAGCGCCTTGGCATAGGCATGGCCGCTGGGCATGCCGATGTCCTTCCAGACATTGGCCAGGTCTTCCTTCTTGACGCCCAGCAGGTCGATGCGCTGGCCGCCGGTGACCTTGACGGTGGGAATCTTGTATTTGTCGACCGCGTCGGCGATGCGGCGCAACTCGGCGGCGGTGGTTTCGCCGCCCCACATGCGCGGTATCACCGAGTAGGTGCCGTCCTTCTGGATGTTGGCATGGCTGCGCTCGTTGATGAAGCGGCTTTGCGGGTCGTCCCGGGCTTCCTTGGGCCAACTCGATGTCAGGTAATAGTTGACCGCCGGCCGGCAGCTGGCGCAGCCGTTCGGGGTTTTCCACTGCATCAGCTTGAACACGTCGGCGATGGTCAGCAGTTTGTCCTGCACGATGGCGTCGCGCACCGCCTGGTGGCCGAACTCGGTGCAGGAGCATATCGGCCTGAGCCTGGGTGTGGCCGAATAGTCGGCGCCGGCGGTGAACATCAGCAACTGCTCGACCAGGCCGGTGCAGGAGCCGCAGCTGCTGCTGGCCTTGGTGTGCTTGCGCACCTCCTCCAGCGTAAACAGACCCTTCTCCCGGATCACCTTGCAGATGGTGCCCTTGCGCACGCCGTTGCAGCCACAGACCTCGGCGTCGTCCGGCATGGTGGCGGCCTTGTTGTGGCCCTCATGGCCGACGTCGCCCAGATTGGATTCACCGAACATCAGCTTGTCGCGGATGTCGGCCACGTTGCGGCCATCGCGCAGCAGCTTGAAGTACCAGCTACCGTCGACGGTATCGCCGTACAGGCAGGCGCCCACCAGCTTGTCGTCCTTGATGACCAGCCGCTTGTAGACCCCGCCGAAGGGGTCGGACATGACGATTTCTTCGGTCCCTTCGCCGCCCATGAATTGCCCGGCCGAGAACAGGTCGATGCCGGTAACCTTCAGCTTGGTCGAGGTCAGCGAACCCTGGTAGCGGCCAATACCCATTTGCGCCAGGTGGTTGGCTGCCACCTTGGCCTGCTCGAACAGCGGCGCGACCAGACCGTAGGCGATGCCGCGGTGAGCGGCACATTCGCCGACCGAATAGATGCGCGGGTCGGTGACCGTCTGCATGGTGTCATTGACGACGATGCCGCGGTCGATGTGCAGCCGCATGGTGGCCGCCAGATCGGTATTGGGCCGGATACCGACCGCCATCACGACCAGGTTCGCGTCGACCGCGCTACCGTCCTTGAACCGGACGCTGTGCACACGCCCGTCCGGGCCACCGACCAGTTGCTGGGTCTGCGCCCCGATCCGGAACCGAAGTCCCCGGTCTTCCAGCGATTTCTGCAACAACTTGGCGGCAGCCTCGTCCAGTTGGCGCTCCATCAGCCAGGGTGCGACATGCACGACGGTCACCTGCATGCCGCGGCGCATCAGACCGTTGGCAGCCTCCAGCCCCAGCAGGCCACCGCCGATGACGACCGCATGCTTGTATTTTGTCGACGCCTCGATCATGGTGTTGGTGTCGGCGATGTCGCGGTAGGCGATGACTCCCTGCAGGTCCTTGCCCGGCAGCGGCAGGATGAACGGGTTGGAGCCGGTGCACAGAAGCAGGCGGTCGTAGGTCTCTTCGGTGCCGTCGTCCGATCGCACCAGGCGCCGGACGCGGTCTATCTCGGTCACCTTCTTGCCCGCATGCAGCGTGATGGCGTTGTCGCGGTACCAGTCCCAGGAGTTGAGCACGATCTCGTCCATGGTCTGCTCGCCGGCCAGCACGGGCGAGAGCAGGATGCGGTTGTAGTTGGGATGCGGCTCGGCGCCGAACACGCTGATCTGGTACAGATCGGAGTCGAGTTTGAGCAGTTCTTCCAGCGTGCGCACGCCGGCCATGCCGTTGCCCACCATGACCAGTTTCATCTTCTTCATCATCGTCGTCTTTCCAGAGCAGGGGTTCATCAGAAATGCAGCGCCAGAACCGATGTGATCCGCCCCTTGGGTGCGATCGGGAGCGCGATCATGCGGCCTTCCACGGCCGGAACGCCGGTACTGCATGCGTGGCCAAGTGGACCTGATTGCGCCTGGCCGAACCACCCGCCGCCAAACTCGAGCGGGTTGGCGTTGGCGCTGGGCACCCGGTATTCGATGATGCGCACGAAGGTCTTGCCCGCCACGTTGCTGGTTTCCATGGGTGCCCGTTCGGTGTCAGTGCTGGCGACCACAGTCTTCGAGGAAACCGATCAGTTCCGCGCGCAATGTGTAGTACTGCGGATGCGCCACCAGAGCCTCGCGGCTGCGAGGGCGCGGCAGCGGCACGTCCAGAATGCGGCCGATCTTCGCGCGCGGGCCATTGGTCATCATGACCACCCGGTCCGCCAGCAGGATCGCCTCGTCAACGTCGTGCGTGACCATCATGGCCGTCACCTGGCTGCGCGACCAGACCTCCATCAGCACTTCCTGCAGGTCCCAGCGGGTCAGTGAATCGAGCATGCCGAAGGGCTCGTCGAGCAGCAGCATCTTCGGGTTGAGCGCGAAGGCGCGGGCAATGCCAACCCGCTGCTTCATGCCGTTGGACAGCTCCGACGCGCGCTTGTGCATCGCATGGCCCAGTCCCACCTTGGCCAGGTAGTAGGCCACCGTGTTGTGCCGCTCGGCCTTGGAGGCATCGGGAAACACGCGCGCCACACCCAGCATCACATTGTCGAAAGCACTGAGCCAAGGCACCAGGCTGGGCGCCTGGAACACCAGGCCGCGATCGGGGCCGGCGTCCGCGACCTCGCGCCCGTCGAGCACGATCACGCCCTCGGTGATGCCCGTCAGACCGGCCATCATCGACAACACCGTCGACTTGCCGCAACCCGAGTGGCCGATCACCGAGATGAACTCGCCCTGGCGGAGCTTCAGATCGAATCCGTCGACCACCGTCTGGGGCCCGCGCGCACCGGGAAAAACCTTGACTACCTTGGAAAAGTCGACGAAACGATCAGCTTGCGGGCGCATTGTTCCCGTGGGTTCGGATGGCAGGGCGGGTTGCGCGAACGCGGCCGCCTCGATCGCTTCCGACTGTGCCGCATGTCGCAGCCGAATCACGCTGGCGATGGTGGGCCTGTGCTGGCCCTTGACCGGCCTGGGTGTCAGGTTCGGCAGTGCGATGACCTGCGCTCCGTGGCCGGCGTCGCGCTGGTGCGCCAGTCCGAGCAGGTGCTGGGTGATGTCGGCGCGCAGCTTCTGGAAGCGGGCATCGTGGTTCATCTCGCGCCGGTTGCGCGGTCGCTCGATGTCCACCGTGAAGGAGGGGCCCAGCTGCGCGCGCGGCCCGGTCTCCAGCGCAATGATGCGGTCGGCCATCATCAGCGCCTCGTCCACGTCGTTGGTGATCAATAGCGCGGTCTTGTGCTCCTCACTCCAGATCCGCACGATCTCGTCCTGCAGATTGGCGCGGGTCAGCGCGTCGAGCGCCGACAGCGGCTCGTCCATCAACAACACGTCCGGGTTGGTGGCCAGCGCCCGGGCCACCGCAACCCGTTGGCGCATGCCGCCCGACAACTGCGCCGGCTTCTTGTCGGCCGCCGCGCTCAGTCCTACCATCACGATGTAGCGCATCACGCGGGCGGCCCGGGCCGGGCCTGATTCTGCGGCATAGACATGGTTGACGGCCAGCGCAATGTTTTCCTGCACCGTGAGCCAGGGCATCAGCGAATAGCTCTGAAACACAACGCCGCGATCCGGCCCCGGGGCCGTGATGGGCCGTCCGTCCTTGAGCACATCGCCCCGATCGGCGGCCAGCAGCCCAGCCAGCAGGTTGACCAGCGTGGTCTTGCCGCTGCCCGAGAAACCGACGATGGCAACGAATTCACCGGGCTCGATGCGCAGGTTCAGCCGGTGCAGAACCTCGGTGCGGGACGCACCGCTGCCATGACTCTTGCTGACGTTGCGCAGTTCGAGGGCAGCGGCTCCGGGCGCGGCGCAGACAGTCGGTGCGTCGCCGGCTGTCACCTGCACGGGCGCCGGCGGGTTGTGTAGCGCGATGGGGGTTTGCAAGGCGTGAGTCATGTTGCAGTGCTGCGGCTCTTAGGAAAACGCCGGGCCGCTCACGTGTGTTCGACCGCGTTCTGCAGCAGTTGCATCAGGCGGTCCAGCGCAAAACCGATGAAGCCGATCGTGAACACCGCAACCATGATGCGACTGAGCGAGTCGGAGCTGCCGTTCTGAAACTCGTCCCAGACGAACTTGCCCAGGCCCGGGTTCTGCGCCAGCATTTCGGCGGCGATCAGCACCATCCAGCCGACACCCAGCGACAGTCGCATGCCGGTGAAGATGAAGGGCAGGGCGGACGGCAAGATGATCTTGCGCACCCGCGTCGCCAACGGTAACTGCAACACCTTGGCGACATTGACCAGATCCCTGTCGACCGAGGTCACGCCAATGGCGGTATTGATCAGCGTGGTCCACAACGAACACAGCGTGACGGTAATGGCCGAGATCAGGAAGGACTTCTCGAACATCGGCTTCCCGCTGGTGACATACACCGCGCTGACGATCAGCGTGACGATCGGCAACCAGGCCAGCGGCGACACCGGCCGGAAGATTTGCACGATCGGGTTGATGGCCGCCTGCACGATCTTCGACGAGCCCGCCAGGATGCCCATCGGCACTGCGACCACGGTGGCCAGCAGGAAGCCGGTGAACACAGTGACCAGGCTGGTGATGATCTGGTCCAGGTAGGTCGGTTTGCCGTTGTAGACAAAATGGCGCGCCTGGTAGCTGGGGTCCTCGGCCAGACGCTCCTTGTTGCGCGCATCCTGGCGTTGGTAGAAGGCGTCGCGATTGGCGCGCTCGGCGCGATGCGCTTGCCACAACACCTGCGTCTGCTCCAGCACCTGGGTCGGGCCCGGGAAAGCGCCCAGGCTGGTCTCGATGCGCGGGGCGATCACCGCCCACAGCGCGACAAAGAGGACCAGCGCCATCAGCGGCACGGCAAGCGCCATGCCCGCAGCACGCATCATCGGTCGCGGGTCGCGGGCCATGCCACCCAACATCTTTTGCACCAGTTCCATGTCGAAGTCCTCGTGTGGCGTGGCTCAGGCCGCGTCCTTGGCCTTGAGCCCGATCTTGAATCTGTTCAGGTAGTCGTTGGGCTTGCGGCCGTCGTAGACGATGCCGTCGATGAATCCGTCTTGGGGGCCCTTGAATCCATCGGTCTTGGCCGGAAAGTCACCGTGCTTGGCCTTGCCCTCGGCGATCAGCGCCTTGGCAGCCTGCATGTAGACCGCTGGCAGATAAACTTTCTTCGCCGTTTCCATGTACCAGGCGTCGGGTTTGGACTCGCCGATCTGGCCCCAGCGTCGCATCTGCGTCAGGTACCAGATCGCGTCGCTGTAGAACGGGTAGGTCGCGAAATAGCGGAAGAAGACGTTGAAGTCGGGCATGGGGCGCTTGTCGCCTTTTTCGAACTCGAAGCTGCCAGTCATGCTGTTGCCAATGACCACTTCGTCCGCGCCGACATAGTTGGGCTTGGACAGCATCTTCACGGCGGCGACGCGGTTGGCCATGCTGGTGTCGAGCCACATGCAGGCGCGGATCAGCGCCTTGACGACGGCCACATGGGTGTTGGGGTTCTTGTCGGCCCAGCCGCGGGTCACGCCGAATACTTTTTCCGGATTGTTTTTCCAGATCTCCAGGTCGGTGATCACCGGCACGCCAAGGCCCTTGAATACCGCCTGCTGGTTCCAGGGCTCGCCGACGCAATAGCCGTCGATGGTTCCGGCCTCCATCGTCGAGGGCATCTGCGGCGGCGGCGTGACCGACAGCAGCACGTCAGCGTTCCTGGTGCCGCTGATGTCGTTGCTGGTGTAGTAGCCCGGGTGCAGGCCGCCGGCCGCCAACCAGTAACGCAATTCGTAGTTGTGGGTCGACACCGGAAACACCATGCCCATCTTGAATTGCTTGCCAAGGCCCTTCCACTTGTCGACCACCTTTTTGAGCGCGTCGGCCGAGATCGGGTGCTTGACCTTGCCGCCGTCCAGCGGCAACAGCGGTTTCATTTCTTTCCATACCGCGTTGGACACCGTGATCGCGTTGCCGTTCAGGTCCATGCTGAAGGCGGTGACGATGTCGGCCTTGGTGCCAAAGCCGATGGTTGCGCCGAGGGGCTGGCCGGCCAACATGTGGGCCCCATCGAGCTGCCCGTCGATGACCCGGTCGAGCAACACCTTCCAGTTCGCTTGCGCTTCCAGCGAGACGTTCAGTCCTTCGTCCTCGAAATAGTTCTTTTCGTAGGCCACGATGAGTGGCGCACAGTCGGTGAGCTTGATGAAGCCGAACTTGAGCGACTCCTTTTCGGGCGCCCCTGCCTGGGTGGCCGCGGCTGCCGGCAGGCCGATGGCGGCGGTCCCAACCAGCGCCGTGGTTCCCGTGATGAAGCGGCGCCGGGGCATGGCATGGTTGTGTTCGGTCATGTGTGTGCTCCAGTTTGCGAAGTGAAAAAAACGGCGCCCGAAGCCCAGGCAGCGCTGCTGTCGGTCGCTGCCGCCGGGGGGGGCACGCCTTTGTTCGGTTTTCGGGGTGCCGATCGCCATAGGTCCGCACTGCCGATGCGACCGGCATTGGCCGCCGCTGTTCTTATGCAATTGCTGTGCCAGTTGTACGGGGGTCAATGAAAAGCGCTGCAATTGGGGCGGCTGCGGTGTACGCGCAGTCCGGTGTCGGGACGTTTGGCACGGCGATGGTCGCAAACGGCCGCACCATGCTTGTGCGCTGCACCATTTCAGTCCAGCAGTTCGAATGCATCGAGCAATCGCTGCGCGACTTCGGCCAGCCGCAGGTTTCCTGTCTATCGCGCCTTTGCGCCGTTTTTCGTACGCCTGTTGCTCGCCAAGGCCGAGCCGTCTGCGCCAGCGAGACGGCCACGGCTGCAAGATTCCCACGGGGACAGGTCAGCCCGATGCCCGCGCCGGCCATGCGTGCCTGCGCAGGGCCCGAGTCGCACGAAGCCGGGCGACGGTGTTGCACCTAAACTGCAGGGCGATGAACATGCTCGCTTCTGGCTTATTGGTTTTGGGGATCGAATCCTCGTGTGACGAGACCGGCGTGGCGCTGGTGCGCGCAGACGGCACCGCGCCGCCGGTGCTGTTGGCCCAGGCCTTGCACAGCCAGATCGACATGCACCAGGCCTACGGCGGCGTGGTACCGGAACTGGCCAGCCGTGACCATATCCGCCGGGTGCTGCCGCTGGCGCGCCAGGTGCTGCAATCGGCCGGGCACACCTTGGCACAGGTCGACGTGGTGGCCTATACGCGAGGGCCGGGGCTGGCAGGGGCCCTGCTGGTGGGGGCCGGTGTGGCCTGTGCACTGGGTGCGGCGCTCGGCAAGCCGGTGCTTGGCGTGCACCACCTGGAGGGCCATTTGCTGTCGCCATTCCTGAGTGCCGATCCACCGGAGTTTCCGTTTGTGGCCTTGCTGGTCTCGGGCGGCCACACGCAGTTGATGCGAGTCGACGGCGTGGGGCGATACGCGCTGTTGGGCGAGACTATCGACGATGCGGCGGGCGAGGCGTTCGACAAGTCGGCCAAGCTGATGGGGCTGCCGTATCCGGGGGGTCCTGCCCTGTCACGGCTGGCGCAGCAAGGCGATGCACGGGCATTCAAGCTGCCGCGACCGCTGTTGCACAGCGGCAATCTCGATTTCTCCTTTGCCGGACTGAAAACCGCGGTCATGGTGCAGGCAAAGAAGCTGGTGGCTGCGCATGCCGGTGACCAGGGTTTGGCGCTCGACATGGCGATGGCGCGGCTGCCAGAGCAATCGCGCGCCGATCTGGCGGCGTCGGTTGAAGCGGCGATTGTCGAGGTGCTGGTGAAAAAGTCGATGGCTGCGATGGCACAGGCCAGATTGGCCCGGCTGGTGGTGGCCGGTGGCGTCGGCGCTAACCGGCACCTGCGTGAGCAACTCAATGCGGCGGCGGCTGACCGCGGCATTAATGTGTACTACCCGGAACTCGACTTATGCACCGACAACGGTGCGATGATTGCGTTGGCTGGTGCCATGCGTCTGCAGTCGGGTCGCCAGCAGGCGAACACCGACTACGCTTTCGACGTACGGCCGCGCTGGCCGCTCGACCAGATTTAGCCGGTACCGGCGCGGTCTGCGCGCGCCCGGTCCGGCTCCTCGTGCCTAGTGGATTGCCAGTTCGGTGACCCGGCTCGCGGGAACCAGCCTTGTCAGGCGCAGCGTCAATACGCCATGCTCCAGTTTCGCGGTACTGGTCGCCACTTCGATGTCTTGCGGCAATTCATAGGCCATCTTGTAGCGCCGCGGCGCGCCGTCCAGCGACTGGATGCGCACGACATTGCCTTCGATGCCGATGCTGAGTTGTTCGCGGGTGACGCCTGGGACATCGAACCGCAGGGTTGTCGAGGTCTCGTCCTGCTCAAGCGCGGCCGCTTGGGTCTGGCCGCCTTGGCTCGCTTCGTGCAGCATGTGTTGCAGCAGGCGCTGGCGCTGGTTGACGGCGATGCCGCGGCCGAAGCCGGGTACGGTGGTGGCAAAAAACATGGAAGCACTCCTAGTAAACTGCGCGGCTCGCAACAGCGTGAGCCACATGCATCGCATTTATGCGTGCACGCCATGTTTTCAAGGAGAAATCGTCCATGTTTATTCTTCGCCGCTGGGTCTTGAAATTTTGCTGGTTGCTACTAGTGGCGCCTGCGCTTGCACCGGCCCAATCCCCCGCACCGCCCGTCAAGATGGCCATGATCGAAGGCCTGAGTGGTCCGTTTGCCAATGGCGGCGAGGCCGTGTTTCGCAATCTGGTCTGGGCGCTCGAGCGGGTGAATCAGCGCGGCGGGATTCGTCTGCCCCTGGCCGCGGGCGGGCCTCGACAACTGCTGCTGCAACGCTACGACAGCAAGGGCCAGAACGAGGAAGCATTGTCTGCGTTGCGCTCGGCTATCGACGATGGCGTGCAGGTCGTGTTGCAGGGCAACTCGTCGGCCAACGCGGCCGTGCTGATCGACGCCATCAACAAGCACAACTCCCGTGAGCCGTCCAGGAAAGTCGTATTCCTTAACTATTCGGCGGTCGATCCCGCCTTGACCAACGAGAAGTGCAGTTTCTGGCACTTCCGCTTCGATGCCCACGCCGATATGCGAGTGGCCGCCCTGATGGCGGTGATCAGGGACGATGCCGCGCTCAAGCGGGCCTATCTGATCGGGCAGGACTACAGCTTCGGTCAGGCGGTGTTGCGCGAAGTTCGGCGCCAACTCGGTCAGCAGCGCGCCGACGTGCAGATCGTGGGCGATGAATTGCATCCGTTGGGACGGGTGAAGGATTTCCTGCCCTATGCGGCCAAGATCAAGGCCAGCGGCGCACAGGCGGTCGTCACCGGAAATTGGGGCAATGACCTGACGCTGCTGGTCAGGGCCGCGCGGGACGCGGGATTCGACGGCACCTTCTACACTTTTTATGGCAATGCGCTGGGTGCTCCTGCGGCGATGGGCGAGGCCGGCATCGGCAAGGTCGTCGCGGTGGCCGACTGGTTGCCCAACGTGCAGTCGCCGGCCAGCGAGGCGTTCTACCGCGCGTTTCGAGCCCGCTATCCCGATCCGGCGGACGACTATGTTCACATGCGCATGCAGTTGATGGTCGAAGCCCTGGCGCAGGCGATTGAAAAGTCGGCTGCTGCCGGAGCATTGACGCCCGGCAGCGCGTTGGACATGGTCGCGGTGGCCCGCGCGCTGGAGAGCGCCTCGGTCAGCTTGCAGGGGCAAAGCGGCAGCATGCGGGCCAGCGACCACCAGTTCCAGCAGCCACTGGTCGTTGGCGTAATGGACCGTGTGGGTGCGCCCGGCGTCAAGTTTGATGTCGAAGGTTCCGGTTTCGGTTTCAGGGTTGTCCGCGCGTTGAGCGCCGCGGCGGCCGAAATGCCGACCAGCTGCCAGATGCAGCGACCCTGAGTGTGCTCTGCCCATTTTTCGATCCAGGAGCCCGTCATGCGCAATACCGTCTTGCATCTGCAGGAGTCCCGTATTCGGGAAGTGGCCAACGCCGGCATCGGCCGAGGCGATGTCCTGCCGTTCTGGTTTGGCGAAAGTGACGAGGTCACGCCGGAGTTCATTCGCCAGGCGGCGATCGATTCTTTGCAGCGCGGCGAGACCTTCTACGGCCACAACCTGGGCCTGCCGGAGTTGCGCGATGCGATTGCGCGTTACATGGCCAGGGTGCACCAGCCGATCGCCAGCGAACGGCTGGCCGTGACCTCGGGCGGCGTCAACGCACTGATGCTGGCGGTGCAGGCCCTGGTCGACGCGGGCGACGAGGTGGTGGCAGTGACGCCGGTCTGGCCCAACCTGGTGGCGCAGCCAGAGATCATGGGTGCGCGGGTGCGGTGTGTGTCGCTGCAGCCTGTTGACGGTGCCTGGACGCTGGACATGGACACGCTGCTGGGCGCGGTGACGCGCCAGACCAAGCTGCTGATCATCAACGCGCCGAATAATCCGACCGGCTGGACGCTCAGCCGCGACGAACAGCTGCGCATTGCCGAGCACTGCCGCGGCACTGGCACCTGGATCCTGGCGGACGAAGTCTACGAGCGCCTGTACTACGAACCTGGAGGCAATGGCTGTGCACCCAGTTTCCTGGACGTATGTGCGCCACAGGACCGCCTGGTCGTGGTGCACAGTTTTTCCAAAAGCTTTCTGATGACCGGATGGCGCCTGGGCTGGATGGTCATGCCGGCGGTGATGACGCAGCAGGTTGGCAAGCTGATCGAATTCAACACGTCCTGCGCGCCGGTGTTCGTGCAGCGCGCGGCGATGGCCGCGTTGCAGCGCACTGATGACGTGACTCCGCGGGTGGTGGCGCATCTGAAGCGGTGCCGCGATACGCTGGTGCCGCTGTTGCAGGGCCTGCCCGGCGTCGAGGTGGCGCCCGCGCCTGGCGGCATGTATGCGTTCTTCCGGCTGGCCGGCGCCAGCGATTCCCTGGCCACTGCCAAGCGCCTGGTGCTGGAGGCGGGGATCGGCCTTGCGCCGGGCATCGCTTTTGGCGCCAGCGACACCGATCCGGCCGGCAGCTGGCTGCGCTGGTGTTTCGCCTCGCGCGACCCGCAGCGCCTGGTGGCGGGCGTAGACCGACTGCGATCCTGGCTGCAAACCTGACCGGTCGCTGCCCAGGCAGGGGATTGCCCGAGCAGGTTATACTCGCAAGGCTTTGCATGGCGCGAAGCGCACGTCGGGGGCAGTTCCAGCGCCTGACGCAAGTTGTCAACCCGGAGCGTGCGCCCATCGGGCGATGCTCTGCACCACAGGAAATTGAAATGATCGCAATCAGTATCAAGGCGACTGTTGTCCAGGAAAACGCCCGCAAAGTCGGCGACACCGGCAGCCCGGAAGTGCAAGTTGCACTGTTGACCGCCCGGATCAACGAACTCACCCCCCACTTCAAGACCCACGCCAAGGACCACCATGGCCGTCGCGGCTTGTTGCGCATGGTGAGCCGCCGTCGCAAGCTGCTGGACTATCTGAAGTCCAAGGATGCGGAACGTTACACCGCACTGATCGTCAAACTCGGCCTGCGCAAGTAAGGCGCGGACCGACAGCAAGCGCCTGGGTTGCATGAAGCCTCAGGCGCCTTGTCGTTCGAAGGGAAATGGGGAAAACACGGTTTCGGTGATGGCAGGTGCGTGCAATGCGACCTGCCGGATCGGAAACAGGGGCAGAGCGAAGCTGTGTCATTCCATGGGAATTTGTGCGCAGGCATCGAATTTCGCTGGAATGGCATCGTGTTCTGCCAAGTTGACTCCAGGCTCAGGCGAGGTGGCCGACACCTCCCACTACAGACCAGGAGAACCATACCATGAGCATGTTCAACAAAGTCAGCAAGACCTTTCAATGGGGTCCGCATTCGGTCACGATGGAGACCGGCGAGATCGCGCGCCAGGCTTCCGGCGCAGTGCTGGTCAACATCGACGACACGGTAGTGCTGGCCACCGTCGTGGCCAAGACTGACGCCAAGGCGGGCCAGGATTTTTTCCCGCTGACCGTCGATTACACCGAAAAATCGTATGCCGCCGGCAAGATTCCAGGCAGCTTCTTCAAGCGTGAGGGTCGCCCCAGCGAGCTCGAGACCCTGACTTGCCGGCTGATCGACCGTCCGATCCGCCCGCTGTTCCCGGAAGGCTTCTACAACGAAGTCCAGGTCATCGTGCATGTGCTGAGCCTGAATCCGGAAGTGCAGGCCGATATCGCCGCGCTGATCGCCACCAGTGCAGCCTTGTCCATCAGCGGCATCCCGTTCAACGGCCCGATCGGCGCTGCGCGCGTCGGCTATGTCAATGGCGAATATGTGCTCAATCCGGGTCAGACCCAGCTCAAGGACAGCCAGCTCGACCTGGTCGTGGCAGGCACCCAGGCCGCCGTACTGATGGTGGAGTCGGAGGCGCAGCAGCTATCGGAAGAGATCATGTTGGGCGCCGTCGTGTTTGGCCATGAGCAGGGCAATATCGCAATTGCCGCAATCAACGAGTTGGTGCGTGACGCCGGCAAGCCGGCATGGGACTGGAAAGTGCCCGCGCGCGATGAGGTCCTGATCGCCAAGGTGGAAGCCCACGGCGCAGAGAAGCTTTCGGCGGCCTATCAGATCCGCAACAAGCAGGCCCGCACCCAGGCCTGCCGCGATGCCTATGCTGGCGTGATGAGCGGCCTCAAGGCCGACGCTGTCGAGTTCGACGGCGTCAAGGTCGAGAGCATGCTGTTCGACATCGAAGCACGTATCGTGCGCGGTCAGATCCTGGCCGGTGAACCCCGCATCGATGGCCGTGACACCCGTACCGTGCGTGCGATCGAGATCCGCAACAGCGTGCTGCCGCGTACCCATGGCTCTGCCTTGTTCACCCGTGGCGAAACCCAGGCTTTGGTGGTGGCCACGCTGGGAACCGAGCGTGACGCCCAGCGCATTGACGCGCTGGCCGGCGAGTTCCAGGACCGGTTCATGCTGCACTACAACATGCCTCCGTTCGCAACCGGCGAGGCGGGCCGCTTCGGTACTCCAAAACGCCGCGAGATCGGCCACGGCCGTCTGGCCAAGCGCGCCTTGATCGCAGCCTTGCCGTCCAAGGAAGATTTTCCGTACACCATGCGTGTCGTGTCCGAAGTGACCGAGTCCAATGGTTCGTCGTCGATGGCGTCGGTCTGTGGTGGTTGCCTGGCGCTGATGGATGCCGGCGTGCCGATGAAGGCCCATGTGGCCGGCATCGCGATGGGCCTGATCAAGGACGGCAACCGCTTTGCGGTGCTGACCGACATCCTGGGCGATGAGGACCACCTGGGCGACATGGATTTCAAGGTTGCGGGCACCACCAACGGCATTTCCGCGCTGCAGATGGACATCAAGATCCAGGGCATCACCAAGGAGATCATGCAGGTCGCGCTGGCCCAAGCCAAGGAAGCGCGCATGCACATCCTGGGCAAGATGCAAGAGGCGATGGCCGAGGCCAAGACCGAGGTGTCGAATTTTGCACCGCGCCTGTTTACGATGAAGATCAATCCGGAAAAAATCCGCGATGTGATCGGCAAGGGCGGCTCGGTGATCCGTGGACTGACGGAGGAGACCGGCTGCCAGATCAACATCGACGAAGACGGCACGATCACCATTGCCTCGACCGATCCGGAAAAGGCGGAAATGGCCAAGCGGCGCATTGCGCAGATCACGGCCGAGATCGAGATCGGCAAGGTTTACGAAGGTCCGATCACCAAGATCCTGGACTTCGGCGCGCTGGTGAACCTGCTGCCGGGCAAGGACGGCTTGCTGCACATCAGCCAGATCGCGCATGAGCGTGTCGAGCGGGTGACCGACTACCTGAGCGAAGGCCAGATCGTCAAGGTCAAGGTGCTCGAGACCGACGAAAAGGGCCGGGTCAAGTTGTCGATGAAGGCCTTGCTCGACCGCCAGCAGCAGCCGGCGACGCAAGGGTCGGAGCAGTCTTGATGGCGCGCCGGCAGCAGTGCCGGCCTGGCGACTGGGGGGCTTGCTCCACGGTCGCCGCGGGAGCGCGAACATGAATGTCATCGAGATTGCCTCCTTTGGCGGCCCGCAGGTCCTGCGGCCGGCAACGCGTGCGCTGCCCGATCCGGGCGCGGGTGAGTTGCGCATACAGGTGTCGGCCAGCGGCATCAACCGCCCCGACGTACTGCAGCGTACCGGCAACTATCCGGTGCCGCCGGGCGCGTCCGACATACCCGGGCTGGAGGTGGCGGGGGTCATCGACGCCGGTGACGCGCAGGCACTCGCCGCCGCTGGATTCAAACTCGGCGACCATGTCTGTGCGCTGGTGGCGGGTGGCGGTTACGCCGAGTATTGCGTGGCACCCATTGCGCAGTGCCTGCCGGTGCCGCGCGGCCTGAGTGATGCGCAGGCGGCGAGTTTGCCCGAGACCTTCTTCACGGTCTGGAGCAACGTGTTCGATCGGGGCCGATTGCAGCGGGGCGAGACCTTGCTGGTACAGGGCGGCTCCAGTGGCATCGGCGTCACGGCCATCCAGCTGGCGCGAGCCATGGGCTGTCGCGTCGTCGTGACCGTGGGTAGCGACGCGAAGGCGGCCGCTTGCCTGGCGCTGGGCGCCGACCATGCCATCAACTACCGGTCCCACGATTTTGTGCAAGAGGTCAAGCGATTGACTGACGGGCGCGGCGTCGACGTGGTACTGGATATGGTGGCGGGCGACTATGTGGCGCGAGAGATCGAGTGTCTGGCTGAAGATGGGCGGCTGGTGATCATCGCCGTTCAGGGCGGAACCAAGTGCGAGATCAACGCGGGCGCCGTATTGCGCCGGCGGCTGACGATCACCGGCTCGACCTTGCGGCCGCGGCCGGTTGCGTTCAAGCAGGCCATTGCGCAGGCGTGCCTCACGCATGTCTGGCCGCTGATCGAGAACGGCAGCATCCGACCGGTGATCCACAGTAGCTTCCCGGCCCTGCAGGGCGACGGTGATCTGCCCAGCGGCGCCGCACGCGCCCATGCATTGATGGAAACGAACCAGCACATCGGCAAACTGGTGATGACCTGGAACGACACATGAAGAAGTTGATCGCGGGCAACTGGAAAATGAACGGTACGCTGGCCGGCAACGAGGCGCTCGTCCGGTCGATTCAGGCTGGCCTGGTGGCATCATCTTGTGATGCTGCCGTGTGTGTTCCGGCGCCTTTTCTGGCCCAGCTGCAGGGTCTGCTGGCTGGCAGTGCGCTGGAGCTGGGAGCGCAGGACGTTTCGCGCCATGACGCCGGCGCATTCACCGGCGAAATGTCGGCGTCGATGTTGCGCGAGTTTGGCGTTCGCTACGTCATCGTCGGCCACTCGGAGCGGCGCCAATACCACGGTGAGACGGACGCTGACGTGGCCGAGAAAGCACGCCAGGCTCTGTCTTGCGGTGTCACGCCCATCGTGTGTGTCGGCGAGACCCTGGCGCAACGCGAGTCGGGCGCCACCGAGGAAGTCGTCAAGCGACAGCTGGCCGCGGTGATCCACACCAACGGCCATTGCATCAGCGAAATCGTGGTCGCCTACGAACCCGTGTGGGCGATCGGCACCGGCAAGACGGCCAGCCCGGAACAGGCGCAGCAGGTACATGCCGTATTGCGCGCCCAGCTCAAGGCGGCTTCGGCGCAGGCCGCACGCATCCGCATTCTGTATGGCGGCAGCATGAACGCCGCCAACGCCGGCCAGTTGCTGGTGCAGAGCGATATTGACGGCGGCCTGATCGGCGGCGCGTCGCTCAAGCCGGCCGATTTCCTGGCAATCATAGCTGCGGCTTGCTGAGTCGCCCAGTCCCTGGATCCCGTTGAGGAGTAGTTGATGAATATCGTGTTGACCGTGGTGTTGGCGCTGCAGATGCTGTCTGCACTGGGCATGATCGGCCTGATCCTGATCCAGCATGGCAAAGGCGCGGACATGGGCGCGGCATTTGGCAGTGGCAGTTCAGGCAGCCTTTTTGGCGCCAGTGGCAGCGCCAACTTCATGTCCCGCACTACCGCGGTGCTGGCGACGGTGTTTTTTGTCAGCACGCTGGCGTTGGCGTATTACGGCAATGTCCGTCCTGCCAGCAGTGGTAGTGTGCTGGAAGGTGCGGCAGGGGCGCCGGCCTCCACCGCTTCTGCGCCGGTTGCAGCGCCCGCGGCGCCGGCTTCTGGCGCGGCCTTGATCCCGTCCAAATGAGGGCGCGGCACGCGGGATTCGCCGGGCATTGGCTGAACTTTTCAGGGTAAACTACCAGCTGGTCGATTCAGCTCCAGCCGCAAGGTTCCTCACGCAATTCGACCATCTGAGACAAGCCGCCGTCGTGGTGAAATTGGTAGACACGCTATCTTGAGGGGGTAGTGGCGAAAGCTGTGCGAGTTCGAGTCTCGCCGACGGCACCAGTCTGAAGCGCTGTTTGGGACATCTGAGCGGCGAAAAATGGTAGTTACAAGCTTCCGATGAACCTCGAACAATATCTGCCCGTACTGCTGTTCATGCTGGTGGGCATCGCAGTCGGTGTAGTTCCGCAGGTGCTCGGCTATGTTTTGGGCCCGAATCGGCCCGATCCGGCGAAAAACTCCCCGTATGAATGTGGATTCGAGGCGTTCGAGGACGCCCGGATGAAATTCGACGTTCGTTATTACCTGGTGGCGATCCTGTTCATCCTGTTCGATCTGGAGATCGCCTTCCTGTTTCCCTGGGCGGTGGCGCTCAAGGATGTTGGTGCCGTCGGGTTCTGGTCGGTGATGGTTTTCCTCGGGATTCTGGTCGTGGGATTTGTCTACGAATGGAAGAAAGGGGCCCTGGACTGGGAGTGACGCGATGATTGAAGGCGTATTGAAGGAAGGCTTTGTCACCACCAGCTATGACGCGGTGGTGAATTGGGCCAAGACAGGTTCCGTCTGGCCCATGACGTTCGGCCTGGCCTGTTGCGCGGTCGAAATGATGCATGCGGCGGCTGCACGTTACGACATCAGCCGCTTTGGTGCCGAGGTGTTTCGCGCCAGTCCGCGGCAGTCCGACCTGATGATCGTTGCCGGTACGCTGTGCAACAAGATGGGTCCGGCATTGCGCAAGGTGTATGACCAGATGTCCGAGCCGCGCTGGGTGATTTCCATGGGGTCCTGCGCCAATGGCGGGGGCTACTATCATTATTCTTACTCTGTCGTTCGCGGCTGTGACCGCATTGTTCCCGTTGATATTTACGTCCCAGGTTGTCCGCCTACTGCTGAGGCGTTGTTGTACGGCATTATCCAGCTGCAAAACAAAATCAAACGCACCAACACCATTGCTCGCTAAACGTAAGCCATGACACCCTCGTTGGATGATCTTTCCCTTTGCCTAAAAGAAGCGCTGCCGGATAGCTGCGAATTAGAGCGCAATCTTGGCGAGCTAACTTTAAAGGTGGCGCCCGAAAATTTAGAAACGACGAGCCGCACGTTGCGCGATCACCCAAAACTTAAGTTCGAACAGTTGATCGATTTATGCGGCGTCGATTTTCAGGATTACGGCGAAGGTATTTGGGCGGGCCGTCGCTTTGCCGCGGTCTATCATTTATTATCAGTGAGGAACAACCAACGCCTGCGCCTTAAAGTGTTCGCCGCCGATGATGATTTTCCCATACTGCCCTCGGTAATTGGTATTTGGCCTGCCGCAAATTGGTACGAACGAGAAGCGTTTGATTTATTCGGAATCTTATTTGAAGGTCATCCGGATTTGCGCCGTATTCTTACGGACTACGGATTTATTGGGCATCCGTTCCGCAAGGATTTCCCCTTGTCCGGCACCGTGGAAATGCGCTACGACCCCGAGCAGAAACGTGTCGTATATCAGCCTGTCAGTATTGAAGAGCGTGAGTTAGTACCACGAGTAATTCGCGAGGAAAATTACCGTGGCTGAGATTAGAAATTACACTATGAACTTTGGGCCGCAGCATCCCGCGGCGCATGGCGTATTGCGCTTAGTTCTGGAAT
>JAYUQC010000159.1:0-9808 GCA_043759735.1 Rhodoferax sp.
TACCTGCCCGAACAGGACCGCATTCTGGTGCGCGTCAATACCTCGGACAACAAGGAACTCCAGTTCTGGTTCACCCGCCGCCTGGCCTTGGGACTGATGCCCTTGCTCGACCGGATCAGCACCGACCGCGCAGCGCAGCGGGGCGGACCGGCAACCGCCCATATGGCGTCAGCGGATCCGCTGGCCAAAAAGGCGATGGCGGATTTTCAGCGCAACGAGACTCTGCGCCGCGCCGATTTCTCCACACCTTACCAGGTACCCCCTGCGAGCGAACCGCTGTTTGGCGGTCCGCTGTTGATCACCGAAATCAACATCGCTCCTCTGGCCGGCGGCCAGTTGCGCCTGAACTGTACCGAGAAGCTGGCCGACAAACCGGAGCAGCGCAAGTTTGAGCTGGCCCTGTCGGATGCCCTGACCCATGCCTTCATGCATTTGCTCGAACGAGCCATCACGTCGTCGCAGTGGCGCAGTGCCGGCGCAGTCGGTGCGGCGCCAGCGACCGCTGCTGCGCCCGAGTCCAAGCCAAGCTACCTCAACTGAGCGTGACGGCGCGCATCAGAAGTCGACCAAGGGCTAGTTCGACGATCCGGCGAGTGGCCCTGGGTATCCCACGGATCCTTCGCAGGCGCCGGCACTTCGATCAACAGTTGCCGGCGACAATGCCCCAGCGCCGCAACGCCGCGTCGTCCGCGACCCGCGCATCCACCCAGCGCGCACCATTTGGCGTCTGCTCCTTTTTCCAGAACGGCGCCTGCGTCTTGAGATAGTCCATGATGAATTCGCAGGCCTGAAAACTTTCGCCCCGGTGCGCAGATGTCACGGCCACCAGCACGATCTGGTCCAACGGGTGCAAAAGTCCGATCCGATGAACCACCCGGCAGGCAAAAACATCGAAGCGCTGGTGCGCCTCGTCCAAAATGGATTCAATGGCTTTTTCCGTCATACCGGGGTAGTGCTCAAGTTCCAGCATCGCGACTGTGTCGCCTGCGTTGCGATCCCGCACGATGCCGACAAAACTACAAACTGCCCCGACCCGCTTGTCATCTGCCCGCAGCGCCGCAATCTCATCGGCCAGATTGAAATCCGCATTCTGGATGGATACGCGTGGCAACAGCATGGCGTCATTGTGGCATTGCGCGCGCGTCGGCGCAGTAATGAAGCGGCCATGATTTCCCGCCCGTCGCAGACCCGCAACGTGTCGCCCCAGGCACGGGTTCCGGACCCTGGCAGACGCATCTGGCGTACCCTTGAGCCATGCTGGCCCAATCGGGCGTGATTGCGAGCGAGCTGCGCCCACCGATGACCCGCTGTTCAACGCACCCGGCGACCAGGATGTCGCAGCTCGCCCAGGCTCGCTGACCCGACCGCCGCCAGGCCCGTGCTCAGCCTCCCGTGACGGGCGGAAAAAAGGCGACTTCTGCGCCGTCGCGCAGGACTGTGGCCTCATCGCACATTTGCCGATCGACGGCGATGCGCACCGGCTTGGTACGGTCCAGTGCCTGGGCATACGGGGCGCCGCGCGCAATCAGCGCGTCGCGCAACGCCGCCACATCATGGGCCGGCGTGTGACATGATTCGCTGCCCTGCCCGACCGCCTCGCGGATGGCAGCAAAAAAGCGCACGGTAACGGTAACGGTGATGGCCATGTCTCAGGCCCACAAGTCCGACAGAGCAACAAACCGCACCGTGTCACCGGGTGCAATGGTCGTTCCCGGCGGGTTGTCGACCAGCCCATCCGCCCAGACCGTCGACGTCAGTACACCCGAACTCTGGTTGGAAAAGAGGTCGAGGCCGCCGCGCCCATTGCGGCGCACGCGCAGAAACTCGCGCCGCTTGTCAGCCCGCGGCCAGCTGAAATCGGCACGGGCGGACACGGTCACCGTTTCGACAACTTGCACACCCTGCAAACGCAACAGAAACGGCCGTACGAGCAGCGCAAAGGTCACAAAACTCGACACCGGGTTGCCCGGCAGGCCCATGAAATGGGTCTTGCCCACATGTCCAAAAGCGAACGGTTTTCCGGGCTTGATCGCGATCTGCCACAGCGCAAGAGCACCCAGCGACTGCACCGCCGGGCGGATATGATCCTCCTCGCCGACCGACACGCCGCCGCTGGTCAGGATCAAATCATGATCCAGCGCAGCATCGCGCAGCGCGTGTACCGTCGCCGCGCGCTGGTCGGGCACGATGCCCAGGTCGCTGACGGTGCAGCCGAGCCGCAGCAGCATGGCGCGCAGAAAAAACCGGTTGGAGTTGTAGATCGCGCCGGGACGCATGTCGACCGGCGCGATATCTCCCGGCATCACGAGTTCGTCTCCAGTGGACAGCAGCGCCACCCGGGGACGCCGCGCCACCTGCAGCGCATCGAACCCGACGCCCGCCGCCAGGCCAAGACTGGCCGGTGACAGGCGAGTACCGCGCGCCAGCACAACCGATGATCGGGTAACGTCCTCGCCGGCACGCCGGATCCATTGACCGGGCTGTGGCGCAACCCGGACCCGGACCTGCACAGCTTTGCCGTTGGCCGCATCCGAGACGACCTCGCAATCCTCCTGCATCACAACGGCATCGGCGCCGGGCGGAATGGGTGCGCCGGTGAAAATGCGGGCGGCCTGACCCGGCAGCAGTCGCTGGCCCGAAGAACCGGCAGCAATACGCTGGGTGACGGACAAGACCCCGCCGGTCGCGGCAAGATCAGCGCAGGCGACTGCATAGCCGTCCATTGCGCTGTTGTCCTGTGGCGGCACCTGCAGTTCGGACACCACATCCTGCGCCAGCACGCGACCATCGGCATCAAAGGTGGACACCATCTCCAGGTCAGCAAGCGGACTTGCGGCCGCGAGCAGGCTCGCCAACGCGTCAGCCAGGGGGAGCAGCGGTGCTCGCGGTTGCGTCATCTGGTGCAGTCCGGAAAAAGTGGCGTGAAGGCAGGTTGTCTGGATATGCGTGTCGTCACACGTCTGAGGCAGGCGATGCGAAAGCGGCCTGTGGCACGCCGTGCGCTGCGATGAATTCCTTGATGGCGTCGATCCGGGCCGGCATGGCGGTGACCCTTTTGGGGCGTTGCTCGATGCCGTCGAACTGAGCAGGACGCACGGGCTCACGACCCAGCGCCTCGACGATGGTCGCAGCGAACTTGATTGGCAACGCGGTTTCGAGCACGATCATCGGATACCGCGGATGCAGGTGCTCCCGCGCGACCTTGATGCCATCGGCGGTATGGGTGTCGACCATCTCCTGGCAATCCGCCCAGGTGCTACGGATGGTAGCGAGGCGGTCGGCGTGGGTACTGCGTCCACTGGCAAAACCAAAGCGCGCGGCGACGTCACCGAACGCCGGGTGGGCGCTGAGATCGAACGCGCCGCAGGTTGCCAACTGCGCCGCGAACAGATGCTTCAATCGCGAGGGATCGCGACCCACCAGATCGAAAACAAAGCGCTCGAAATTCGACGCCTTCGAGATGTCCATCGACGGACTGGATGTTTCGAAGGTGTCGGCGCTGGTGCGTACCCGATAGGCGCCGGTGCGGAAAAACTCATCGAGCACGTCGTTCTCGTTGGTGGCCACCACCAGCCGGTCGATCGGCAGGCCCATCATGCGCGCAACATGGCCGGCACACACATTGCCGAAGTTGCCCGAAGGCACCGTGAACCGCACTTTTTCACCATTTGAGCGGGTGGCTTGAAAGTACCCGGAAAAATAGTACACCACCTGCGCCATCAGGCGGGCCCAGTTGATCGAATTCACGGTACCGATGCGGAACCTGCGCTTGAATGCGAGATCGTTCGATACCGCCTTGACCAGATCCTGGCAATCGTCGAACACCCCGTCGATCGCGATGTTGTGGATGTTGTCGTCCATCAGGCTGAACATCTGCGCCTGCTGGAACGGGCTCATGCGGCCAGCCGGGCTGGTCATGAAAACTGCCACGCCTTTTTTGCCTCGCATCGCGTATTCGGCCGCGCTGCCAGTATCGCCACTGGTGGCACCCAGGATGTTGAGCCGCTCGCCACGGCGCGCCAGCTCGTACTCGAACAGGTTGCCGAGCAATTGCATCGCCATGTCCTTGAATGCCAGTGTCGGCCCGTTGGACAAGGCCTGCAGGTACAGCGGCGCAGTGGCAGCATCGGTCGCCTTCGGGTCGACCAGCCGGCGCAGCGGAACAATCGCCGCGGAACCGAACACGGCTTCGGTATAGGTGCGGCGACAGATATTGCGCAGATCAGCCGGCGCAATGTCGTCGATATACAGCGACAGAATCTCGAATGCCAGTTCGTGGTACGGCAGCTGGCGCCATCGGGTCAGCGCTGCATCGTCCACCTGCGGATAGTGCTGCGGCAGGTACAGGCCGCCGTCAGGCGCCAGGCCTTCGAGCAAAATGTCGCAAAAACGCTGACCGGCGTCGTACCCGCGGGTCGAGATGTAGCGCATCAGGCCAACTCCTCCTTGCGGATGCGCGTGATCGGCCGCAACACGCTCGGCAACGCCTGCATCAGCGCCAACGCGCCGTCCATCGTGCCCTCTCGGGTGTCATGCGTCAGGATGATCAGGTCGGTCTGGGCGACCTGTGAGCCGTTGCTATCGGCGGCGACTTCGTCGGCCTCGCGTTGCAGCATCGCATCGATGCTGATGCCGGCGTCGGCCAGAATGCCGGTCACGCGGGACAACACACCGGTCTCGTCGGCCACCCGCAGCCGCAGGTAGTAGCTGGTCACGACATCGGCCATCGGCAGCACCGGCAAATCGCTCATCGCGTCCGGATGAAAGGCCAGATGTGGTACGCGCTGCGCCGCATCGGCGGTGTGAAGCCGCGTGACATCGACCAGATCGGCAATCACCGCACTGGCCGTCGGCTCGCTGCCTGCGCCTTTGCCGTAGTACAGCGTCGTGCCTACCGCGTCGCCTTGCACCATCACCGCGTTCATGGCGCCCTCGACATTGGCAATCAGGCGCTTGGCCGGCACCAGGCTGGGGTGGACCCGCAATTCGATGCCACGCAAAGCCCCGCTGGCACTATCGACGCTGCGCTTGGTGATGCCCAGCAGCTTGATGCGGTAGCCCAGTTGCTCGGCGTACCGGATGTCCTGCGCGCTCAGGGTCGCGATGCCCTCGATGTAGGCCTTGTCGAACTGCACCGGCACGCCAAACGCGATCGCCGACATGAGCGTGATCTTGTGTGCAGCGTCCACGCCTTCGATATCGAAAGTCGGGTCGGCCTCGGCATAGCCGAGCCGTTGAGCTTCTTTGAGCACCACGCCGAAGTCGAGCCCCTTGTTGCGCATCTCGCTCAGGATGAAATTGGTAGTGCCGTTGATGATGCCGGCGATCCACTGGATGCTGTTGGCCGTGAGTCCCTCGCGCAAGGCCTTGATGATCGGAATGCCGCCGGCAACCGCCGCCTCGAACGCCACCATCACGCCTTTGGCATGGGCGGCGGCAAAAATCTCGGTGCCATGCACCGCCAGCAATGCCTTGTTGGCGGTGACCACATGCTTGCCGGCCGCGATGGCCTCCATCACGAGCTGGCGGGCAATGCCATAGCCACCGATCAGCTCGATCACGATGTCGATATCCGGATTGGCGATAACGGCCCGGGCGTCGTTGACCACCGTGACGCCATCACCAACCAGGGATTGCGCGCGGGCCACGTCCAGGTCCGCCACCATCGTGATCTCGATGCCACGACCGGCGCGGCGGCGGATCTCCGCCTGGTTGCGCCGCAGAACGGTGAAGGTTCCGCTGCCGACAGTCCCTATGCCCAGCAGGCCCACTTGGATCGGTTTCATGCGAATAGCTTTTTGGTTGGTGTGGATGGCGGCTGGCAACGGCTGCCGGGTTTCAGGCCCGCGTTGCGACCAGCTTTACAGCCGCGCGCGCGCGTTCGTCCTCGTGGCGATGGCGATAGTGCTCCAGGAATTTCGCGATGCGCCCTATCGCCTCACGCAGATCGTCCTCATGGGGCAGGAAGACGATGCGAAAGTGATCGGGCATGTCCCAGTTGAAACCGCTCCCCTGCACCAGCATCACCTTGGTCTCTTGCAGCAGTTCCAGGATGAACGCCTGGTCGTCCCTGATCGGATAGATCTGCGGATCGAGCCGCGGGAACATATACAGTGCGGCCGACGGCTTCACGCAGCTGACCCCCGGAATCGCGGTGATGAGTTCATAGGCCAGATCGCGCTGACGCCGCAGCCGGCCTCCCTCGGCGATCAGGTCGTTGATGCTTTGGTAGCCGCCCAGGGCGGTCTGGATCGCCCACTGTCCAGGCACGTTGGGGCACAGGCGCAGGTTGGACATCATGTTCAGCCCATCGATGTAATCCCTGGCCACAAACTTGTCGCCCGACACCACCATCCATCCGGCACGGTAACCGCACGATCGGTAGCTCTTGCTCAGGCTGTTGAAAGTCAGCGTCAGTACGTCGTCACTGAGCGAGGCGATAGCCGTGTGCTGCACCCCGTCGTACAGAATCTTGTCGTACACCTCGTCGGCGAAGATCACCAGTCCGAATTCGCGCGCGATCTCGATGATGCCGTTCAACAATGCATCCGAATACAGCGCGCCGGTCGGGTTGTTCGGATTGATCACGACGATGCCCTTGGTACGCGGCGTAACCTTGGCCCGAATGTCGGCCAGATCGGGCATCCAGCCCAGGCTCTCATCGCAACGGTAGTGCACAGGCGCACCACCAGACAACACCACGGCTGCCGTCCACAGCGGGTAGTCCGGTGCCGGTATCAGCATTTCATCACCATCGTTGAGCATGGCATTGCTGGCCATCACGATCAACTCGGAGGCGCCGTTGCCGAGGTAGACATCATCCAGGGTCACGCCGGCTACGCCTTGCTGCTGCGTGTAGTGCATCACCGCCTTGCGCGCCGCGAAGATTCCCTTACTGTCAGAGTATCCCGCGGAGTTCGGCAAGTTGCGGATCATGTCCTGCTGGATTTCTTCCGGCGAGTCGAATCCGAACACGGCCAGATTGCCAAGGTTGAGCTTGATGATCTTGTGGCCCTCGTCCTCCATGCGTTGCGCGCATTCAAGAATAGGACCTCGGATGTCATAACAGACATTGTCGAGCTTGGTCGATTTGCGGATGGTTTTCATGATGTGCCCGGCAAGTGCCGCTACAGCGGGAAACCTATAATTTGACCACAGTTGAGCCCGCAACCACCCGATGAAACTTCACCCCGACAAATCCTCCGTTCAAACCATCTCCGGCTACGGAAGCGGTTGGATCGCCGTCAACGGCGAACGCATCGAGGCCAGCGTCATCATCGGATCGGGCGGCGAACGGATTGCATGGGGTTGCGCGCGCTTCTCTGATCTTGGCGCCCAACACTTCCTGCAGTTGGCGGGACTGGACGCGGAGCTCGTCATTTTTGGCAGCGGCGACAAGATCCGGTTTCCCGATCCGGCCTGGCTTGCGCCGCTGATGCTGCGGCGTGTCGGATTGGAAACCATGGATACCCAGGCAGCGTGCCGCACCTACAACATCCTGGCGGGAGAGGGTCGCAAGGTCGTAACCGCCCTGCTGATCGAAGTTGCCCAGCCCTGAGCGATTGAGCAGATATTTTGCGGTTAAAATACCCAGCTCCGGTTGAGGTCACCCATCCGCACGCGGGCTGGAGAATTCTCCGCCAACCTCTGACACATCCAGCACTCAAGACTCAAGCACCTTATGGCGATCGTTGTCAACAAACCCCTCCCCGAATTCGAAGCTGTCGCCACCAACGGTGTGAGGGTGACGAACACCAGTCATCTGGGCGCAACCATGGTGCTGTACTTCTATCCCAAGGACAACACACCGGGCTGCACCACCGAGGCCATGCAGTTCAGGGACAAGTACAAGGACTTCGTCAAGGCCGGGGCGGCAGTTTTCGGCGTGTCGCGCGACAACATGAAGTCCCATGACGACTTCAAGCTCAAGCTGGAGTTGCCGTTCGAGCTGATCGCCGACACCGAAGAAAAAATGTGCCATATGTTCGGCGTGGTCAAGAACAAGATCATGTACGGCAAGAAGGTCAAGGGAATCGAACGTAGCACTTTCCTCGTTGGTGCCGATGGTGTGCTCAAGGAGGAATGGCGTGGCCTCAAAGTTCCTGGCCATGTCGACGACGTGCTCAAGTCGGTCAAGGCGCTCAAGAAATCGGCCTGACCTGCGGTCCGGTGTCGATCCGGCAGGCTCATGCATAATGCGCCATGCCTCTGAATTCAGCCGCAGCTCGCACCCTAAAGCCGCCTTGTCCCAAGGCGGCTTTGTTGCTTTTGGGCAGACCGGCGGACGACGCCGTCGTGTCGATTTCTTATTTCCTCGTGAGTACCCAGGACCATGCCCCTGCCCCCCGCCCCAAGCAAACGCGCCGCCCTGCTGACCAGTGCCGCTTTTGACGCAACAGCCAAAAGCATTTCCCGACCCAGTCGCAGACCATCTGGCCCTCCCGGAGCCGGGTACGCAGCGCCCGCCGATACCCTGGCGGCCGATGCAACGCCTCACGGGTTGCCCGACGGGCCGGTAGCGCGTTTGCCCGCGCCGCAGCCCGCAGCGCGGGCCTTGCACAGCGTGCCTGACCGCACGCCGGAAGATAGCACCGCAGCAGCTGTGGTAGCCAAGCCCCGGCGCAGCAAGGCTGCGACTCGACCCAAATTGTTCGTGCTCGATACCAATGTGCTGCTGCATGATCCGATGTGCCTGTTCCGCTTCGAGGAGCATGACATCTTTCTGCCCATGATCGTGCTGGAGGAACTCGATGGACACAAAAAAGGGATGACCGAAGTTGCGCGCAATGCGCGCCAGTCCAGCCGTTGGCTCGACGCACTCGCCGGCACGAACGGCGCCGACATCGGTGATGGCCTGCGGCTCGATAGCACGGGTCACACCGATGCCGGCGGCAAGCTGTTCTTCCAGACCCATGCGCTGGACTATGCGTTGCCAACCAGCCTGCCGCAAGGCAAGGCCGACAACCAGATCCTTGGTGTCGTCGAGGCGCTGGGCAAGAAGGTGCTCGGCAAGGACAGCAAGTACGACGCCAGCCAGGCGCGCGACGTAGTGCTGGTGTCCAAGGACATCAACATGCGGGTCAAGGCGCGGGCGCTAGGATTGGCTACCGACGACTACCAGAACGACAAGACACTGGCCGACGGAGACCTGTTGTACTCCGGATCGCAGGCCCTGCCGGCCGACTTCTGGGCCACCCATGGGCAGACGGTCGAGAGCTGGCAGCAAGGCATGCATACCTTCTATCGCATCAGCGGCCCGGTGGTGCCCAACTTGCTGATCAACCAGTTCGTCTTTTTTGAATCACCCGGCGAACCAAGCTTGTACGCGCGCGTGACCGAGATCCGCGGCAAGACAGCTGTGTTCAAGACACTCAAGGACTACAACCACCTCAAGAACGCGGTGTGGGGCGTGACCACTCGCAACCGCGAGCAGAACTTCGCGATGAATCTGCTGATGGACCCGGAAGTCGACTTCGTCACATTGGCCGGCACGGCGGGCACCGGCAAGACATTAATGGCGCTGGCCAGCGGCCTCACGCAGGTGCTTGACGACCGCCGCTATACCGAAATCATCATGACCCGCGCGACAGTGTCGGTCGGCGAAGACATCGGCTTTTTACCCGGCACGGAAGAAGAAAAAATGGGGCCGTGGATGGGCGCACTAGACGACAACCTGGAAGTGCTCGGTAAAACCGACAGCGGTTCAGGCGAATGGGGGCGTGCTGCCACCAACGAATTGATCCGCTCGCGCATCAAGGTGAAAAGCATGAACTTCATGCGCGGACGCACGTTTTTAAACAAGTACGTC
>JAYUQC010000160.1:0-9808 GCA_043759735.1 Rhodoferax sp.
GCCCGGCGTTTTCTCATGAGCGCCCCCAGCCCTGGCTTCGCCAGGCCCCCCGAGGGGGTGCCAGAAAACTTGGGAGCGGCCCGGCGTTTTCTCATGAGCGGCTGCTCCAGTCACCAGTGGGGCAGTCGAGCCGCCCTGGCCTTGGTGCTGGGTGGCATGTTGTTCATGGGCCATGCGCAGGCCGCATTGTTCGAGGACGATGAGGCGCGCAGGGCGATCCTGGAGGCACGCCGAAGCATGGAGGCCAATCGCCTGGCTTCCGAGGCGGCCGTGCAGCGCCTGGTCGAGTCCCACCATGAATTGCTGCGGCGCTCGGGCGATGAAAACGCTCAACTTCGGCGCGCGTTGCTCGACCTGCAGAACCAGATCGAGTCCGTGCGCGGTGAACTGGCGCGCAGCAACGGGCAGCGTGAGCAGTTCAGCCGTGAGTTGTCCGAGCTCCAGCGTGCTCAGAAAGACATTGGGCAGCGGCAGCAGGAGCTGGCACGGGGCTTTGAAGAGCGCGTGAGCCAGCTCGAGCCGGTCAAGCTGACGGTCGACGGACGCGAGATCATGGTCGAGCCGGCCGAGCGCCGTGCCTATGACGCGGCGCTGGCACTTTTTCGCACCGGTGAGTTCGTCGCGGCGCAATCGGGCTTGCTGGGTTTGATTACCCGTTATCCGAAGAGCGGGTATCTGCCATCGGCGCTGTTCTGGCTGGGCAATGCGCAGTACGCAACGCGGGATTACAAGGAGGCGGTCATCAACTTTCGCATCATGCTGGCGGCGGCGCCCGACCATGTGCGCGCGCCCGAGGCCTTGTTGTCGATTGCCAATTGCCAGATCGAACTCAAGGACGTTGCCGGCGCTCGCAAGACGCTGGATGAATTGTCTCGCAGCTTTCCGCAATCGGAAGCCGCAAAGGCGGGCAAGGAACGCCTCGCGCGCCTGCGCTGAGGTCTATTGCACGGCCGCATGGGCCTATGCGAGGCCGAATGACATTTGCATCCATGACCGATATGTATTGGGCTGACGCCGATGCCAATCCTGCGCGCCGGTTCGGTGGAATGGCGCGCTTGTTTGGCGTTGCCGCAGCGGCCCGGATCCGCCAATCGCATGTGGCTGTAGTCGGTGTCGGTGGCGTCGGCTCCTGGAGCGCGGAGGCGCTGGCGCGCAGCGGTATTGGTACTTTGACACTCGTCGATCTGGACCACGTTGCCGAGTCCAATATCAACCGGCAGGTGCAGGCGCTGCACAACACACTGGGGCAGGCCAAGGTACAGGCGATGCGCGATCGGATCAGCGGCATCAACCCCACGTGTGTAGTGCATGGCGTGGAGGAGTTTGTCGACACGGCCAATTGGCCGGCGCTTTTGCCCAGTACCGTTGACGCGGTGATCGACGCCTGTGACCAGGTTCATGCCAAGGTCGCGATGGCCGATTGGGCCCGGCGCGACAAGGCCTTGTTCATCACGGTCGGAGCCGCTGGCGGCAAGCGCCTTGCACACAAGGTCGACATTGATGACCTGTCGCAGAGCAGCCATGACCCGCTGCTCGCGCGCATGCGTAGCGTGTTGCGCAAGGAGCATGGCGCGCCAGGAGCCGGCCGCGCCATGGGCATTGCCTGTGTCTTCAGCCGCGAACCGGTACGCGATGTCGACCCATCGTGCGCACTGGAATCGGACGGATCGTTGAACTGCCACGGCTATGGATCAATGGTCAGCGTCACTGCGACCTTCGGTCAATGCGCTGCCGGGTGGGTCATCAACCAGATTGCAGATCGCGGCTGATTTCCGCTCGGGGACGTCTGTTTTTTCTGGTTATAATTTCAGGCTTTGCAAGGCGGTACAAACCGCAATTGCAAAGAGAGTGTGGGACGTTAGCTCAGTTGGTAGAGCAGCGGACTTTTAATCCGTTGGTCGGCAGTTCGAGCCTGCCACGTCCTACCAGATGATTCAAGGACTTAGCCCACAAGGCTAAGTCCTTTTTTCTGTGCCGGTCAGAACGATGCGTCAGGAACTCACAGGTCCGAGGCGTCCTGTCCGCAGTTGCCGGCCTTGCCTTTGGACATCATCATTTCCTTCTTGTCCTTGGCAGCGACCGTCATCCTGGTTTTGGACGCCGATTCGCACTGCTTGAGAAACTCGGTCTTGGCCGCGCCGATCAGCTTTTTCTCAGCTGCCGCCGCATTGCAATTAGCGCCCTGGGCCATGGCTGCGGTGCTGAAACCGAGAGAAAAAAGGATCAATACGAGCTTGCGCATGATGGACTCCGGTGGTTGACGGACTAACAGCCAGTTTACTGCGATTGGTCCCGTCTGTGTCAATCGCCGATAGTCGTTCGCACAGGCTGGGTCGAACCCCACAGCCGCGTACCGGCGCCTACGTGCCACAATGGTTCCAAGCCCGCAGCAGTGGCGGCCGCGCCCGGCGTCGCACGGCTCGCAAGGATGCCCGCAGCCCCGGGCGGCTTCGTATCATTGCTGATGGATTGACGACTCACGGAGGCGCAAGATGGTGCAGACTGCGGACACCCATTCCAAGCTGGTCGGATATGCGTTGTGGATATTGGGCTTCACCAGTACTGGGCCTGGTTGGCATTGGCTATCTGTACGACTACTGGACGCTGAACGATCAGATTGCGATCAAGAACGGCTCGAACTAGGCTGGCATGCGGCGGGCGTTGCGCTCGCAATGCGGGACGTGGCGCTGCGCAGCAAACCCGCATGGCCAGGAATGCCGTCGCCATCAGTGCGATACGGTCATGAAAGCTGCCATCGGCAACGCACAGAAGGCCTGCGACACGGCAATGCAGCCATGTCGGACCTGCAGCTCCGAACCCGACAGCACATCCACCAGCCGGGTGTCGTCCGGCAGATTCGTTTGCACAGCGGTATCCGACCAAACGGCTGCGCCCAGCGGGGGCATCGCTTGCTCGCCCAGCAGTTGCGCCAGCAGTCGTGGCGCCAGCACCACCAGCGTGGCGTTGCCTTGGGTCCGCGCGAATGCGATCACATGATCGGCGGCGGCGCCGATGGTCGGCAACACGGCATAGGCGCCATCCCGAAACAGGGCCTCGTGTTGTTTGCGCAGCGACAGCAGCCGCCACGTAACCCACATCTTGGCGCGCCCGTCCTGGGGGTCGGCCAGCAACTGGCCGGCCTGGCTCGGCGATAGCGCCTGCAGCAGTGCGAGCTCAGCCTGCAACGCGCCATAGTCGACCGGTGCGCGGTTGTCCGGGTCGACCAGCTGCAGCCTGATGGTTTCCATGCCCTGGTACAGGTCGGGCACGCCGGGGCAACTGAACTTGAGCAGCGCGCCAGACAGGCTGTTGAACGCACCGAACCAAGCCAGTATCGTGGTCAGGGCCATCAGGTCGGCCAGGAAAGTATTGTCCGGGTCGGTTCGCAGCACATTGCGCACGAATTGCTCCAGCGCGTTTTCGTAGCCTGCGTCCGGCTGGGTCCAGCGGGTATGGACCTTGGCCTCGCGCGCCGCCTTGCGCATGTACTGCACGATGCGTTCAACATACAGCGCGTGTTCGGGCGCAGCCATCGCCCGCACCGGCATCGTTCCCAGCAGCGTCTGGTACAGCAGGTATTCGTCGGCGCTGGACGGCGCGATCGGGGTTGCGTCCTGCGATCGCAATGGGGCTCGCACCGCACAGTTCATCTGGCGCCAGCGCCGCAGCGCCAGGCGCCAGCGCGCCGGCATCTCGGACAGCACATGGATGCGCCAGCGCACGTCCTCCGAGCGCTTGTTGTCATGGGTCGAGGTTGCCAGCATGGTGTGCGGCCAGCGTCGCGCCCGGTCGGTATTGGCGGCATGAAAGTCCGCCACCGACAGGCCAAAACGGCCCGGTTCGCCACCGACCTCGTTCAGGGAGCAGAGCGGGAAATAGCGGTAAAACGCGGTGTCTTCCACGCCCTTGGCGGTCACCGGCGCACTGAACTGCTGGACACGGATCGCAAAGTGGCTCACCTGCGTTCGCAGCGCCGCATCGGCACCGGGCAAGGCCTGTGCGAGCAGGCACTGGCGCACGAACGCGAAGATCGATCCGTCTGCGTCCTGGCTGTGCAATGCCGCGTCGCTCACCGCCCAATCGATGTAGCGCCGGTCCTGTTCAGACGGTTCGTCCCGGATGTAGCTGCGGTAGACCGGCATGCATGCCACCACCTCGGCCAGCGTCCGGCGCAGCTCGTTGTAGGTGTAGTCGCGGGTACGTCGGTCGGCATGCGCGATGCGTACCAGTTCGGTTGACAGCACCTGCAATTCAGACGCCAGAGCCAGTCGCATGGTGTCGCGCTTGCCGCCGCGTGCCAGTTCCTCGAAGCTGCGCGCATCGCCGGTGAAATTGCGCCAGATCTGCGCGAACCGCTGCTCGGCCCCGCCATCGACCAGTACGCCACCGACCGCATTCGCAAAGCCGTAGCCGGTGGTGCCGTGGATCGCCCAGCTCGGCGGAATTTTCTCGTGCGCGGCGGCGATTTTCTCGGCCACCACATACAGGGGCCGCGGCGGGTGGCCGTCGGCATCGGCCGCCGGCAGCACCATGCCGACACGCCGCGCGTAGCCCTGCTGGAGACGCGCAAAGTATTGCGCCGGGTCATACAGGCCATCGGGATGGTCGATGCGCAGGCCATCGATGACACCGCGTGCGGCCAGGTCCAGCGCCATGCCCTGGGTGGCTTCGAAAACGTCCTCGCGCTCCATACGCAGTGCCGCCAGGTCGTTGATGTCAAAAAAACGCCGATAGTTGATTTCGTCTGCGGCCACCCGCCAGAAGGCCAGCCGGAACGCCTGTGCCTCGATCAGCTGGTGCAGGTGGTCCCTGGACGTCTCGACGTTGATCTCGGCCACCGCGGCCGCGATCGCGATGGCCACCGCGTCGTTGCGGGACACCAGACGGCCGAGCCGGGCCTTCAGCAGTTCCTTGTCGCGTGCGCGCTCGTGGCGCGTCTCCTCCTGCACGGCCCCAGGCGCAGCCAGATGGCTGAATGCGGCCGCTATGCTGGCCAGGCCGGCCACCAGATCCGGATCGTCGATGCGGCCCAGGGCGCCCTGCAGCAGGGTAGGGTAGGTTTGCGGCGCGACCGGGAAGGTGTGTTCAAAATATTGCAGCGCAAAGCTGCCCAGCTCGGGCTGGAACACCACGGCCAGTTCACCGGCCGCCAGCACGTCGCCATAGTGATTGCCCAACACGGGTAACAGCACCTTGCCCTTCAGTTGCCGATTGAGCGGTTGCCAGTCGATGTCGAAGTGTTGGGCGAACAGGGATGCCGCACCGTTCTCCAGCACGTCGTTCCACCACGCGTTGTCGCCACCCAGAACACCCATGTGGTTGGGCACCATGTCCAGCAGCTGGCCCATGCCGAGCTTTTGCAGCGCGCGGCAGAAACGCCCGAACGCCTGCGGCCCGCCAAGCTCGGGATTGATCGCATCGTGCGCCACGACGTCGTATCCATGGGTGCTGCCGGCCCGGGCGCGGTGGATCGGCGAGCAGTAGACATGGCTGATGCCCAGTTGGGCCAGATACGGCAGCATGCGAATCGCCGCGTCAAACCCGAAGTCCTTGTGGAACTGCAGCCGGTACGTGGCGCGCGGTATGCGGGCCTGTGGTGCGCGGGCACGGGCTGGTGAATCCGGCGGGCGCGGGCGGATCGCCGACAAGGCCTGGCCGAGCGCGTTCATGCCGTCATGGCCTGCCAGGTCTGCCAGGTCGATCGGCAACTTGCGCCGCCAGTTCGGATGCTCATCAATGGTGGAGGGCATGTTGATCTGGTCGCGCACCAGCAGCGCGTCTTCCAGCTGGACCATCAGCACCGCCGACGGCGCCTGGGCCAGGTAGGCATGTACCGCCTGCATCACCGGCGTCGGCAGGTCGGTGCTGGCCGCCGCGGCCGCGATCATGGGCGCCGACAGCAGGCCGGCGTGACGCAGTGCCAGCAGCAGGCGCGTGCGCTCCTGCGCCCGGTCCAGGAGTTGCTTCTCGAACAGGCTTTCCTGGGGGTACAGCCCCAGCTGCAGACGCAGTTGCAGATCGTGGCCGCGCCACCAACCGGCCAGCGTGGCCAGATCGTGCGTGCTGACGGCCGCCAGCGCGGCAGGCGGATAGGTCGTCGGGGCCTTGAACTGGCCATCGCCCAGGCGCTCGAAGTACAGCAGCCGGTACGACAAAACATCGTTGCGCGCGAGCGCATCGCGCATGGCGTCGGCCACGGTGCCCAGGTCCTCGCCGACCACCATGCAGCGGTTGCGCTGGCTTTCCAGCGCGACGATGGCCAGCAGTTCATTGAGCGCGTAGTGCACATATGCGCCGTCACGGGCCGACAATCCACCGGGAATCCAGAACAGCCGCATCAGACCCATCACATGGTCGATGCGCAGCGCCCCGGCGGCGCGCATGGCGCTGCGCAGGGTGTCGATAAACAGCTGGTAGTGGCTTTGGCGCAGCCGATCGGGCCGCAGCGGCGGCAGGCCCCAGCCCTGGCCATTCGGGTTGAATTCGTCGGGTGGCGCACCGACGCTGGCCCGGGCAGCGAAACAGGCCTGGTCGCTCCAGCTGTCCGAGCCGCCGCGGTCCACCGACACGGCCAGGTCCAGGTACAGGCCAACGCCCATACCCAGTGCCGCGCAGGTTGCGCTGGCCTGCGCCAGTTGCTGCGCCGCCAGCCATTGCAGGTACTGATGGAACCGGATGCGCTCGGTGTGCTGGTGCGTGAAGGACTGCACCGGCATGCCCTGCGGGTCACGCCACTGCGATGGCCACATCGGCCAGCCCCATACCGAGGCGTCTGCCGCATGCAGATGTGCCTGGATGGCCTCGTAAACCGCGTGGCGCCGCAGCGCTTCGCCGCCCTGCGCGACGAAATCGATGAAGGAATGCCCCAGGTCGTCGGCCGCTGTCCCCCCCGCGCCCAGGTGGTGTGTTGTGAAATGGGCATGGAGCAGTTCCAGTATCTCCAGCTTGGCAGCGGCAACGCCCGGGTAGTCAACCAGCGGCGCGGCACGCAATAGCGCCAGCCGTTGCTGGAAGTCCGGCGACACCACGCGCTGGTGCGCCGGCTCGCAGTGTGCGAAGTCGACAACTGCCGGTACGTCGATGTACAACACGTTGAGCTGGCGTCGGGACGATGGGCTGTACGGGCTGGCGTGTGCCGGGTTGTGGGTGAACAGGGCATGCAGCGGATTGAGTCCGATGATGTCGGCACCCCGCGACGCCATTTGCTGCACCAGTTGCACCAGATCGCCAAAATCGCCAATGCCCCAGTTGCGGTTGGATCGCAGCGCATACAACTGCACTGCCGGCCCCCAGACGCGGCCACCGTCGCGCAGCGCCGGCGGTCGATAGCATTGCGTCGGGGCGCATACCACCAGCGCTTGCGCTGCCAGTCCGTCGGCCAGACCATCGACCTGCAACCGGTAGTAACCGCAAGGCAGGCGCAGGTCCCATTGCAGCCGGCGTTCGCACCACGCGACGCCCGCGCGATCGGTGTGATCGCTCAAGTACAGTGCCTGCGCGTCGACCCTGCCCTCGCGCACCATCTGATCGGCCTCGTCCAACAGGCGCCAGTGCAACAGGGTTGCCGATGCCGGCATGCGCAGGCGCAGGTCCCATTGCTCGGTCGTGTCGTGGATCGCGACGACGGGCGTGATGGCCTGGTTCCAGATGCTGTCGGTTGCACGCTCGTGCGCCGCTGCCAGGTCGCACGGCGCGTGCACGTCGGGATCGAACTCTGCCACCAGTGCCAACAGGGCATCGCGGCCAACTGACTTGTGGTTGCCCCACACATCATGGTAGTGGGTGGCAATACCGTAATGCGCGCACAGGCGCTCCAGCGCAACCGTGTCGATGTCGCTCCAGACTTCAGGCATGGTTCGCCCCGGTGTGCGTCAACGCCACTGCGCCTGGTGCCAGTGTCCAGCCTACCGCGGCGGCGGTGTCGATGCCATCGGCGTGCAGCACTCGGCCTGGTGGCGGTGCTACCTCCGCCAGCGTGTCGGCGCCGAAATGCGCCAGCAGGTGCAGGTGTCCGGCAGGGGCCTTGGCTTCTGGTCCCAAGGCCCAGCTGACCCGCAACAATGCTGCGGTACACGAGAACGCATGCGCGAAACACCCGTCGCGCGTCAAGTCGAACAGTTGCTTGCGCCTCAGCGCCAGCAACTGTCGGGTCTCGGCGTGCCATTGGCGGTGGGGCTCGATGAGCAATTCGTCCCAACGCAGCCGAGAGGACGTGAAACTGTCCTCTGCATTCGGGTCGGGAATGGCCGCGCGTGCTGCCTCGCTGGCAAAGGCCGCGAATTGCCTGAACCCGGCGCGGCGGCCATCGGCCACCTGCCGGGCCAGTTCGGGGCCGAAGTCGCAGAAATACAGGAATGGGCTGGAGGCAGCGAATTCCTCACCCATGAACAACATTGGAACATGCGGGGAAAGCATCACGCAGGCCAGGGCCGTGCGCACCCGCAGCGGGTCACCCAGCGCATGCAGGCGCTCGCCCAAAGCTCGGTTGCCAACCTGGTCATGGGTCTGCAGGAATGATACGAAGGCCTGCATCGGCAGTCCCGCGCAGGATTCGCCACGCGCCGCGCCGTCGCGAAATGCCGATGCCTGGCCCTGGTAGATGAAGCCCTGCGCCAGCGCCTTGCCGAAGCGATCGAGCGGCGCGTCGGCGAAGTCGCGGTAGTAACCTTCGGTCTCTCCGGTCACCAGCACATGCGCCGCATGGTGGATATCGTCGTTCCACTGCGCCGAGCCACCTGGCGGCACGCCCTGGGCATTGCGTTTGAGCAGGCTGGCCTGGTTGGCGTCGTTCTCCAGCACCACGTGCACCTGGCGCATGCCGCCGGGACCGTCCTGCAACGCGGCGCAGATCTCGCGCACGATGTGCTGCGGCGAATCGTCGCGGATGGCATGGATCGCGTCCAGGCGCAGACCGTCCATATGAAACTCCTGGACCCAATAGAGCGCGTTGTGAACCATGAACTGGCGCACGGTGCGCGATTGAGCGCCGTCGTAGTTGATGGCAGCGCCCCAGGGCGTTTGGTGCGCGGCGTTGAAGAACTCCGGGCAATAGGCGTGCAGGTAATTGCCCTCGGGTCCGAAATGGCTGTAGACCACGTCGATCAGCACCATCATGCCCAGCGCATGCGCCGCGTCGACAAATGCCCGCAGTTCGTCCGGTGTGCCATAAGCCGCTTCGGGCGCGAACAGCAGCACACCGTCGTAGCCCCAACCGCGGCGGCCCGGGAAATCGGCCAGCGGCATGAGTTCGACCGCGGTAATTCCCAGATCGGCCAGGTAGGGCAGTCGCTGTTGCGCCGCGGTGAAACTGCCCTCGGGGGTGAAGGTGCCGACATGCAGCTCATAGACCACTGCTTCATGCCAGGACCGGCCGCGCCAGGTCGCGTCGCGCCAGCGATAGGCCGTGGGGTCGATGACCTGGCTGGCTCCATGCACGTCGTTCGGGTTGAAGCGCGAGGCGGGATCCGGTACCCGCAGGCCATCGGGCATGCGGTAGCGGTAGCTGTCACCGGCCTGCGCGGCCTGCAGGTCCAGCCGATGCCAACCTTGTGCGTCGCGGTGCATGGCATGGGCCGTGAACGGGTCCAGTGCCGCGTGTTCCAGCAGCACCTGCTCGACACCGGGAGCCCACAGGGCAAATGACACGCCGGCACCGGCGCGCACGGTGGCGCCGAAAGGCATCGAAAACGGGTGAAGGCTCATCAGGCATCCTCCATGCTGCGCATTGCGCAATTCGCCCTTGGGAACGGCCCGGCGGCGCTCATCAGGCATCCTCCATGCTGCGCATTGCGCAATTCGCCCTTGGGAA
>JAYUQC010000161.1:0-9786 GCA_043759735.1 Rhodoferax sp.
CTTCGACGTCGTGCTGCAGCTCGACACCCTGCAACACCTGCGCAACACCGAGAAGATGCTGCGCGAGACCGCGCGCGTCGGCCGCGTGGGCATCGTCAGCTTTCCGAATTTCGCCCACTGGCGCAACCGGGTGTATGTCGCTTCGGGACGCATGCCGGTGACCCGCGCCCTGCCCTACCAGTGGTACGACACGCCCAACATCCGGGTCGGCACCTTTGCCGATTTCGAGGTGCTGGCACGCAAGGACGGCCTGGCCGTGCTCGACTCGTTCGGCATCCAGGACGGCGCCGTCGTGCGGCGCTGGCCGAACCTGCTGGCCAGCGTGGCGGTATTCAAGTTCGAGCGCGGCTGAGCGCGCGCGCCGGGAGACGCACCTTCTATGGCAGACACCTTCCGCATCGGCTACACCATCCTCATCGGCACCAACAGCACCAACGCGGCGCTCGAGTTCCTGATGAAGAAGCTGCCCTACGACCAGGACAAGGACTTCGTTCCCGTCGCCTACCTCGGCTCGGTGCCGCTGATGGTGGCGGTGAACAGCGACGTGCCCGGCCATGACGTTGAAGGAGCTGATCGTCCTGTCCAGGGCCAAGCCCGGCGAGACCACCGTGGCCTACGCCAGCACCTCGCAGCAGGTGTCCTCCGAGATGCTCGCCAGCATGGCCGGCGTGAAGTTCAACATGGTCCCGTACAAGGCCGGCCCGGCCGCGATGACCGACCTGATCGGTGGTCAGGTCATGATGTTCAGCGCCGACTTCGCGGTCACCGTGCCGCAAATCAAGGGTGGCAAGATCCGTGGCCTGGCGGTCACGTCGACCAAGCGCTCGCCGGTGGTGCCGGACATTCCGACCGTCAACGAGGCGCTGGGTCTCAAGGACTACGAGCTGATCGCCTATTTCGCAGCCTTCGCACCCGCCGGCACACCGCCCGACATCGTTGCCAGGCTGAACCAGGCGGTGAATGCAGCGGCGCAAAACAAGGACATCCAGGAAAAATTTGCGGCCCTGGGTTTTGCCACCGAACCGGGTACGCCGGCCGACCTTGCCAGGCGCAGCGTCGCCGAGACAGCCAAATGGGCCAAGGCGATTCGCGACGCGAAGATCGAGCCGCAATAAGCGGGCGGGTCAGCGGCGACACCGCGGCAGCCAGCCGGCTGCCAGACGCATGACCGATCAGCGCGCCGCCGACAAACTGCGCGGACCCTGTGGCGTCGCGATATGCGCCACCAACGATGATCCGTCCGCCCTTGGGAACGGCCCGGCGGTGCTCATGGTGGTGTGGGAAGTCGCTCGGCAAGCCGGCGCCGTGCGTCGGTCAGTGCTGGCCACCCCAGTAGATCAGCGCGTCGCGCCCATCCACCAGCAGGTCCACCGGCAGCCCGAACGGCAATACCACCTTGGTCGGTACATGGCCGATCGGCAGACGGGTCAATACCGGCACCTTGACCTGGCTGCGCAACCAGTCGACGACGCTCTGCAGCTTGAAACCCTTGTCGTTGGGCGCCAGCTGGTATTGCGTGAACTGGCCCAGCACGATGGCTTTTTGCGCGGCCAGTACCCCGGCATGCAGCAACTGGGTCAGCATGCGTTCGATGCGGTACGGGTGTTCGGCAATGTCTTCGAGCACCAGCACACCGCGCTTGATCTGCGGAAAATAGGGCGTGCCGACCAGGGCGGTCAACACCGCAAGGTTTCCGCCCCACAGCACGGCGTTGCGCACTGGCCGCGCCAATACCGGTTTGTCGAGCGCGGCCTTGACCGGCGCAACACCGGGCGCAACACCCGGCGCCACTTTGCGGGCCGTGCTGCGCGGCAGTTGCCAGCCGGCGCCCTCGCCTCGTTCGCACAATAGATCCTCCAGGCAGGCCTGCATGATGTCGTCGACTTCATCCGGGCGGCCGAAATCGTCATGTACCACCGGCCCGATCCAGCTGACGGCGCCGGTCTTCGCGTACAAGGCACATTGCAACGCTGTGAAGTCGCTGAAACCAACGAAGCGGGTGCCCCGTTCCACCGCCTTGGCCAGCGCCTTGTAGCGGATGCCGGGCAGGATGCGGGTCAGGCCATAGCCGCCGCGGCTGGTCATCGCCAGATCGGCGCCACTGGCCGCCGCCCGGTGAATCGCCGCCAGCCGGGTTGCATCATCACCGGCAAAGCGCATATGGGTGGACAGGGCATCGGGGTCGACCTCGACCTGATGGCCCAGCGACTGCAGCCGTGCGACGCCGCGCCGGAAAGCCGCCTTGTCGCGCTGCGCGCTGGATGGGGAATAGATGTAGATGTGACTCATGAACAAGGGGGTTGCGACCTGCGCCGCGCAATCCAACGCACCATTATCCGTGGCCCAGCACGCGCAGCGCCTGCTCGGCGATCGGCGCGCCATGCTCCTGCACGAAATGCCCCGCCTGCCCCAGCACCATCGGCTCCGGACAGCCGCGAATCTGCGATCGCAGATGCTGCATGACCGGCAGGCCAAGCACCGGGTCCTGTGCGCCCACAGCCATCATGGTGCGACCCTGCCACTGGTCGTGCCAGAAGTCGCGCGACTGGCGCGATACCGCCGCCCCATCCGAATCCGCAAACTCCGGCACCATCGGCGCAAACGCGCGTGTCGCAGCGCGGTGACCGACATCCGGATAAGGCGCCATGTAAGCGGCGCATTCGGCCGCCGACAGGTGCGGATTGCCGCGCGCGAACAACCGCGCGATGTCGAACTCCGGGTTTTTCGCGCACATGCTGCGCCAGGCCAGGAAGCCCGCACCGAGCAGAGCATCACCGGTGGCCAGCATGGTGTTCATCACCAGCAGCGCCTGGTAGCGCTGGGGCGCCGCCATCGGCAGGGTCAGGCCGAGCAGGCCGCCCCAATCCTGCACCACCAGCACCACCCGCTGCAGATCCAGCCGCTCGACCAGTTCCAGCAGCACCTGGCGATGCCAGCCAAAGGTATGGGCGCTGTCCTTCTTCGGCTTGTCGCTCTTGCCGAAGCCGGGCATGTCGGGCGCGACAACGCGATCACCGGCGCAAAGGAAAACCGGAATCATCTTGCGGTACAGGTAGCTCCAGGCCGGATTGCCGTGCAGGCACAACCAGGTGCGCTGCGCGTCAACCGGGCCCTCGTCCAGGTAGTGCAGTCGCAGCCCGGCCAGCGACGGCAGGTCGCTGGCATAGTGCGGTGGCCAGGGATAGTCCGGCAGGCTGTCAAAACAGGCGTCGGGCGTACGCAGTGCGTCCTCGCGCAGTGGGCTGCTGGTCATTCGATGTTCCTCGCGTTTGATGTGAAAAAAATGCTGCAGCAAGGCGCCACATTCTGCGGCCAGCACGCCGCCCTCGACGCGGGTCTGGTGGTTGAGGCGGCTGTCTGCAAAGAGGTCCCATACGGAACCCGCTGCGCCGGTCTTGGCGTCTGCCGCGCCAAATACCACCCGCGCCAGTCGCGCATGCAACATCGCGCCAACACACATGGTGCAGGGCTCCAGCGTCACATACAGCGTGCATCCCTCCAGCCGGTAGTTGCCGAGGGCAGCAGCGGCCGCGCGCAGGGCGGCGACTTCTGCATGCGCTGTCGGATCGTGGTCCGCGACGGGGCTGTTGTGGCCGACGCCAAGAACCTGCCCGTCCCTGATCACCACCGCGCCGACCGGCACTTCTCCTGCGGCTGCGGCCAGGCGAGCCTGCACCAGCGCGAGATGCATGCAGGCCTGGTCGTTCATCTGCGGCTCAGGCCGTTTTGCCATCGTCGGCGCCACCCATGCCGAGGCGGTCCATCCAGGCCACCAACGCGCGCGCGTCCTCATTGCCAGCGCCATAGATCTCGCGCATGCGGGCATGGGACTCGGGCCGGTGCTGGTTGAGCTTGAGCTTGCATTGCAGGTCGGTGACCAACAGCTCGAAGGCGACGATCCCGGCCAGCATTCTGTGCTGGTATTCGGTGCCCAGCGCGATCCACTGCGGTATGTAGTCCGGATCATGGTCGCCGATGAGTTTCTTGAGCAGCCGGTCCTTGTCCAGCGGCTCGTCGATCAGGCTGGCCTGCACCGTGCATTGCACCGCCAGGTAGTTCCAGGTCGGCACGCGCGCCAGGTCCGGATATACCCGCGGCGACATGTAGGCCTGTGGCCCCATGAAGCTGATCAGTGCTTGTGGCCGTGCCTGCAGGTAACGCCAATGCGGATTGGGTCGGGCGCAATGGCCCAGCAACACCAGCGCATCGCCACGCTGCTCCAGGTGCAGCGGTAGGTGCGACAGGAACGCAAGGCCCGCGTCGTCATTGCTGACCAGGGTTGCCAGCGGATGGGCACGGATCAGATCGATGGCCAATGCGCGGTCCCTGGCCTGGAATTGGGGTGGCATATACATGGTGTGGGAACTGTAGCCCAAGCCCGATGGGATCCTGAACCTGCTGTATCCGGCTTACGCGCGCCGGCGTCATCTCGCCCTGGTTGGCGCAAGTCGACGGTCGGGATCTGCCGCCAACCAATTTCGTGCTGCCGGACAGCGCTGGCCGCACGTGGGTTACGGTCAGCACCCGCCGCAGGCCACGTGCGTTGGGCTACCGAGGCGACTGCGATGACGGATTCATCGTCTGCGTGATGCCCGACGGCAGCGCCCGCATCGCGGCCGATGGGCTGGGCTATACCAACGAGATGGCGATCCACCCCAGCGGGCGATGGCTGTATGTCAACGAGACCTTCGCCCGGCGCTTGACGCGGTTCGCGCTGGGCGCCGACGGTTCGCTTGGCCAGCGCGAGACCGTCGCGCATTTTGGCGTCGGCGACTTTCCGGACGGCCTGGCCTTCGACGAAGAAGGCCATGCCTGGGTCATCAGCATCGTCAGCAACCGCCTGATCCGTGTCGCGCCCGACGGCAGCCAGACCCTGTGGCTGCAGGACACCGACGCCGACCATCTGGCCTGGGTGGAGGCGGCCTACAGGGCCGGGACCATGGACCGACCGCACCTGGATGGCGTGCGCAGCCAGCGCCTGCGCAATATCTCGAGCATTGCGTTTGGCGGCGCCGACCGGCGCACGGCACTGCTCGGCTGCCTGCTCGGCGACAGCCTGCAATGCCTGCGTCTGCCCGTCGCCGGCCAGGCGCCGGTTCACTGGAACTACCCATGAACGCCCATGTCGCCGTACCTGGCGCGTCGCTGGTCGACGCCGCCTATGAGCAGATTCGCCGGCGCATCCTGGACAACGTCTGGCCGCCGGGCCATCGCGCACTGGAGCAGGAGGTGGCCATGCAGTTGGGCATGAGCCGCACGCCGGTGCGCGAAGCCCTTTTGCAACTGCAGAACGAGGGGCTGGTCGAGGTCATTCCGCGCCACGGCGTGCGCGTGCTGCCAGTGTCGCCCACCGACATGCGCGAGATCTACGAGATCCTCACCGCGCTCGAATGCATGGCCTCCGAACTGCTGGCCCGCAAGAAGCCGAGCGACCTGGCACTGCAGCCACTGGTCGATGCCACCGACGCAATGGACGCGGCACTCAGGGCAGAGGACCTCGACGCCTGGGCGCAGGCCGACGAACGCTTTCACGCCCAGTTGCTGGAGCTGGCGGGCGACCGGCAATTGCAGGCCACCGTACTGAACTATTGGGACCGCGCGCATCGCGCACGCATGTTCAGCCTGCGCCTGCGACCCGTGCCGGTCAACTCGACGATGGAACACATGCAACTGGTCGAACGCTTGCGCGCCGGCGACGCTGAGGGGGCTGCCAGGGTCAACCGGGCCCACCGCGAGCGGGCCAATCGCGAGCTGCTGGCCATTTTCGAGCGCTACAAGCTGGCACAGATGTGAAAGCACCATCGTGAAAACCGCCTACTCCGTCGCCGTATTGCCAGGTGACGGCATTGGACGCGAAGTGATGGCGGCGGCGCTGATCGTGCTGCATGCGGTGCAAAACCGCATCGGGCGCCAGTTTCGATTGGCTGAACACCCGGCAGGAGCCCAGCATTACCTGGACAGCGGCGAAGCATTGCCCGAGTCCACCCTCGCGGCCTGCCGCGCTGCCGACGCCATCCTGTTCGGCGCCATGGGTTTACCCCATGTGCGCAACAAGGACGGCACCGAGATCATTCCGCAGCTCGATATCCGGTTCGCACTGGACCTGTATGCCGGGGTGCGACCCATACGCAGTTGGCCCGGGCTGCCCAGCCCGTTGTCGCATCCCCGTGCGTCGGAGATCGACCTGGTGCTGGTACGCGAAAGCACTGAAGGCCTGTTCTATGCCCGCGGTCGTGGCACGGTGGACAACGACGCCGCCTTCGACACGATGAAGATCAGCCGCACCGGCACCGCCCGCGTCTGCGACTTTGCGCTGCAATTGGCGTCCCAGCGCAAGGCCCTGGGCCGGCGCGGCCATGTGACCAATGTCGACAAGGCGAACGTGTTCACGTCGATGGCATTCTGGCGCCAGATTTTCGTGGAACGCGCCAAGTTGTTCCCGCGCATCACGATCGACCACGCCTATGTGGATGCGATGGCGCTGAACCTGGTCATGAAACCCTGGGAATACGATGTGCTGGTCACCGCCGGTGGGTGGCACGCTATTTGTTGCCGCCAAGCTGGCCAAGGTCGGCATCGGCGAGATCACGCGCCACCTGTGGCTCGCGCGGGTCGGTCCGGTTCGACTTGCATGCCAATGCCGCGGTAACCGGTGAAACGACCGGATTCGTCATAGATCGGCTCGCCACTCACCCGGAAATACTGCCGCGCACCGGTGGCGTTGGCGCGGCTGAAGCCAAAGTCCAGAAAGGGCCGTCTCGCGGCAATTTTTGCCTGCAGCTGGGCCCGCTCCGACGCGTCCCAGCCCACCACAGCCTCACCATCGTTCCGACCCAGGAAGGCGCTTATTCCGATGCCCAGCGTCTCGAGCACCGGGCCGGATACTTGTGTAAATCCCCCGATCTCGTTCTGCTCCCAATACCAGTCGGAGGCGAGCTCGGTCAGGCTGCGAAACCGCTCTTCGCTGTGTCGAAGCTCGGCCGTGCGTTCCCGGACCGTCTGCTCCAGCAACGCGTTGTAGGTCGCGAGCTTTTTGTGCAGGAGCCGTACTTCAAGCATGTTGTGGATGCGTGTTTTCACTTCGAGCAGGTCAAAGGGCTTGCTGATGAAGTCCTTGGCTCCCGCCTGCAGTGCCCGCAATTTGTGCGCGGGTTGCGCGGTGAGCACGATGACGGGCAGATAGCTGTCGGCATCGTCCGCCTTGAGGAGTTCCATCACCTCGAACCCGTCCAGGCCCGGCATCTGCAGGTCCAGCAGGATCAGGTCGTGGCGGTGCTCACGGTGCAGCGATGGCACATCCTGCGACGTCATCGTGCAGGCCAGGTTCGTATAGCCGGCATCGCGCAGCATGCGTTCGAGCAGTTTGACATTGGCCTCCTGGTCGTCGACGATCAGGATGCTCGCGCCAAGAATGTCCGCAGCAGTGATCATCATGCATGCTCCTTGGCAGGTCCTGGCGTTGCGCGAGCCTCGCCGGCGCTCAACGCCAGGTCGAGCGTTTCCATGAACTCGTTGACCCTGATCGGTTTGGTCAGGTAGCGGAAAAATCCCGCGCGCAGGCCCCTTGCAATGTCGTGCGGCATCGCGTTGGCGCTAAGCGCAATTACCGGGATCCGTGCGGTCGCAGGGTCGTCGGCAAGGGTCTTCATCGCATCGATGCCACTGATGCCGGGCAGGTTGATGTCCATCAAGATGACGTCGGGTCGCGCCACGCGGGCGATCTCGATTCCGCGCTGGCCGTCTGTCGCAGTCAACAGGCGAATGTCCGGCCGGCGCTCGATGAGTTTCTCGACCAGCATCAAGTTGGCCGGATTGTCCTCGACATAGAGCAAGACCCGCTGCACTGAACCCGATGCCACTGGCGCAGGGGCCCACGATCCGGCCACGCCGTCACCTTTGGCCATCTGCGGCGGCTCCGCCACGATCAAGTCGATCCAGAACACGCTACCAACCCCGACGGCACTGTCCACACCAATCGAGCCACCCATCAACTCGACCAGGCGCTTGCTCACCACCAGCCCAATGCCTGTTCCCTCCTCGTCGCCCGCCTCTTGACCGAGACGATTGAACGGCTGGAACAGTTGCGCCAGATATTCTTCCGACAAGCCTTGACCGTTGTCGCGGAAACTGACCCGAACCCGCTCTGCGGTACTGGAATCACAGCTCACCTCGACGCTCCCATTGACGCTGTTGTACTTGATGGCGTTGGACAGCAAGTTGACGATCACCTGTTTGAGGCGGGTTCGATCGGCCTTGACATAGCAAGAGTTGCCGGCTGCGGGGAACTGCAGCCGGATACCGCTTTTATGCGCCTGCGGCTCGATCATGGCTTGGCAATCTTCGAGCACTTCGGCCAGCGATATGGATTCCAGTGAGAGCGACAGCCTGCCCGACTCGATCAGCGAGAGATCGAGGATTTCATTGATCAGCGCCAGCAGGTACCATCCCGCCTGCAGGATCTGCTCGATGCTCTCCTTCTGGGCCGGTGTCGGCAGCGGCGGACCTGCCTCCATCAACTGACCGAAACCGAGGATGGCGTTGAGTGGGGAACGCAGCTCGTGGCTCATGCTGGACAGGAAATCCGACTTGGCAAGATTGGCCTTTTCGGCCGCAGACTTGGCGCCCTCCAGTGCGATGTTGGTCTCGCGCAGCGCCCGGTCGAGCAATTGCCATTCCGTGATGTCGCGCGCTGCAGCAAAAACGCCCTGCAGCGTCCGGTCCCGATCGTGGAAGGTCGTCGCGTTGCAGGACACCACGGTCTCCCTGCCATCGCGCGCGCGCGCCGTGAGCTCGTAGTTGGTGATCTTGTTCTCGTTCAACACCCGCCGGATGCCTGCTTCGGCCCGATCGGGATCGGTGAAGAAATTCTTGAACGGTGCACCGATCAGTTCGTCGCGCGTGCACCCGGTGAGCGACTCCATCTGCTTGTTGACGTCCGAAATAATGCCCCAGGGGTCCGTCGTCATCAGTGCATCAATATTCGATTCGATCAGCGAGCGCGTATAGAACTGCTGGTCGCGCAGGCGTTGGTCCAGTTTCCGCTGCTCCGCCTCGACCCGCTTGCGCGCGGTGTTGTCGGTGCCGATGAGCAGGTAGCCGATGATCACGCTTTGCGCGTCGCGCAGCGCCGTGACCGAGACCACCGCCGGAAAGCGGCTGCCGTCCTTGCGGAAGTAGGTCAGTTCGTAGATGTCCTCGATGCCGCGCGAGGCCTTGAACACCAGCGCCTCGAAGCCCGGCGTGATCGGGGTTCCCAGTTCGACGCTGAGCGCCTTGGCGCGCGCGATCAGTTCCTGCGGATCCGAGATGTCGGCGGGCGTGATCTTGTTCATCACCTCGGCGGCCGTGTAGCCGAGCATCTTCTCGGCGCCGACGTTGAAGATCTGGATGACGCCCTTGGCGTCGGTGGCGATGCTCGAGAAGTTGGCGCTGTTGAAGATTGCGCTCTGCAGGGCGCCCGCTTTGAGCAGCGCCTCCTTGCGCCGGACTTCGGTGACGACCTCCAGGGCAACGGGGTCGCGGTCGAGGATGGCCTTCTTCTTCATCATCGCCACGTCAGGCGCCCAATATCTGCTTGATACAGGCGGTCACTTCCGACAAGACGATCGGCTTGGCGAGGAAGGGATACTTTCCGATCCGTCCTCCCACCGCCGCGACCTGCTCTCTCGTGATGGCTGCGGTGAGGAAGACGATGGGCACCATCTTCACTTTCGGGTCGGCCTCGAAGAGGCTCGCCAATTCCGTACCCCCCATCCCCGGCATCATCAGGTCCAGCAGGATCAGGTT
>JAYUQC010000162.1:0-9759 GCA_043759735.1 Rhodoferax sp.
TGCTGCTGGTCTGGCGCATGGGGATCGCGACGATGGACTTTTATGGCAATGGCGAGGTCAGTTTCATCCTGCAGATGCCGGTGTGGTGGGGCTATGCGAGCTCCATGGTGCCGGCGCTGATCGGCTGCGTGGTCTATGCCTGGCGTCTGCTCGAAACACTGGGGCTGGCCAGCGCGCCGCAGCAATTCGCACCCGGCGGAGCGGCCCACTGATGGACCCGTTGCTGCTTGGCGCGCTGTCTTTCCCGGTCCTGCTGCTACTGATCTTTCTGCGCGTGCCAATCGGCCTGTCGATGTTGGTGCTCGGGCTGGTCGGCTCGTGGCAGATCTATGGCAGTGCCGCGCCGCTGCTCAATCAGATGAAGACGCTGACCTATGGCCAATTTTCGAACCATTCCCTGTCCATCGTTCCGCTGTTTCTGTTGATGGGCCAGTTTGCGGCGCTCGGCGGCATGTCCAAGGCGTTGTTCAAGGCCGCCGAGGCATTCCTCGGACACCACCGGGGTGGCGTGGCGATGGCCGCCATCGGCGCCTGCGCCGGATTCGGCTCCATCTGCGGCTCTTCTCTGGCGACTGCCGCTACGATGGGTCAGGTGGCGCTGCCCGAGCTGCGGCGCGCGGGCTACTCCGGCGCCCTGGCGACCGGCGCGCTGGCGGCAGGGGGTACGCTGGGCATCTTGATTCCGCCGTCGATTGTGCTGGTGATCTACGCCATCCTGGCCGAGCAGAACATTGCCAAGTTGTTCGCCGCGGCCTTCGTACCGGGCATCCTGGCGGCCATTGGTTACATGGTCGTGATCAATATCTATGTTCGCATCTGGCCCAAGTCGGCCGGGCAGATCGATCCCTTGCCCTGGCCCGAACGCATGCAGGCGCTGGCAGCGGTGTGGCCGGTGCTGCTGATCTTCGTCGTCGTCATCGGTGGCATCTACTCCGGGATTTTCACGCCAACCGAAGGTGCCGCGGTGGGGGCTGTGACCACCGGCCTGTTGGCGTGGTGGCGTGGCGGGCTGCGGCGCAAAACACTGCTCGAGTCGCTCGAGGCGACGGCGTCATCATCGGCGATGGTGTTCATGATCGTACTCGGCGCCGCCGCCTACAACACCTTTCTGGCGTTGTCGCAGTTGCCGCAGGAACTTGCCGGCTGGGTCGGTGCGCAGGGATTCGGACCCTACCAGGTGCTGTGGGCGATTTTGATCTTCTACTTGATCTTTGGCTGCGTGATGGATTCGCTGTCGATGATTTTGCTCACGATTCCGGTTTTCTTCCCGATGATTTCCGCGCTCGATTTCGGACTCAGTCCCGAAGACACCGCCATCTGGTTCGGCATCCTGGTGTTGATCGTGGTCGAGGTGGGCCTGATCACGCCGCCGGTGGGCATGAATCTTTTTGTGATCCAGTCGATGGCGCCCGACATCCCGATCCGCGACACCTACCGTGGTGTGATGCCGTTTGTCGCCAGTGACCTGGTGCGCGTGGTCCTGCTGGTGCTGTTTCCGGCGATCTCGTTGTTCGTGCTCAGGTTCTGAGACCTCGGGGTCAGATCCCGATTCAGGACAGTAACCTTTCCGGCGAAAGGTAAAGTTGAACGAAATCGGGCTCTGACCCCGACCACTTAGAAGTTACCGCGGCCCGTCAGCCCGATCAAGGCGGCGGTCCGGCGCGATCCATTGTCAATTCGAGAAGGAGTCATCATGGCCAAGACCATCAAGGTCGCACTGGCAGGGGCAGGTGCTTTCGGCATCAAGCATCTGGACGGCATTCAGAACATCGATGGTGTCGAGGTCGTGTCGCTGGTCAGCCGGGAACTGGCGAAGACAAGGGAAGTCGCTGCCAAATACGGCATTGGGCATGTGACAACCGACCTGGCCGACAGCCTGGCGCTGGGCGAGGTCGATGCTGTCATCCTGTGCACGCCGACCCAGATGCATGCCGAGCAGGCCATCGCCTGTCTAAACGCGGGCAAGCATGTGCAAGTCGAGATTCCGCTGGCCGACAGCATCTCGGGTGCCGAAGCAGTGGTGGCAATGGCCGGCAAGAGCGGGTTGGTGGCCATGTGCGGGCATACCCGGCGCTTCAACCCCAGCCACCAATATGTGAAGAACCAGATCACGGCCGGTATTTTCAACATCCAGCAGATGGATGTGCAGACCTATTTCTTGCGGCGTACCAATTCCAATGCGTTGGGTCAGGCACGATCCTGGATCGATCACCTGCTATGGCATCACGCAGCGCACTCGGTCGACCTGTTCGCCTACCAGTGTGGTAGCCCCATCGTGCAAGCCAACGCGCTGCAGGGGCCGATCCATCCGGTGCTGGGCATCGCGATGGACATGAGCATCCAGCTCAGGGCGGCCAGCGGTGCGATCTGCACGCTGAGCCTGAGTTTCAACAACGACGGTCCGCTTGGAACCTATTTCCGCTATATCGGCGATAGCGCGACCTACCTGGCGCGCTATGACGACCTGTTCAATGGCAAGGAAGAAAAAATCGACGTGTCACAGGTGGCGGTGTCGATGAATGGCATCGAGCTGCAGGACCGCGAGTTCTTCGCCGCGATCCGGGACGGGCGTGAACCCAATGCAAGCGTTGCCAGCGTGCTGCCGTGTTACCAGGTGCTGCACCAACTGGAGCAGCAGCTAAACTGAATTTCCGCCGTGGCTGGCTCAGCCGGCGTACTCGGGAAACCAACCATGCAACAACGACAACTCGGCCCGTTCACGGTCTCGGCCATCGGCCTGGGCTGCATGAACCTCAGCCATGCGTATGGCACGCCGCCGACACCGGAGCAGGGCGAACGCCTGCTGCTGGCCGCAATCGACGCCGGCGTGACGCTGTTCGATACCGCGGCGCTGTATGGATTTGGCGCCAACGAAACCTTGCTGGGGCGTGCACTGAAATCCCATCGCCATCAGTTCACGCTGGCGAGCAAGGGCGGTATGGCCGGTGTCATGTCTGACGAGGGCGTCAAGCGGGTGATCGACGGACGGCCAGAGGCGATCCGGCGTAACTGCGAGGACAGCTTGCAGCGGCTGCAGACCGATGTCATTGATCTGTACTACCTGCACCGCTGGGACAAACAGGTGCCCATCGAGGACAGTGTGGGTGCCCTGGCCGATCTGGTGCAGGCGGGTAAGGTGCGTGCGATCGGCCTGTCCGAAGTGTCGGCAGCTACCCTGCGCAGGGCGCATGCGGTGCATCCGATCGCGGCGGTGCAGACCGAGTACTCGCTGTGGAGCCGCAACGCGGAAATTGCAGTGCTGCAGGCGTGCCAGGATATCGGTGCCGCGTTTGTCGCGTTCAGCCCGGTTGCGCGCGGCTTTCTGTGTGACGTCCTGCTCGATCTCGACGCCTTGCCGGCCAAGGACATCCGCCGTGGCATGCCCCGATTCGCGCCGGACAACTACGCAGCCAATCGTCTGTTGTTGCCGGCTTATCGGCAACTGGCCCGGGAAGCAGGCTGCACACCGGCACAACTGGCACTGGCCTGGCTGCTGCACAGGGCGCCGCACATCATTCCGATTCCCGGCACTACCAGCCTGCAGCATCTGCATGAAGACATTGGCGCAGCGCAGGTGCAATTGAGCCTGGATACCGTCGCAGCCGTCCAAGCCCTGATCAACCAGGACACCGTGACGGGGGCGCGCTACAACGCGCAGTCATCGGGCGAGGTCGATACCGAGACATTCTGACGACCGCGACCGCAACTGCAACTGCGACTGCGACTGCGACTGCGACTGCGACTGCGACTGCGACTGCGACTGCGACTGCGACTGCGACTGCACGCGCGCTGGCGCGCGCGGCCTATTTCTGCTGCCAGACATCGCCGGCCGCCAGCCCCATGGGCGATGTCAGGCGACATGGGACACGATTATCCGGCGCGTCACGGCGAGCCCCACTTTTTGGGGGGTGCGCGATCGCCCCAGGCGGTTCACAATGGGCTTTTTTGATTTCAACAGGAGGTCATCATGAAAACCCAGGAACTCGCGCAGGCATTTACCGAGCTGCTCAAGAACGGCAAGGCAGACGAGGCCGGCAAGACCTATTGGTCCGACGACATTGTCTCGATGGAGCCGATGGAGGGCGACATGGCCTTGCTCAAGGGGCGCGCGGCGGTGGACGGCAAGGGCGCCTGGTGGTACGCGAACCACGAGATCCATGCGATGGGGGTTGAGGGTCCCTATGTGCATGGTGACCAGTTTGTGGTCCGCTTCACGTTGGATGTCACGCCCAAGGGCGGCAAGCGCATGCAGATGGACGAGGCCGGCCTGTACACGGTACAAGGAGGCAAGATCGTCGAGGAGCGGTTCTTCTTCGGCTCGCAGAGCTGAATGGGGGGGCTTGGCGCGCTGCTGGCGATGCGTGCGTGCACCTTGGCGCAATCGGCAGCCGTGAGCGCGCTACAGCAGGCCGAATGCCTTGGTGAAGAAATCGTCGGTGCCAAAGTTGCCCGACTTGAGCGTGATATGTACGCCGCCCGATGGCGTTTGCGCGTGGCACCAGGGCACGCCCGGATCGATCTGTGGGCCGATTTGCAGGTGCGTGATGTCCAGCGCCTGCACGCAGGCGCCCGAGGTCTCGCCGCCGGCCACCACCAGTTGCCGCACGCCGCGTTCGACCAGGCCGCGGGCAATGCCGGCAATGGCCTGTTCGACCATCGCGCCGGCCTGCAGGGCGCCCAGTTTCGACTGGATGGACTTGACGGCGCCGCTGTCGGCGGTGGAGTAGACCAGGACCGGCCCGTCGGGCAGCAGGGGTCCTGCCCATGCCAAAGCCTGGCCCACCACATCCTGGCCCGACGCCAATTGCAAGGGATCGATTGCCAGCGCCGGGCGACCCGTGGCGATAAAGTCCGCAACCTGCCGATGGGTAGCCAACGAGCAACTGCCCGACACGACGGCCCGCAATCCAGTCGCCGCCGGCAATCGGCTGGCCTTTGCTGAGGGCTGTACCCCGAAATTGTGCGGCAGGCCGATCGCAACGCCGGAGCCGGCCGTGACCAAGGGCAGGTCCTTGAGCGCCGGCCCGAGCCGTAGCAGATCGTCATTGGTGACTGCGTCCACGATGGCGACGCCGATGCCCTGGGACCTGAGTTCGGCCATTCGTTCCTGCACTGCCTGGGCGCTGCGTGCTACTACGCTGTAGTCGATCAGGCCGACCGTACGCCGGGTTTGCGCCTGCATCACCCGCACCAGATTGGGGTCGACCATCGGCGTCAGCGGGTGGTTCTGCATGCCGCTTTCGTTCAGCAGCGTGTCACCGACGAACAGGTAGCCCTTGAACACACTGCGATTGTTGTCCGGAAAGGCTGGCGTGGCGATCGTGAAGTCGGTTCCCAGTGCATCCATCAATGCCTCGGTGACAGGGCCGATATTGCCCTGCGCTGTGCTGTCAAAAGTAGAGCAGTATTTGAAATAGATCTGGCGGGCGCCCTGCGCCTGCAACCAGCGCAATGCGGCCAGGGACTGGGCAATCGCATCAGATGGGGCGATGGTGCGCGACTTGAGTGCCACCACCACGGCCTGGACGTCCGCATCCAGTGGGAGGTTCGGTATGCCAATGGATTGCACGGTGCGCATGCCGGCGCGCACAAGATTGTTGGCCAGGTCGGTGGCGCCCGTGAAATCGTCGGCTATGCAGCCCAGGAGAATGCAAGCCATGTCGGTTGGGGTACGGTGGTAGATGGAATGGAAAAGTCAGGCGATTCAGGGCGCCGGACTGCCAGTGGGCAGCTCGATACCGGGGAAGATCTTGATCACCGCACTGTCGTCTTCACGCGCAAAGCCGGCGCAGGACGCCTGCATGAACATCTGGTGCGCGGTGGACGACAGTGGCAGTGGAAATTTGCTGGCGCGCGCCATGTCCAGCACCAGGCCCAGGTCCTTGACGAAGATGTCCACCGCTGACAGCGGTGTGTAGTCTGCTGCCAGCACATGGGCCATGCGATTCTCGAACATCCAGCTGTTGCCGGCGCTATGGGTGATGACCTCGTACAGAGCGACCGGGTCGACACCTTCGCGCAGCCCCAGCGCCATGGCTTCGGCCGCGGCGGCGATATGCACACCGGCCAGCAACTGGTTGATGATCTTGACCTTGCTGCCGGCACCGGCGCAGTGGCCCAGCTTGTAGACCTTGCCCGCCATCGCGTTCAGCACCGGTTCGGCACGGGCGTACGCGGCCGGTGTGCCAGCGGTCATCATCGTCATCTCGCCGCTGGCCGCCTTGGCCGCGCCGCCGGAGATGGGTGCGTCGATGTACAGCAGGCCCTGCCCGGCGAGGCGCTTTTCGAGCGCGATCGACCAGTTCGGATCTACCGTGGAGCACATCACGAACACCGAGCCGGCGCGCATCGCCCCGGCGCAGCCGTCGGGGCCGAACAGCACCTGCTCGGTCTGCTGGGCGTTGACGACGACCGATACGATGACGTCACAGGCTGCGGCCAGCGCGGCCGGAGAACTGCAGGCCACTCCGGCGCCGTCCCGTGCGAACGCCTGCGCCGCTTCGGGACGCACGTCGTACACATGGACCCTGTACCCGGCGCGGCGCAACGATTGCGCGATGCCGTTGCCCATGGCGCCCAGGCCGATCACTCCAGCGACTGACTGCATGCGGTACTCCCTCTTGTCGGGCTCGGCGCGGCACTGCCGCGGCGCCGAGCCCGGTGGAAAAATGGCCATCCAATGGGGCCGGATTGTCGCTCAGCAGGCGGCGCCAGCGTGTGCCACCGCGCCCGAGACCTGAATGTGGCAGGACCCCGGTCGAGCTTCCTGCCGCTGTCATGCGCTGCGCCCCGCGCGCAGCATGAACAGCCCTGTGCCCACCATCAGGACGATGCCGGACCATGCCAGCGCATCCGGAACATCGCCCCACACGATCCAGCCGAGCGCCAGCGCGTAGACCAGCGCGGTGTACCGGAACGGCGCCACCAGACTGAGTTCGCCGCTGCGCATGCCGACGATGACCATGTAGTAGGCAGCACTGAGGAACACGCTGGCGCCAGCCAGCAGACCCAACTGCGTCGTATTGACGGGTTCCCAGCCCTGCAGCAGGCTCCAGGGCCCGGTAAGCAGCACCACTGCGCTCGACGTGGTCAGCGTGATCAGGATCGAGGGTACGGTGAGCGCAATCCTGCGCGTGATCAGGTCACGCGCCGTATGCAGCAAGGTTGCGAACAGGCACATCAGGCTCCAGGCATTGAAGCCATCGGCGGTCGGCTGCACGATCAGCAAAACGCCACCGAACCCACCGGCAATCGCCAGCCAGCGCCCGGCGCTGACCTGCTCGCGCCAGGCGATGGCCGCATACAGCGCGATGAACATCGGCGAGGCCATGTTGATCGCCGAGGCATTGCCGATTGGCAGATGAAACAGCGAGGTCAGGTAGGCCATCGTGGCGAATGCGTCCAGTGCAGCCCGTGCGAGCACCGGGCGCTGGGTGAGTTGGCGCCAGGCATCGGCTCGCGCCAAAGCGTCGGGCCGCAACGCGCCCATCGCCATAGCCGCCACCAGCAGCAGCGTTGTGGCGAACAAGCCGCGGATGAAGATCAACTGGGCCGCCGGCAGCGAAGCACTGACATACTTGACCAGCGCGTCGTTGGCGATGAAAAGACCCATCGCCAGGCTCATGGCAATGATGCCCTTGCGATTGGCGGCGGTGGACGACATGGACATGGTGTGCTGCGATGGTAGTCGCAGGGCAATTGCTGGCTGCCGATTGTCCGGCGTGCGACGTGCGCATAGGGCGCTGTCACGTACCATCACGGCATGCCCACAATCTCCCGACGGCTGGCGCTTTCCGGCAGCAGCAATTTCCGCGATCTCGGCGGCTACATTGGCCGCGATGGCCGCCGCGTGCGCTGGCGCCGCCTGTTCAGGTCAGACCATCTGGGCGAACTCACGCCCGACGACATCGCGCTGCTGTCGGGCCTCGGCCTGGCGCGGGTGTGCGATTTTCGCGGCGCGCAGGAGCGGCTCGCGCAGGCCTGTGTCCTGCCCGGAGTCGCCGTGCATGCACTGTCGATCGAGCCCACGGTCGTGCAGGGCATGCAGTCGCTGCTGGCGGCGGGCAGGGCCCTGACGGCGCAGGCGACGGTCGATTTGATGGAGCAGACCTACCGCGACTTCGTGCTCGACAACACCCCCCGGTTCGCCGAGTTGTTCGGGCATTTGCTGGAAAACGATACACCGCTGGTCTTTCACTGCACCGCGGGCAAGGACCGAACCGGTTTTGCGGCGGCGCTGGTTCTGTCTGCGCTGGGTGTTCCGCGAACCGTGGTGGTGCAGGATTACCTGCTGACCAACGACTACTACCGCCAGCCGAAAGCCGCAGCCGGATTCGCCTCGCAAGAGGTGCTCGACGTTCTGTGGAAAGTGCAGGCCAGTTTTCTGGACGCCGCGCTGCAGACGGTGGCGACTGGTTACCGGGACGTCGATACCTATCTGGACAAAGCGCTCGGGTTGGACCGGGCGAAACGGGCGCGCCTGGAAGCGTTATATCTGGACTAGCCGGCGCGCGCCGCTGTAAGGATTTCACTGCCTGGCTGACGAAACCAAAAAAAGCCGCTGCCCGATCAGGGTCAGCGGCTTTTCGCGTCTGGAGCCCGGGCTTACAGGCTGTCGGTAAAACTGCGCAGCTTGTCCGAGCGGCTCGGGTGCTTGAGCTTGCGGATCGCCTTGGCCTCGATCTGGCGGATGCGCTCGCGCGTCACGTCGAACTGCTTGCCCACTTCTTCGAGCGTGTGGTCGGTCGACATCTCGATGCCGAAGCGCATCCGCAGCACCTTGGCCTCGCGCGGCGTGAGGCTGTCGAGGATGTCCTTGACCACGTCACGCAGGCCGGCCTGCATGGCGGCCTCGATCGGCGCGGTGTTGTTGGTGTCCTCGATGAAATCGCCCAGGTGGCTGTCGTCGTCGTCACCGATCGGCGTTTCCATGGAGATCGGCTCTTTCGCGATCTTCATGATCTTGCGGATCTTGTCCTCGGGGATCTCCATCTTCTCGGCCAGCGTGGGCGCGTCGGGTTCGAAGCCGAACTCCTGCAGATGCTGGCGCGAGATGCGGTTCATCTTGTTGATCGTCTCGATCATGTGAACCGGTATGCGGATGGTGCGCGCCTGGTCGGCAATGCTTCTCGTGATGGCCTGGCGAATCCACCAGGTGGCATAGGTCGAGAACTTGTAACCGCGGCGGTATTCAAACTTGTCCACCGCTTTCATCAGGCCGATATTGCCTTCCTGGATCAGGTCCAGGAACTGCAGGCCGCGGTTGGTGTACTTCTTGGCGATCGAGATCACCAGGCGCAGGTTGGCCTCGATCATTTCCTTCTTGGCATCGCGGCTGGCCTTCTCGCCGGCATTCATGTGCCGGTTAATTTCCTTCAGATCGTCCAGCGGCACAACCGCATGGTTCTGCAGGTCGATCAGCTTCTGCTGCAGTTCCTGGATGGCCGGCAGGTTGCGGCCCATGATCGCGCTGTAAGGCTTGTTGGCAGCGATTTCCTTTTCGGCCCAGACCAGATTCAGGATGTTGGGCGGGAAGGTCTTGACAAAGTGGTCCTGTGACATGCCGCAGCGGTCGACCACGATCTTGCGGATCTCGCGCTCGAACCTGCGCACATCGTCCACCTGCGAGCGCAGCACGTCGCACAGCCGCTCGATGGTCTTGACCGTGAAGCGGATGGTCATCAGGTCGTTGGTGAGCTGCTGCTGGCAGTGGGCGTAGGAGGCCGAGCGGTAGCCGTCTTTCTCATAGGCCTTGCGCAT
>JAYUQC010000163.1:0-3492 GCA_043759735.1 Rhodoferax sp.
AGCCAGGGCTGGGGGCGCTCATGAGAAAACGCCGGGCCGCTCCCAAGTTTTCTGGCACCCCCTCGGGGGGCCTGGCGAAGCCAGGGCTGGGGGCTCACAATCCTTCGGCCAACAGGCCTGTGCCAGTAAACCGGGCCATGAACACCTCGAATTGCGCCGGTGGCAACGCCGGCGAGCACAGAAAACCCTGGTAGGCGGCGCAATCGAGTTCGCGCAGACAGTCCATCTGGGCTTGGGTTTCCACGCCCTCCGCTACCACATCCAGGCCAAGTGCGCGGGCCATTCCGATGGTCGCACTGACGATGGCCCGGTCGCTGTCGTCCTGCGGCAGGCCGGTCACGAAGGACCGGTCGATCTTGAGCTTCGAGATTGGAAACCGCTTGAGATAGGCCAGGCTGGAATACCCGGTGCCGAAATCGTCGATCGACAGGGTCACGCCGATGGCAGCGAGCGCATGCAGGCGCTCCAGCGCTTCGTCCGCATCCCGTACCAGGATCGACTCGGTCAGTTCCAGTTCCAGCAACGCGGGCGCCAGGTCGGCACTGCGCAGCGCATTGCCGACCATGGCCACGAAGTCCGCTTGCTGGAATTGCAGGGCCGACACATTGATCGATACCGGTAGCGGCATACCCGAGCGCTGCCACGCCGCGGCCTGCTGCACCGCCTGTTCCAGCACCCAATTGCCAATGGTGGTGATGAAACCGGTCTCCTCCGCCAGCAATATGAACACCGAGGGCGGTACCTCACCGAACTCGGTGTCGTTCCAGCGTGTCAAGGCCTCTGCGCCGACCAGCTTGCCCGTGGTCAATGCAATCTGTGGTTGATAGTGAACCTGGAAATGGCCCTGCTGCATGCCCTGTCGCATGGCATGGTCCATCTTGATGCGCGACAGCACATCGACATTCATCTGCGGCTGGTAGAACCGGAAACTGCCCCGACCGCGCTCCTTCACACGGTACATCGCGGTATCGGCATACTGGATCAGTTCGTCCAGCGTCTTGCCGTCTTCCGGGTACAGGGCGACACCGATGCTGCAGCCGACCGAGAAGTTCATGCCGTCGAGCACGAACGGCTGCGCCAGGGCTTGCAACACCCGCTGCGCACAGGCCTCGGCGCCGGGCGCGTCGGCCTCCTGCAGGAACAGCACGAACTCATCGCCGCCCAGCCGGCACAAGGTGTCGACATCGCGCAGGCAGGTCTTGATGCGTTCGGCCACCTCCACCAGCACACGGTCCCCGAAAACATGGCCCATCGAATCGTTGATGTTCTTGAACCGGTCCAGGTCCAGGAAAAACACCGCGAACCGGCCGCCATTGCGCTCCGCCATGCGTAAGGCAAAGTCCACGCGTTGTGTCAGCAACAGCCGATTCGGCAAGCCTGTCAGCACATCGCGGTAGGCCAGCGTCTCGATCCGCTGCTGCGCGGCGTATTTCTCACTCAGGTCCTTGAAGAAGCAGATGCTATGCACCGCCTGGCCATGGTCGTCGCGCAGCAGGACCCAGGAAACCTGAACCGCATGCGTTTGGTGGCCGCCATTGTCCCGCCAGACCTCGCCCTCCCAGAAACCGTCGGTCAGCAGGTGCTGCTGGACGCGACTGAAGAAGGCCTGGTCGTGCGGATCGTGAAAAAACTCGCGCGAGGCGCTTCCCAACAGGCTGGCCTGGGTCATGCCGGTCAGCCGCACGCAACCTGGATTGGCCGCCAAAACATGAAAATCCGCACCGGTGATGAAGATCGCGTCCAGGCTGGATTCGAACACCTTGGCGGCCAGCCGCAGGCGGGCTTGTGCATCGACCCGCTGAGTGACATCGCGAAACGCGAACACCCGGCCGCTGGGCTGGCCGCGGTTGTACTGGGGCAGCGAGCGCCGCTCGATCACGCGGCCCGACCGCAACACCAACTCGTCGTCGGCCTCCAGCAACGGTGACGCGGCGATTTCGGCGAGCCGGGACGCGTAGCCCTGTGCATCGACGACGGCCGCCGCCATGTGTGCGAACAAGGCACGGTCGTCGCGCCGCACCATCAGTTCTTCCGGCAGGTCCCACAATTGCGCGAACGGCCGGTTGTAGTTGCGCACACGGCCGTCAAAGTCGCTGGCCAGGATGCCATCGGCCGTGGATTCCAGGGTGGCGCGCAGTTCCGCTACCAGAGTCTCCAACTCGACCTCGGTGCGGCGCTGGCGGCGCAGGTCCTGCAGACACACCATGAACAAGGGCGTCGCCGCATCCATCCATATCCGGCTGACTTTGCGCTCGACCGGAATCGCAATGCCGTCGCCGGACCGCATCAGCGTCTCGGAGTGGATCTCGTGGCTCAGGCCGGCGGCGACGTCCTCCCAGAAATACTGGTCCTCCGGAGTCGCGGTCAACTCGACTGCCGCGCGGTCCAGCAAATCCTCGCGCCGCAAACCGACCAGGTCCACCGCTGCCTGGTTGACAGCCACGATCCGCAAGCTGACCGGGTCCACCAGCCATACCGCCTCGATCAGAGCCTCGATCAGGACGCCGTAGGCAACGGATGTCACAACACGATCTCGCCGCGCGCAGGATCCGCGGCCCGCTCGAAAAAATAGCAGATGCGCTGGCGCGGCGACAGGTAGTCCATCGCTGCGCGGGGCAGCAGGTCGGGCCGGATGCTGCGCCGGATACCCGCCGACGGCGCCTGTTCAAGATCCAGGATCAAGGCCTCCTCCTTCGCTATGCGGGGCTCATGCACGATGAGACGCGGCTTGAGCGGCCGGGCCGAATTGACCGAAACCACCAGGGCATAGCGTCCGTCCGAAAGCTGCACCACGGAGCCCGGCGGATACACACCCATCATCCGGATGAACGCAGCCAGCACGGCGATGTCATAGCGATCCTTCATCTGCGCGAAGATCAGCGACAAGGCCTCATGCGGTGTCACGGCAGCCGATGGCCGCGACGGATTGCACATGTTTTCGTAACGATTGACCAGCGCCAGCACCTTGCCCGACTGGCTGATTTCCGGGCCCCGGAGTTGGCGCGGAAACCCGCTGCCGTCCATCATTTCATGGTGTTGTGCGATCGTGCGCTGGACCTCGATCGGCAGCTCGAGGCGCTGCGCAATGACAATGCCCAGGCCGACATGGCTCTGGTATTGCTTGTATTCTGCCGGCGCGAAGTTGGTATCTGCCAGGCGGACACGATCGGGCAGTCGGGTCTTGCCAACATCGTGCAGGAAGGCAGCCACACCCAGGTCGCACAATGCGTTGGCTGCCATGCCCAGTGCCTTGCCCAGCAACAGCGCCAACACCGTCACGTTGACCGGATGCATCCAGGCCCGGTCACCCGTGGTCTCGGACAGCAGCCGGATCGACGATTCGTTCTGACCCAGCATGTCGCCGACCATCGACGCGACCAGTTTCTGGCAGGTGGCCGCCGCCGAAACAGGCTCCGGAGCGACGCGATCTAGCACCTGCCGATACTGGCGTATGGCGGCATCGAATTGCTGATCGCACATCGCCAGGCTTGC
>JAYUQC010000164.1:0-3487 GCA_043759735.1 Rhodoferax sp.
ACCGAAGCCAAGGCGCGTGCGCTGCTGCGCGCCTCGGAACTGGTTGAGGAGGGTTTGGAATGAACCGCGCCGCGCAGAACCGCTTCAAGCAAGCTGGCGCCCCCTCGGGGCTGAGTCCCGCGGCTCCCATTCTGCCTGCGCAGAATGGGACGGGACGAGGAGCCGTTGCCTCTGGCATCGGCACGTCCAGTGCAGTACTTGCGTCTCGGGTTTGCGCCCGATCCGGGGCAGTGACAAACGTGGGGGCACCATGAAATTGCTGATGATCGACAACTACGACAGCTTCACCTACAACATCGTCCAGTATTTCGGTGAACTGGGGGCGCAGGTCGAGGTGTTTCGCAACGATGAAATCACGCTGGAGGCCATCGCCGCGCGCCAGCCGGACCGGCTGGTGGTCTCGCCCGGGCCATGCTCACCGGCGCAGGCCGGCATCTCGGTGGCAGCCATCCAGTTCTTCATGGGAAAGCTGCCCATACTGGGCGTGTGCCTGGGTCACCAGAGCATAGGCGCGGCCCTGGGCGGCAACATCGTGCGCGCCAAGGAACTGATGCATGGCAAGACTTCCGTTATCACCACCAGCGGGGTGGGTGTGTTCACCGGACTGCCGGAAAAATTCACCGTCAACCGCTACCACTCGCTGGCCATTGAGCGAGCCACCTGCCCGGTGGAGCTGGAGGTGACGGCCTGGACCGACGACGGCGAGATCATGGGGGTGCGCCATACCGGCTTGCCGCAGGCGCAGCGCATGGAAGGCGTACAGTTCCACCCGGAGTCCATCCTGACGGAACACGGGTACGCGATGCTGAGGAACTTTCTGCTGTAAGCGGCGCTTGAGCCTGAACCACTTTTGCAGGCCGATGCGGCAATGCCACCGATGGCGCAAGACCAGACCCTGCCGGCGGGGCTGGATGCTGAAACCATGGCGGGCGTCATCGAAACCTTTATTCACCGCAACTACGCGAAATGGGCCGACGAGCCAATTCCCGTGCTGGGCGGCCAGACGCCGCGCCAGGCGATGCACAGCGCGGCCGGGCTGGAGCGTGTCAAAGGTCTGCTGCGCAGCTACCAGGAAGGCGAGGTAGAGCAGGCGGCGCACCATGGGCGCCGAGTGATTTCGTACCAGTTCCTGTGGGACGCGCTGGGCCTGACGCAATAACGCGTCGCTTACCTCAGCCAGGGCTCGAGCGCCTTGGCCAGCCTTTGCAACACGGCCGGCTCTGGCAGTGGCAGGCGCACGCTGGCCCGACCGGTCACGGGGTCGCGCTCGATGGTGATCGGGGCGACACCTGTTGGCGAACCGTCGACCCCGCGCGCCGCCGCAAGGCTGTGCAACATGGCCGCACCGGCTTCAAGAATCGCAGCCCACGGGTCGACCGGCGCGTCACCTGGAATTGGGGCTTCAGGGAGCGTTGGCGTCGCCGCATCGGAGCGAGGGGCGGGAACGCTTGCAGCGCTTGCCGGATCCTTGTCATGCGTTTGCTGCAGGTTCTGTGCAGGGGGTGCAGCGGCGGCAGCGCTTTGCGGACCATACGCAGCCGTCGGATCCGCGTCAGCTTCACCCATCGCCCCCGCGACCTGTTCAACGCTCTCCATGAACTTGGACAAACGCGTACCCTGCAGAAACACCTCGCTCGCGCCGCCGTCCAGGATACCGGCGAAGAGCGACTTTTTGAACGCCAGCACCGAGAGCATGCCCTCCTCGATGCAGCCCTGACCCACGATGTTGATCACCTGCACGCCGCGTGACTGGCCCATGCGGTGCACGCGGCCAATACGCTGCTCCAGCACTGCCGGGTTCCAGGGTAAATCCATATTCACCACCACGGCGGCCGCGTGCTGCAGGTTCAGGCCCACGCCACCCGCGTCGGTGGACAGGAACAGGCGGCAATCCGGATCGTCGTGAAACTGCTCCACCAGCGTGCCGCGCCGGTCGATGGGCACGCTGCCGTTGAACAACACGTGGCCCCAGTTGCGCTGCGCAAGGCGGCGCACTATCAACTCGTGCGTCCCCAGCCACTGGCTGAAGACCACGGCCTTCGCGGCCGGGTCTTCGAGCAACTCTTCAAGCAGCGTCATCAACTCATCGACCTTGTTGCCATGGTCGGTTTCATGGTCCAGCAAATAGGTGCTGTTGCAGGCCATGCGCATGTTTTGCAAGGCGCATTGCAGACGGCGCTGATCGGCGTCGGACAGGTAGCCGGTTTTGCGCCAGCGCGCGACGATGCGGGTGACTGTGGCGCCGTTTTCGTCGTGGTGCACACGCTGCTCGGGTGTGAGAGGCACAAAGATGCGGTTGTCCACCCGCTCCGGCAATTGGGTGAGTACCTCGGCCTTGCGCCGACGCAGCATCACGGGAGCCAGCGTCTGGCCGATGCGGTCGAGCGCGCGGTAACCGATCACGCGGCCCGCCTCATCGCGCAACTGGTGTTCATCGAGCAGCCGCCAGGTCGGCCCCAGGCGGTGCTGGTCGACGAACTGCACAATCGAGATCAGTTCTTCCAGCCGGTTTTCCAGCGGCGTGCCGGTCAGCACCATGGCATAGGGGCTGGCGATACGCTTGAGCGCGCGCGCGGCGATGGTGTTCCAGTTCTTGATGCGTTGCGCCTCGTCGGCGATCACCAGTTCGGGCGACCAGGCATCGATCAGGTCGGCATCGCGTGCCAGGGTCTCATAGTGGGTGATCTTGCAGAAGGTTTCTTCGTGGTATTGCGCCTGGCGCGCGGCCCGCAGGCCGTGTACCACTTGCGCATCACGCTCGGAGAAGCGCTTGAATTCGTTCTTCCACTGGTGCTTGAGCGAGGTCGGGCATACCACCAGCACGCGCCGCACGCCGAAGTGGCGCGCAAACAGCTCGGCCGCGGCGATGGCCTGGATGGTCTTGCCCAGGCCCATTTCGTCGCCAATCAGCACCCGGCCGGCGCGTGCGGCGAACAGCGCACCCTCGGCCTGGTAGGGATAGAGGCTGGATTTCAGCAATTTGGTGAGCGCCTTGTCTTTTGCGCCTTTGGGATAGGCCTTGGCCAGAGCAGCGTGGCGGCGTTCGCCGTCGCGGATTTGCGCGATGAACTGCCATACGTCGTCGTAGCAGCGCAGCTCGTGGCCGGCGTCCTGCGCGGCGAGCATCAGGCGTTCCAGTTGGTCCAGTCGGTCCCGAGGCAACATCCAATTTGCATCGACGTCGAACAGTGACTTGGCCTGTGCAAGCAGGGCTGGCGGGCAACCGGTGCCAGCACGAAAGCGGACTGCGCGCGCGCCTGCGTAATCGAGCCAGATTTCGCTGTACACAGCCTGGAAGCCTCGCGTCAGCGCCGCTTTGCCGCCGCGTTTGGCTTCCAGCTTGGCGAGTGTGAACGCTATGTGCTTGCAGATGCCCAGATCGTTGGTCGCGAAATCGGGGCAGGTGCAGAAGTTCTGGCCGGGGGCTGCGCCACGAATCGCCACGCGGTAATGGGCGCCGCTGGCGGGGTTGTGTATGCGGAAGTCG
>JAYUQC010000165.1:0-3480 GCA_043759735.1 Rhodoferax sp.
CGACCAGGCGGCTTTGCGGAACACACAAGGCGGCTACACCGCGCACCAGTTCGCGGTACAGGGCCTCGGCGTCGCGCACGGCATCAACGGCGGCAGTGGCCGTGGCCATTGCGGCGCCTGCACCGTCCGCCCCTGGGCCGCCCTGGGTCACGCCCGGCCCCCGAGAAACTGATTCAGGATGATGCAGGCCGCGCCGGCATCCGGGTCGCGCGCGCCGTCGGACAGCGCTTCGGTGGTGCTGTAGCGCTCGTCCACCTCGAACACCGGCAGTCTGAAATGCGCCCGCAACGAACGCGCGAACTTGCGCGCACGCAGCGTATTTTCGTGTTCGGCGCCGTCCGGATGCAGCGGAATGCCCACCACCAGGGCCTGGGGCTGCCACTCCCGTACCCGCGCCTGCACTTGCTCGATGCGGCTGGCCGCGGCCTGGGCCTGGATGGTTGCCAAGGGTCGCGCCTGACCCAGCAGGCGCGAACCAAAGGCCACGCCGGTGCGCCGGGTGCCGAAGTCCAACGCGATGAAGGTCTGCAGCGCCTGCGCAGCGCCCGCCTGCATAGCGGCGCCGTCGTCGGCTTTGGCGCTGGCTCTACCCCGGGCCAAGCTGTCAGCCATGGCCGGCCTCTGGCGACAACATCCAGACCTGCAAGCCCAGCAGGCCCAGCGCCTTGTCGTAGCGCTGATCGACCGGCGTGTCAAAAATGACCGCCAGGTCGGCATCGACGGTCAACCAGCTGTTTTCGCCGAGCTCGGACTCCAGTTGGCCCTCGCCCCAGGCCGAGTAGCCCAGTGAAACCAGCACCCGGCGCGGGCCATTGCCGGTGGACAGAGCTTCGAGCACGTCCTTGGAGGTCGTCATCTCCAGGCCGCCGGGGATCGACATGGTCGAGGCATAGACGGATTCCTCGGGTTTGTCGGCGCCGGAGAAAAACGGCTCGTGCAGGACGAAGCCGCGATCGGTCTGCACCGGGCCGCCCTGGAACACCGGCAAGGTCAGCAGGTCGCCCCGACCGAGCGGCAACTGGACCTTGTCGAACAGCCCCTTGAGGTTGATGTCGCTGGGTTTGTTGATCACCAGTCCGAGCGCGCCGCGCTCACTGTGTTCACAGACATACACCACGCTGCGCGAGAATGCCGCATCATCGAGACCTGGCATGGCGATCAGGAAATGATTCGTCAGGTTGATGGGCGCGGTCGCGTCGGGCATGGTGCAATTTTACGGTCTGAATGAGCAAACAATTCGATACCGGTCTCGTGTGGCTGCGACGCGACCTGCGACTGGACGACAACGCGGCGCTGCACCTGGCACTGATTTCCTGCCGCCAGGTGCATTGCGCGTTCGTGTTTGACCGCGCTATTCTCGACCCGCTGCCGCGTGCCGACCGCCGGGTCGAATTCATCCGCGACTCGCTGCTGGAACTGGACTCGGAGCTGCGCGGCGCCAGCGCCAACCCGGACACCGGACTGATCGTGGTGCACGGCGATGCCGCGCCGGCGATCGTCGCGCTGGCGCTCGAACTCGGTGTGCAATCGGTTTTTGCCGCGCATGACTACGAGCCGCAAACGATCGAGCGCGATCGCCGGGTCCTGGGCGCGCTGGCCGGCGTCGGCATTGCGATGCATACGGTGAAGGACCAGGTGGTGCTGGAGCGGCGCGAGCTGTTGACGCGAACCGGCACACCCTATACCGTTTTCACGCCCTACAAGAAGGCCTGGCAGGCGCTGGTGCAGGCGCACCATCTGCGCAACCACGACTGCTTGCCGCATATCTCCGGATTGGCCGGGCGACCGGCCGGCATGCGCGCCGGGGTTCCATCGTTGCAGTCGCTCGGCTTCGAGGGCACCAACCTGCACCAGCTGCGGATTGCACCTGGTTCGGCCGGAGCCCGCGCACTGTTCGGCGAATTCTTCGAACGTATGGACAACTACCATGTCACGCGCGATTTTCCGGCCGTGAAAGGCCCGAGTTATCTGGGCGTGCACCTGCGTTTTGGTACCGTGTCGATCCGCAAGCTGGTGGCCACGGCGATGCAGGCCGCGATCACCGGCAGCGCGGGGGGCGTCGGTATGGCTGGGCGAGCTGATCTGGCGCGAGTTCTATTTCCAGATCCTGGCCAACTTCCCGCATGTTGCGCAATCGGCATTCAAACCCGAATTCGACGCCATCCGATGGGTGCACGGGGCGCGCGCGCAGCGGCTGTTCCAGGCCTGGTGCGAAGGCCGCACAGGCTACCCGCTGGTCGATGCGGCAATGGCGCAGATCAACCAGAGCGGCTACATGCACAACCGGCTGCGCATGGTGGCAGGCAGCTTTCTGATCAAGGACCTGGGAATCGACTGGCGCTGGGGCGAACGCTATTTCGCACAGAAGCTCAACGATTTCGACCTGGCCGCCAATAACGGCGGCTGGCAATGGGTGGCGTCCAGTGGCTGTGACGCCCAGCCCTGGTTCCGGATTTTCAACCCGGTGCGCCAGAGCGAGAACTTCGATCCACAGGGCAAGTTCATCCACCGCTACCTGCCCCAGCTGGCCGGTCTGCCGGCCCCGGCCGTGCACGCGCCCTGGCGCAGCGGCACGCTGGAACTGGCATCGGCAGGCATCATCCTGGGTGACAATTACCCGCACCCGATCGTGGACCATGATGCCGCCCGCGAGCAGACGCTGCAGCGCTATGCGGTGGTTCGCAAACCGAAAACCGATCCGCCGCCACGCCGCTCCGGCAGCCCGCCCTGAACCACGCGATCGCCGTCAGGCCGACGACGCCGCGTCCTCCGGCACCGCGCAATAGTGGCGGATCAGGCCCAGCAATTCGTCTTCCGCATACGGCTTGCCCAGGTAGTGGTCGACGCCAAGCTCGCTGGCATGCTCGCGGTGCTTCTCGGCGATACGCGAGGTGATCATGATGATCGGCAGCGCACGCATGCGGTCGTCACCCCGGATGTTGCGCGCGAGATCGAATCCGTCCATGCGCGGCATCTCGATATCGGACAACACGACCGCCGGCAATTCCTCCTGCAGACGCTCCAGCGCCTGCAGACCGTCGTTGGCCAACACCACCCGGTATCCCTCGCGCAGCAGCAGCCGCTGCGTGACCCGGCGCACCGTGATCGAGTCGTCCACCACCATGACCAGCGGTGTCTGCGTGGGGCCGACGGCGACCGCCGCAACCGCGGCGCGATCGAGCGGGTCCGGTTTGCTGCGCGACGCCGCCTGCAACCCGAGCGCCACATCTGCGTACACCGTGGCGAGGGCAACCGGGTTGTAGATCAGCACCACTGCGCCCGACGCGAGGACCGACATGCCGGTCAGGCCCGGCATGCGGGACAGCTGCGGGCCCAGGTTCTTGACCACCACCTCCTGGTTGCCCAGCACCTCGTCCACATGCACCGCGACGCGCCGACCGGCGCTGCGGAAAACCACGACCGGCAGATGCCGCGCCGGCGCACCGGCGCTGGCTCCCGACAGCTGCAGCAGGGCGCCCG
>JAYUQC010000166.1:0-27285 GCA_043759735.1 Rhodoferax sp.
TGGTCACAGTGAGCGAAGCGAAACGCAACTGCACGAGGGCGACCGAGTGTGGGAAGGAAGCGCAGAGCGTAAATCACGAGCCGATGGACAAGAACCAGATAGAAGGCGATGCCGAGCAAGGCGAGCGGGCATGAAACCGCGAAGCTTTTGTGACCAAGGCTCAGGTGGCGTAAATCTGGCGGTTGTGTGATGAAGGAGTGCGTTCTTACCTGGGGAGATCTCGCCTCGCGCCTGAAAGGGCGACGGTGTCGAACCGGAGCGAGAAGTCAGCAGAGGTCGTAGTAGTCCGAGGCGAGGCCCACCATGGGAGAAGACCGGAGGCGAAGGACCGAACGAGGAGGAGAGTTCGAGGCCATGTCGATGCAGCCAGCATTGCGTCAGATGTCCGGGAAACCGGGGCGGGCGGGGGTAGCGCACGGTGAAGCCGGGTGCGAAGCCGTCAGCGACGAAGGGGGCTGCCCGCGACATGCAACCGAGAACACGGGCTCGGCGCTGCTGCAAGCGGCGCTGACAAGAGAGAACCTGCAGCGAGCGTTCAAGCGGGTGCGGGCCAACAAGGGGGCAGCGGGTGTGGACGGACTGGATATAGACCAGACGGCCAGGCATCTGGCAACCCATTGGCCGGTGATTCGCCAACAATTACTGGCAGGGACGTACCGCCCCAGCGCGGTACGCCGGGTAACGATCCCCAAGCCCGATGGGGGCCAGCGCGAGTTGGGTATCCCGACGGTGACGGATCGGCTGATCCAGCAGGCATTGCTGCAAGTGCTGCAGCCAATTGTGGACCCCACCTTCAGTGAGCACAGCTACGGCTTTCGGCCGGGCCGGCGTGCACAGGACGCGGTATTGGCCGCGCAGTCGTACGTACAGTCCGGTCGGCGGGTCGTAGTGGATGTCGATCTGGAGAAGTTCTTTGACCGGGTCAACCACGACATTCTCATAGACCGCTTGCAGAAACGTATCGGGGACGCCGGAGTGATCCGGCTGATCCGTGCCTACCTGAACAGCGGCATCATGAGCGATGGCGTGGTGCAGCAGCGGTACCAGGGAACGCCGCAAGGCGGGCCTCTGTCGCCGCTGCTGGCCAACGTGTTGCTGGACGAGGTGGACAAGGAGTTGGAGCGGCGGGGACATTGTTTCGCGCGTTACGCTGACGACAGCAACGTGTATGTTCGCAGTCGAAAGGCGGGCGAACGGGTGATGGCCTTGCTGCGGCGTATGTACGCCAAATTGCATCTGACGGTCAACGAGGCCAAGAGTGCGGTGGGCAGTGTGTTTGGTCGCAAGTTCCTGGGTTACTGCCTGCGTGCAGGACCAAAGGGGGCGGTCAAGCGCGCGGTGGCCGCCAAGCCGATGGCAACATTCAAGCAGCGGATCAGGCAACTGAGCCGGCGCTCGGGAGGACGAAGCCTGCACGAGGTGGTGCAGCGTCTGCGGCCGTATTTATTGGGCTGGAAAGCCTACTTCGGGCTGGCGCAAACACCAACCGTCTGGCGTGAGCTGGACGAGTGGATGCGTCATCGCCTGCGGGCAATACAGCTCAAGCAATGGAAGCGGGGTACGACCATCTACCGCGAACTGCGAGCGCTGGGGGCGCCGCAGGACGTGGCGCGGCGTGTGGCGGCCAATTCCAGGCGCTGGTGGCGCAACAGCGCCAAGTTACTCAATAGCGTGCTGACCATCGATCATTTCGATAAGATGGGTCTGCCGCGGCTCTCATGACCTCAACTTCTCGAACCGCCCGGTGCGGACCCGCATGCCGGGTGGTGTGGCAGGGGCGCAGCCGAAAATGGCTGCCCCCTATGCCGATGTGCGGTTGGCCAACGCCACGAACTCATCGACAGGGACCTCCTGCGCACGGCGCTGCAGATCAAAGTCTCCCGGCCAGGCCTGTTCATCGAGCCAATGGCCCAGGGTGTGTCTCAGAAGTTTGCGCCGCTGGCTGAAGGCGACCTGGACGATTGTGCTGAGTCTGTCAACGTCCACCGGTTTTGCATCGGGCCGCGACAGCATGCGCACCACCGCACTGTCAACCCGCGGCGGTGGCGCAAAACTGCCGGGCGGAACATGCAGGAAACTATCCATGGCATAACGCCACTGCAGCATTACGCTCAGCCGTCCATAGGCAGAGGTATCCGGCAAAGCGACCATGCGGTCGACGACTTCCTTTTGCAACATGAAGTGCTGATCCAGGACCAAATCGGCATGGTCCAGAAGATGGAACAGGATGGGCGTCGAGATGTTGTAGGGCAGATTGCCGACCACGCGCAATCGCAGCGCGCTGTCGCCGGGCCGCATGAACCTGCCCGAAGCGTCCAGAGTGTGCAGCAATTGCGCGAAGTCCACGTTGAGCACGTCGGCCTGCACGACGGTCAGGTCGGGCCGCCCCTGCAACCGTGCGGCGAGATCGCGGTCGAGTTCGATCACCGCCAGATGGCCCAGCCGTTCCACCAGGGGTTGTGTCAAGGCGCCCAACCCGGGGCCGATCTCCACCAACAGTTCACCAGCCTTCGGTGCCACCGTGCGCACGATGGCATCGATGATGGTGTTGTCAACCAGGAAATGCTGCCCAAAGCGCTTGCGCGGCGCATGCGCGCCCAAGCGACCGGTTTGCGTGCCGGTCCTCGCGCCCAACCCAGACGCACCACCGGATGACGGCTTGGTCTGGCGTGTCATCGTCGGTGTCAACTCGGTGGCTGGCGCAGATCGACGTAGGCGCGCGCGCGCAAGTCGCGGCTCCAGCTGAGGTAGGCGTCATCGAGTTTCTTCTCGCGCAAGACTGCCCGCACGGCCTCGCGTTGCTCCCGCTCATTCAGTGGCGCGGACTTTCGCTCGATCACGCGAATCAGGTGCACTCCGAAACGCGACACCAGAGGCGGACCGATCTGACCCGGTGCAAGCGATGCCAAGGCGGATTCGAACTCCGGCACAAAACGCCCGGGAGTCGACCAACCCAGATCCCCGCCCTGGGCGGCGCTGCCGTCCTGTGAGTGCTCGCCCGCCAGGGCTTCGAAACTCGACTGCCCCGCCAATATGCGCTTGCGGAAGTCTTCCAGTTTGGCGACTGCGGCCGCTTCATCCATTGCAGCGCCAGGGCGCAACAGAATGTGACTGGCGCGGGTTTGCATTGCGCTGGTAGCGGGGGCGCCTGCGACACGTTTTTCGATCAGTCGGAGCACATGCAGTCCGGCGTCCGAACGCACCGTGGTCATGGCCCCGGGCTCCAGCATGCGTACGGCATCGACAAAGAGCTGCGGATACCGCTCCACCGGTCGCATGCCGAACAGCCCGCCGGCCTCAGCGTCGGGCGCCTTGGATAGCACGCGCGCCAGGGCCGAGAAGTCTTCGCCGACGCGCGCGCGCGCCATGATCTGATCAGCCTGTGCCTGACCCTGTTCGATCTGCGCCGCACTGGCAGCTTCGGGCAACGCCAACAGGATATGCGCGATATTCACTTCGGAAAGCATAACGCCGGCGTCGCGCTGCTGCTCCTTCAGATATTGGTCGATGTCGAGTTCCGACACCCTGACCCGCTGGTCGACTTCGCGTTCGCGCACGCGGGACAACAACATCTGGTCGCGGAGCGAACTTCGAAACTGGTTGCGTGAGATTCCGTCGGCTTTCAGGCGCCGGTGCACCTCCTCCAGTTCTACCTGGTTTTGCCGCGCTACCGCCCGCTCGGCCTCGTCCAGCGCGAAGTCTTCGATCTTGATGCCCACGTCTCGCGCATACTGGATCTGGCTGCGCTCGGTGATGAGTCGCTCCAACGCCTGCCCGGCCAGCAGGGCCGGCACAGGTACGGGCCGCTGTTGTAGCACCAGTTGTTGCCCGATGCGCTGCATTTCCTGTCGCACCTGGATGTTGGTGATCGGGTCGCTGTTGACGACTGCCACGATGTAATCCGACGCGCGCTGGGCGCCGACAGTAGCCGTGTCGGTGGTGCCTGCGCCGCCGATGGCCCCCGGCAGCCGAATGCCTTGTGCTTGCACCGAGAGTACGTTGCAGCCAACAAGGACTGCCCAGAAAATGCGCGAAAAGCCAGATGTCATCGTGGTTCAATCGTAGTTGCTGAAGCGGCTCGGGCTGGTGGTGGTTTCACGCAGATACTGGTAGCGGGGAATGCTGCGTTTGAGAGTATCCAGCGGGTTGGATCCGAGCCGCGAAAAGCCGACAAACTCCAGTTGGAACAGTATGCGGTTGCTGGCGGTGGTGGTGCCGGTCTGAAGGCGGTCCAGAACGACGCGACCCAGCCAGCATCCACCGTCGTATTCGAAGCCGAGTACGGAATCGACCAGTTTGCCATCGCGCAGGCTGAAGTTCATGCGGCCCACGGCATACCAGCGACCCGCTCCTTGCCCCTGTCCGCTGCCGAGCTCCTCGCCCCGGTCTCCCCACAGGTCGTTGACCGGCCATTGCCACGCGACATCCAACTGCTCACTGGAGCCGCGCTGCAAGCGATACGCGGCGCTGATCACCCGGTAGTTGCCCGGGCTGTAGCGCCCGCCGATTGTCGATCGTACCGAACGCCGGGTGTCCGGGTCGAATTGCACGGTTGAGTCGAATGACCAGCGCGGATCCAGGTTTAGCGTCGCCCCGACCAGTACATCGCTGAAGCCCTTGGCCACGGTGGCGCCACCGGGCAGTGCCACCCGCTGGTCCTTGAACCGCAAGCGCTGGGCAATGCCGAAGCGCGCCGCTTCAGCGCCAGTGGCCGGGTCGAGCAAGCGCGTGGATACACCCACGGTCAGCAGCTTGCTGTCCGATATGCGGTCGTTGCCGACGAATGCGTTGTCGGTGTAGATGCTGGCGAAATTGAAATCGTTCACGCCGCTGTCGTAATTGGGCAGCGCGCTTTGGTCGCGGTAGGGTGTGAATACGTAGAAGGCGCGCGGTTCCAGTGTTTGTCGAAATGCCCGACCGAACAGGCTGGAATCGCGTTCGAATACCAGTCCGCTATCCAGGCTGAAAGTGGGAACAATGCGACTGGCCGACGTCTTGCCGTTGACCAATGCGCTGTCGAACTGGTAGTTGGTCGCGTGGAGCCGCAACTTGGGCGTGATGTAACCCGACGGCAAGACCCATGGCCTGGCCACTTCCAGCTGCGAAAACATCCGACGCGCGTTCGGTTGATTCGTCAGCGTGCGGTCGGACTCGAACTGCGTTGCATCAGCGTCGAGCGACAGATCGAATCCGTTCAAATTGGCTCGGGCATAGCGCATCGTCAGTTGCGGCAGACGGTCGTACGGCGGCGTGATGGGAGAGTCCACGTCCTGCAGCGTTTGCCACTTGAGCAAGCGCAGGCTGGACGAGAAGTTGCCACTGGACCATGTCAGGTTGAAGTCGTTGGGTAGCAGGCGCTGGGTCAATCCGGGACTGACCCGGCTGAAGTCGCGCCAGTAGTTGTCGTCACTCACGCGGTTGAGCGACAGCGAGACGCCCACATTTCCGACCGAGCGCAAGCCGCTTGCCAGCGATCCGCTGTGGCTCAGCGAATAGCCCCAGCGCGTGGCATTGCGCAGTTTGTCGTCCGGCATGTAGTTCGCCTTGAACTCACCCCTGTAGTCCGATTCCAGGTAGCGAAACTCTGCACCCAATTCGACACCGCGCTTGGTCATCAACGATGGTGTCAAGGTTGCGTCCCGGTTGGGCGCAATGTTCCAGTAATACGGCGCAGTCACTTCGATGCCATTGACGTTGTCGATCCCGAACGTGGGCGGCAAGACACCCGATTTACGCCGATTGCTCAGCGGAAACGTGAACGCCGGTACCGGCAACAAAGGCACACCCTTGAAACTCAGGACGGCCGATTCCGCCGAGCCAACGTCCTCTTCGTTGTCGATGCTGATGCTGGCCGCGCGGATGATCCAGTCCGGCATCCAGCCCGGTCCGGGGCGCCGTGGGCAGGTGGTAAAGCTGGCGTTGCGCACGATAGCGCGCTTCTCATCGATAAAGTCGACGCGTTCGGCCTCACCATGGCCCTGGTTCTTCAACAACTGGTAACGCGGGTTACGAAAAAACCCTTCAAACGCCTCCACCTTGAGTTCAAGTTCCGGGCCTTCGTAGACATCCCCGGCCCGGTTGATGCGGACGTTGCCGCGTGCCTTGGCCAGATCTTCGGGCTGGTAGTACTCCAACCGGTCAGCGCGAATCACCGTGTCTCCGCGCCGCAATACCGCCAGACCTTCGACAACTGTCTCCAGGTCGGTACGCGATGACATTCGGTCTCCATACACGAAGGATGGCTGGCTGTCGCGATCCGCGCGCGGTATTGCATCGCGCAATATGCGGCTGCTTTTGAGTTGCAGGAAAGGCAGTTCCGGCTGCGCCTGAGCCCAGGTGGACGGCCCGCCCAGGCACGCACAGGCGCTGATGACCCATAGGGGCCAACGTGCCCAGACCGGCGCATGGCCATTGGCCAACGGTTCGGTTTCGGGCAATGCTAGGTGCATGGACAAGGCGGTCGTTGGAATCAAGCAGTACGGAAAACTGGCTAAAGGTCGAAGCCCGCGCACGGCGGGTTTGTAGAATGGATTATCCATGAGCGACACCGCCACTTCCGCCAGTCTGCCCGGCTGGGCACCCACGCCAGCAGGTCCCGATTCGATCATATGGTCCGACCCGCGGCGAAGGCTGGCTTTCGAGCAATGGTTAGCCGACATCGGTCCAGCGCACGGACTCGACGGCGCATCCCTGCAACTGGCGTCGGCCGACGCCAGTTTTCGCCGCTACCTGCGCGTCAACGGCAGGGATCAGACCCGCATCGTCATGGATGCGCCGCCGGACAAGGAGGACAGTGAGTCGTTCGTACGCATCGCCGACCTGATGGCCCAGGCGGGTCTTCGCGTGCCGCAGGTACTGGCCTGGGACCGTCCGCACGGATTCCTGCTGCTCAGTGACCTGGGCCGGCAGACCATGATGCAGGCGATCGACCCGGGCGATCCGCAGGCCAATCTGCCCCTGTACCTGCAGGCGGTGGATGCACTGATTGCCTGGCAATTGGCGTCCCGTCCTGGCGTCTTGCCGGCGTATGACGAGGCTCTGCTTGGGCGTGAGCTCGGGTTGTTCCCGCAGTGGTATGTGCAGCAGCACCGGGCCATCACGCTCGACGTGCGAATGCAGGAGACGCTGGTGGCGTGTTTTGCGCTGCTTGTGCGGGACAACCTGGCCTGGCCCAGTGTCTATGTGCATCGTGATTTCATGCCACGCAACCTGATGACGCCCATGCCCGGTGATGCCGCAATGGCACCGGCCGCCGTACTGGGCGTACTCGACTTCCAGGATGCCGTCATCGGGCCCATCACCTATGACATTGCCAGTCTGATGCGCGATGCGTTCCTCAGCTGGGACGAGGACTTCGTGCTCGATGTAACCATCCGGTACTGGGAAAAGGCGCGCGCGGCCGGCCTTGCGGTCGGTGCGGATTTTGCTGCCTTTTATCGGGCCGTGGAATGGATGGGCCTGCAACGCCACCTCAGCGTTACCGGCATTTTTGCGCGGCTGACGCTGCGCGACGGCAAGCCCCAGTACCTGGCCGACGCCCCGCGCTTCATCCACTACATCCGCAGCACCGCTGCGCGTTATCGTGAACTCAAACCCTTGTTGCGCCTGGTCGATCAGGTCGAGGGGATTGTCGAGCAAAGCGGTTTTGTCTACGGACGGATGTAGATCGCGGCGCTCGCGCGATTGATCGACATGGCCACTGGCCCACGCTTTTATTGCCCGCTGCCGCTGGAGACTGCGATGGCACTGGAGCTGCCTGCTGCGGCGGCACGCCATGTGCAGGTGCTGCGGCTGCAACCGGGAGCCGCCATCACGTTGTTTGGCCATTCTCCAGACAGCGCAGCGTCGGGCGGAGAGTTTGCCGCTACCGTGATCGCCATGGGCCGCCAGACGGTGCAGGTGATGGTTGGTGCACATGACCCCGTCGAACGCGAATCGGCCCACCCCCTGCATCTGGCCATCGGCATTCCGGCCAATGAGCGCATGGATTGGCTGATTGAGAAAGCGACCGAGCTCGGTGTCGCATCGATCCAGCCGTTGATGACGGAACGCAGCATTATTCGGCTGGACCCACAACGCGGGCTCAAAAAGCTGGCGCATTGGCAGAGCGTTGCGGTCGCAGCCTGCGAACAATGCGGCCGCAATCGGGTGCCGCAGATCGGCCCGGCGATGACGCTGACCCAATGGCTGCGGCGTGAACCTGCCCCGGGCGCTGCGGCCGGCGCCTTGTTGATCCTGTCCCTGCAGCTGCAGGCGGGCGCGCTCTTGCAATGGCGTGCGGGCTTGAATGTCGACACGCGCAGCATCACTTTCCTGTGCGGCCCCGAGGGAGGGCTCAGTCCTGCAGAAGAGGCGCTTGCCATCGCGGCGGGCCATCGTCCGGTGTCCCTGGGCGCCCGCGTGCTGCGCGCCGAGACAGCGGCGATAGCGGCACTTACACTGCTGGCATGAACCGAAACCTTGTGCTGTTGGCGGCCTGCCAAGGCCTGCGGCTGACCAACAACATCATTTTCATCGCGATCAATGGCCTGATCGGACTGAGCCTGGCCCCACTGGGTTGGATGGCCACGCTGCCCGTCATGGCGTATGTGGTGGGTGGTGCGTTGAGCACGCCACTGGTGGCCCGTACCCAGATGGCATGGGGCCGCAAGGTGTCGTTCCAGATCGGGCTGGCCGTGGCCCTGGTTTCTGCTTTGGCCTGCGCCTATGCGGTGATGGCGCACAGCTTCTGGCTGTTGGTGGCCGCTACCGTCGTTGCCGGTTACTACAACGCCAACGGTCAGTTGTACCGATTTGCCGCTGCCGAACTTGCCGCCCCCACGTACCGTGAGAAGGCGATTTCCCTGGTGCTGGCCGGCGGCCTGGCCGGTGCAGTCATCGGGCCCAACATCGCCACGCGCACCAAGGCATTGACGGCGACCCCATTTGTCGGCGCTTATCTGGCGCTGGCCGTCGTGGCGCTGCTCGCGATGGCCATCATGGCCATGCTGCGGTTTCCGCCAGTGTCGCCCAAGCGAAAGGACGGCCCCGTGGGCCGGCCGCTGGGGCAGATCATGCGCCAGCCGATCTTCATTGTGTCGACACTGGGCGCCGCGCTGGGCTATGGTGTGATGAACCTGCTGATGGCGGCCACGCCACTGGCGATGCAGGTGTGCCAGCTGCCGTTCGAGGATACCGCGCTGGTGCTGCAGTGGCATGTAATCGGGATGTTCGCGCCGGGATTTTTCACCGGCCACCTGATCCGGCGCTTCGGAACGCTGCAGATCATGTCGGTTGGCGTGGTGCTCAATGTCGTGTGCATCGCGATCGCGTTGTCCGGGGTCGAACTGCACCAGTTCGTGTTGGCGCTGTTCTTGCTGGGCGTTGGCTGGAATTTCCTCTTCACTGGCAGCACGAACCTGTCACTCAAGGCCTACCGCCCGGAAGAGAAAGACCAGGCCCAGGCGGCGATCAATTTTTGTGTTTTCGCGGTCATGGCTGTGACCTCGTTCGCCTCCGGCGCACTGGTCACCACCCAGGGCTGGTATCTGCTCAACCTGGGCTCGCTGTTTCCCATTGCCTTGACGGCGCTCGCGCTGGGCTGGCTCGCATGGCGAATCGCCGCCCGGCAAGAGGCCCCGGTCTAGAAGCGCGCGTCGAGCCAGGCCTTGAGTTGTGCGAATACCAGCGCGTCATCCGGCGCCGCCTCGTTGAATATCTCGTGGTAAAGCGACGCGAAGCAGTGAGACGTCACCATCGACGGCGGTGCGGCGCTGGCAAAGGCGCGGCTGCCAGCCGGATTCACCAATTTGTCCGAGCCGGCATACAACAGCAGCGTTGGCAGTTTCCAGTTTGGTGCGTCGCTGACGACGGCCGGACCGTTCTCGGCGATGAAGGCTGCCAATCGGGCGGAGACGCGGTCATGCACCAGCGGATCGGCTTTGTAGCGCGCTACGACAGCCGGGTCGTGCGACAGGTAGTTCGCATCGAGTCCGTTGCCAACGCGCAGATCCGGGGCAATCTTGGGCAATACTGCCAGCAGTAGCTTCTGCAAGCCGCCGAGGCCAGGGTCGAGTGCCGGCGACGACAGCACCAAAGCCTCAATCTTGCGCAGTTTGAGCGATACAAAGCGCGCGGCAACCAGTCCGCCCATGCTGTGCCCCAACACGATCAGCGGCGTCTCGGCGTGCATGCGTGCACGCGATTCGTCCACCACCTCGGCCAGATCGTGCAGCAGCCGGTCGTTGGCAGGCAAGGCGCCACGCTGGCCCATGGATTCGCCATGCCCATATTGGTCGTAGGCTCTGACCGCAAAGCCCCAGTTGTTCAGGTGTTTGGCCACATGGTCGTAGCGCCATGCATGCTCGCCCAGACCATGCACGATCAGCACCACGCCACGCACCGGTGCTTTCACCAGCGGCCAGTCCATCACCACCAGATTGGTGCCGTCGCGCGCTGTCAGCGGGCTGAAATTGGTTTCAGCCATCGAGGTCCCCCGCATCGCGCCCAGCGCAGCGGCGCGCCCGAAATGGGGCACAAGCGGCAACACAGGGCGCCGGCATCGAACGCATGGGCGCTGGGCTCATGGCAAACCGACGATGACCCGGGCAACAGCAGCGGTCAGCTTCTTGGCGAACGGCACATGCAGGAACTCATTCGGTCCATGGGCATTGCTTTTGGGGCCCAGCACCCCGCACACCATCATCTGCGCCTTGGGAAAGCCGCGTTCGAGCAAGTTCATCAGTGGAATGGTTCCGCCCTGGCCGATGTATCCGCACGGAGCGTCGAAATGGGCCCTCGACGCGGCGTGGAGCGCCTGCTCGAACCACGGCACCATGGGCGGCGCGTTCCATCCCGTGGCACCGCCCTTGCACTCAAACGTAACGCGCGCCTGATAGGGCGCGTTGTCCTCGAGCAAGGCCTTCATTTCCTGCACCGCCTGGGCCGCATCGACCAAGGGTGGCAGGCGCAGGCTGAGCTTGAACGCGGTGTAGGGGCGCAATACGTTGCCGGCGTCGGCCAGGGCCGGAAAGCCCTCGGCTCCGGTGACACTGAGTGTCGGTATCCAGGTGCGGTTGATCAAGGCCTGCACCGGGTCGGACGTGGTGGGCAGCACGAAGCTGCGCGCGCCCTCGCAGTCGTAGTGCGCCCACGGAAAACGCCGGGTTACCTCGTCGCCCAGGATCGCTGCCGTGGCCCGGGCCTGGGCCAGCCGATCCGATGGCACCTCGCAATGGAAACTGGCCGGCAGCAAGCGGCCCGTCGCGCTGTCTTCGAGCCGATCCAGTACCTGGCGCATGATGCGGAAACTCGACGGCACCAGGCCGGAGGCGTCGCCCGAATGGATGCCTTCTGTCAGCACCTCGACCTTGAGCGTGCCGCTGGCCATGCCGCGCAGGCTGGTGGTCAGCCACAACTGGTCGTAATTGCCGGCGCCCGAGTCCAGGCAGATGACCAGCGCCACGTCGCCCAGGCGCGGACGCAGTGCATCGACATAGGGCAGCAGATCGTAGGACCCGCTTTCTTCGCAGGTCTCCACCAGGCCCACGATGCGCGGATGGGGCACACCCTGGGCCTTGAGTGCCTGTATTGCCGCGATGCTGGCGTAGACCGCATAGCCGTCGTCGGCGCCGCCGCGCCCATACAGCTTGCCATCTTCGTATTTCGGCGTCCATGGGCCAAGGTCATTGCGCCAGCCGGTAAATTCGGGTTGTTTGTCCAGGTGGCCATACATCAACACCGTCTGGGCGGAGTCCGCCCGGGTCGCGCTAAGCTCGAAGAACAGCACCGGCGTACGGCCTTCGATGCGCACGATCTCCAGCCGCAGGCCGTCGATCCGTTGCGCCTCGACCCAGCTTGCAGCCGAGCGCAACACGGTTTCAATGTGGCCATGCTCTGCCCATGCCGCATCGAATCCGGGCGACTTGGCCGGCACCTGGATGTAGTCCTTCAGCTGGCCGACGATGTCGCCGTCCCACTTGGCGTCGGCATGCTCCAGAGCCAGGGCATCGTTCAACACATTGCGCGGCAGTTCCTTGTGCAAGGGGGCATTCATGGAAAGGCTTTCTGGAATTTGCCCCATCGTATCAAGTCCGCGCTCCGGCGGGACAAGGGCTGGCAAAAAGGCTACAACCGATAGACCCGTCGGGCGACTGCGTCCGTTACTTCGGCAAGCTGCGCCGCGCTCAGCGTGCCGGTCGCCGCGGCTTGCCAGGCGGCGTAGTCGCCCGCGCGCTCGAGTACCGGCCAGTCGCTTCCCCACATCACCCGCGAGGCACCGAAACTGTCCAGTACATAGCGCACATACGGCGCCAGCGCAGCTACGGGCGTGTCGGGCGGCGCTTCGGTCCACAGGCCCGACAGTTTGCACGCCACCTGCGGCTCGGACGCCAGCAGGGCCAGGCCGTCAGCCCAGTGCGCCCATTGGCCGTGCGCAATGTCGGGCTTGGCCGCATGGTCGATCACGATGCGCAGAGTCGGGTAACGGCGCGCGATAACCGCAATGCGCGGCAGATGTGCCGGCTTGACCAGCGCATCGAACGCGAGGTCACAAGCCAGCATGGCTTCGAACGCCGGTTGCAAGGCGTCTTGCAGGATCCAGTCGGGATCGGCGATGTCCTGCAGCATCGGGCGCAGGGCCTTGAGTTTGCCGGGTTGCGCGGCCAGCGCAGCGATGCGAGCCGGCGCCAGCGGCGCCAGCAGATCGACCCATCCGACGACGCCCAGCACATCGGCGGCGTGCTGTGCTTGCTGCAACAGGAAACAGGTTTCCGCCTCGGTTGGCGCGGCTTGCACCACCACGCCCGCAGTCACTCCCCGGGAACGGCTCTCGCGGCGCCAGTCGTCCAGTGTGACGTCCCGATAGATGCTGCCCATGGCAGAGGTCAGCCAGCCGTAATCGCCACGCGATAACTGCCAGATATGGAAATGCGCGTCGATCATGCGCGTTTGCTGTTTGGCAGCGGCGCGGCTGCCGGTACCAGGTCCCTGGCCCGCAATTCCTGCCAGAACGCAGCGGGTATGCGATGGCGCAGCATCGCGATGCCGTCCTCCCACTGTGACCGGTTCTGGGGCCCGAGCAGCACGATCTCGACCGCCGGATGGGCCAGCGGGAATTGCAGGGCCGCGGCGCGCAGCGGGACCGAGTGGCGGTCACAGACCTCCTCCACCGCGGCTACCCGGTCGATCCAAGCCTGCGGCGCTTGCGCATAGTTGAATCGCAACGGCATGGTCCCGCTGGCGCGCACGCCGGTGGCCAGGATGCCGGAATTGAACACGCCACCCAAGGCCATACGCACGCCGCGCTGCGCGCAGACAGGCAGCAACTGCGCCAGCGCGCTGTGGTCCACCAGGCTGTAGCGACCGGCCAACAGCAGGCAGTCCAGATCGGCCTGCCGCAACACGTCCAGGCACACCTGCACATCATTGACGCCCAGCCCGACGTGGCGCAGCAAGCCTTCGCCGCACATGCGACGCATTTCCGGCAAGGTTTCGTCGACAACCTGGCGCAGCACCCGGGGATAGTCCTGGCCATGCACTGCAGCGTCGCAGTCGTGCACATAGGCCACGTCCAATGTGGCCAGGCCCAGGCGCTGCAGGCTGTCCTCGACGCTGCGGCGAACACCGCGTGCGGAATAGTCCCAGCTCTGCACGAATGGCAAAACATCGACGTAGCCGTTCTGTGCCAGCGGCGCGCACTTATCTGGCACCAGCAGACGGCCCACCTTGGTCGACAACGTGAAACTGGTGCGCCCATATGTGCGCAGCGCATGGCCGAGTCGATGTTCGCTCAACCCGTTGCCATAATGCGGCGCGGTATCGAAGCTGCGGCAACCCGATGCCCAGGCCGAATGCACCAGCGCCAGGGCCGTGTCGTCGTCGATCGCAGTGAACAGGTTGCCCAGTGGCGCAGCGCCCAGACCCAGGCGCAGTCCGTCGGTGGTTGGCGCAAAGATCATCGCATCAGGGAAGGCCGCCAGGTGGACAGGGGCGGCCACTGATGATGGCCAGCAATGCTGACACCAGCACTATCAGAAACAGAAACGCCAGCGTCGACTTGCATACTGCATCGCGGCCGGTTATCAGCGCCGCTGCAGCAGAAAGTCTTGCACGGCTTCGGCGGTCGGCGCGCCGCTGATGCCATCGGCATGGGTGCACTTGAGCGCCGCTGCAGCGCTGGCGTAGGTGCACGCGTCGACGTCTCCCAGGCCACTGGCCAGTGCCAGTGTCAGGGCGCCGTGGAATACGTCGCCGGCACCCGTGGAGTCAACACTCACCACCGGAAACGGTGAAATCCGGTGCAGGCGCGACTGGGCCACCAACATCACACCGTTTGCACCCAGCGTGACAGCAGCACGCCGGGCGCCGAGGTAGATCGCGCGCAGCAATGCTGCCTCCTGCGCGACCGCGCCTGACCAGACCGCCAGGCCGGGTTCGGAAAACACCACCCATTGCGCCAATGGCACCAGTGTCGTCAGATCGTGTTGTGGCGCGACGTCGGCGTCAAAGACGGACAGGCGACCATGGGCGCGTGCCCAGGTCAAAGCCGCTTGGGCGCCCGCCGGCCAGCGCGGGTCGACCAATACCGCGTCGCACCCGGCGAACACCTGGTCACCGGGCAACCGGGCACCGGCCAGCGCGTTGCCCCGATGATTGAAGATATGACGCTCGCCCTGGCTGTCGACAATGATGGCCGAGGCGGACGTATGGGTTTCTGGCACCTCCTGCAGGTGGGTCAGGTCGATGCCCTCGGCGGCAAGTTGCTGGCGTACCATCCGCCCGGCGTCATCCGGCCCGACCGCACCCACGAACCGCACCCGGGCTCCCAGCCGGGCGCAGGCCAGTGCCGCGTTGGCCGCCATGCCGCCGCCAACACTGCGATAACGGTGCGCAGGTGTCTTGGTTGCCCGGTCCGGAAACCGCTCGACCTGGAAAACATGATCAATCGCGCAATGACCGACGCACGCGATCAGGGGACGCGTTTCAGGAATGTGAAGAGGCCCGTGCCATGCCATGCGTGTGATCAGAGATTCAACTCTGCGGCAGCATACCCGACATCGAGGTCGCAAAGCCCGGGAACGAAAAGAATCCTGCGCGGCCGGTCGCCGTGGCAAGACGATCCCTGGCATCCTCACCGCCAGCGCCTGCGCGCCCGGGTACCGTCAACACGGCCGGTTATTTTCAGCAGACACCTCGCAGGACCAAGGACGCAGGATGGTGCAGACGCGCACCCAACGCGCGCGACCTACGCCTGCGTTAGCGGTTCCTGCGGCGCTTGGTGATAGTACCCAGCAGCGCCAGGCCCGCCAGCAGCATCGCATAAGTAGACGGCTCGGGTATCGCAGCCACCGTGATGTCCAGCAGGGCGGGCGCGACGACCGTGTTGCCGCCGATGCCGAACGCACCAGTGAGGCTTGCGGCGCCAGTGGCCAGATTGATGGTGTAGAAGCTGCTCTTGGCGGTGTCGCCATTGGTGAAGGATGCGAACGCGATTCCGGTTGCGCCGCTGATATCGAATCCAGCCGCCCCGCTGGTGTCGACTCCCAGCGCGCCAATTTCCACCTGGGTTCCGGCGTTCGGCGGGTTTTGGCTATACAGCTTGTCGTTCACGCTGTTGATGCCGAACAGCGCTGTGCCGGTGGCGGGATTGTTGTCGTTGTTGGTGTAGGCGGACGCAGAGATGTTCGTGACCGCGCCATTCAGCGCACCATCGACGATGGCCGCACCAGTATTCACATTGATGCGCAGGTTCTGGCCGGCATTGCTGGTGACACGCATGCGGTCAGCGGCTGGATTGAAGTCGACTCCGAACGAGATACCACTCAAGCCCGTCGACAGGACGGAAACAAAAGTCGCTGCGCCGGTCAGCGCATTGAGGGTGTACAGGTTGCCCAGGCTGCCCAGACCATATAGCAGACCGTTCGACGGCCGCAAGTCGATACCCAGGATGCTTTCGCCGGCACCGGTCAATCCGGTGATCGTCATGGCGGGGCCGGCCAGGGTCGGCGCGGCGCTGTCGAACAGCACCAGCGCGTTGGTGCTGGTCAGTCCCACAATCGTTTCCGCCTGTGCGGGGCTTGCAGCCAGCAAACCCGCACCCAACAATGTCGCGGCAGGCACGATCATCTTGCGCAATGCATTTGAAGAATTCATGGTGAGCATCCCTTGTGGTTGGAAAAAATCGCTTCCGGCCGGAATGGCTGGATCGCACCGCACTCCGGAAATGGACTGCGGCACACCATGTTACGCAGGCGGCGGCGTTTTGGATGCATTATTTTGCCGCTTTGGCGCGTCTGCCAGCGCACTACCTGCCTGGCCTGCATCGCCGGCAGGACAATTCATGCGCCGGAAACGTCGGCCCAAAAACAAAGTGCTCAGGTGCTGGCCAGCGCCTGGGTCAGATCCTCCAGCAGATCGTCGATATGTTCGATGCCCACCGACAGGCGCACCATGTCCTCCTGCACTCCCGCCCTGGCCAGTTCGTCCGCGCCCAGCTGGCGATGCGTTGTGGATGCCGGATGGCAGGCCAGCGACTTGGCGTCGCCGATGTTGACCAGCCGGGTGAACAGCTTGAGCGCATCCTGAAACCGGGCACCTGCCGCGCGGCCGTCCTTGGACTTGAGACCAAAGCTGATGATGCCCGAGGCCCGTCCGCCCATATAGATCTTGACCAGGCCATGGTCGGGATGGTCCCGCAGGCCGGCGTAGTTGACCCAACCCACCTTGGCGTGGGACTTCAGGAATCGGGCCACACTCAGGGCGTTGTCGCAGATCCGGTCCATGCGCACCGCGAGCGTCTCGATGCCCTGCAGGATCTGGAACGCGTTCATCGGGCTCAGCGCCGCGCCCATGTTGCGCAGCGGCACGACGCGGGCGCGGCCGATGTAGGCTGCCGGGCCCAGCGCCTCGGTGTAGACCACGCCGTGATAGCTCACATCGGGTTCATTGAGTCGTTTGAAGCGTGCCTTGTGCTCAGCCCAGGGAAACTTGCCGGAGTCGACGATCATGCCGCCGATCGTGGTTCCGTGACCGCCCAGGTACTTGGTCAGGGAGTGCACGACGATGTCGGCGCCGTGCTCGAACGGGCGACACAGGTAGGGACTGGGCACCGTGTTGTCGACGATCAGCGGAACGCCGGCGGCATGCGCCACCTTGGCCAGCGCGGCCAGGTCGGTGATATTGCCCAGGGGGTTGCCGACCGACTCGCAGAAAACGGCCTTGGTTTTTCGGTCGATCAACTTGGCGAACGAGGCCGGGTCGCGGTAGTCGGCGAAGCGGGTTTCGATGCCCATCTGCGGCAACGTATGGGCCAGCAGGTTGTAAGTGCCACCGTACAACGTCGAAGCCGAGACGATGTTGTCTCCGGTCTCTGCGATCGTCTGGATAGCATACGTGATCGCGGCCATGCCCGAGGCCACTGCCAGGCCCCCAACGCCACCCTCCATGGCCGCCACACGCGCTTCCAGCACTGCATTGGTCGGGTTCATGATGCGGCTGTATATGTTGCCCGCCACCTTCAGGTCGAACAGGTCGGCGCCGTGCTGGGTGTTGTCGAAGGCGTAGGCGACCGTCTGGTAGATCGGTACCGCGACCGCCTTCGTGGTCGGGTCGGGTGTGTATCCGCCATGGACAGCGATGGTTTCGATTTTCATGGGTGTCTTCCTACTCAAAAAGCGCATCTTAGGCCATGCCGCAATCGCCGCCGAGGTCTGCCACGCAAACGACAACGGCCCGAAACCGGACCGCCGTCGGGATGGTTGGATTAGCTGCTTACTTGGGACGGCGACGGCGCGCGATCGTGCCCAGCAGGCCCAGACCCGCCAGCATCATCGCGTAGGTTCCAGGCTCGGGCACCGCGGTGATCTGGATCATGCGGTCTACACCACTGGCGGGGTGCTGCACGTTGACGAACGCGATGTTGGGATTGGTCACATCGAAGTACAGGCCCGTGGGCTCGGCGCCGACCGTTGACAGGGTGGCCCAACGGGCGACGGACTCGGCGATGCCATCGCGATTTGCGTCGTTGGCAAACCAGATGTCGGCCGCACTGCCCGGCTGGTCTTCGACGATGTAGATGTTGCCGGCGGCATCGATCGCCAAGTTGTCCGGGTTGTTGAACACGTCGCCGACCGCAACTCCGGTGGCCAGGTCGATGGTGCTGCGGCTGACAAAGGTGTTCATCATGCCGGTGGCAAGATTCATCGAGTACACCTCGTCCGTCGTCGTCGTGGCCACGTACAGGACCTGGTCGCCGTTGGCCAGGTTCTGGATCTCCAGATCCTCGGGGCGCTGGTAGTCGGTTCCCTTGTACGCCGCTACATTGGTCGTGGCGCGCCCGTCCACGGACATTACGCCGTTCGGGTCGGTGATGGTCACCGCACCGGCCAGGCCGGCACCAGTGGCATCGGTGAACGCGACCCAGCTGAACGACCCAGTCGCGTTGGGTGTATTGCCGTCGCCGACACGCAACACGGAATTTACACCGCCGTTGAAGTAGGTCGCACCGCTGGCCGGCATTGCCGAGCTGTAGCGGTAGATGCTGCCGCCATTGAGTTCGTCGATGTAGTACATGTTGTTGTTTTTGTCGAATGCCAGGCCTTCATGCGAAACGCGCGCCACCGCGTTGTGGTGCACCACATTGCCGATGCCATTGGCCTGGGTCGGGTTGGTCAGCTCGAACAGCCGGCCATACAGCTGCGGCTGGCTACCCCAGGACTCCTCGGCCGTCAGGTAGGTGCCAAAGGGTGTCCAGCGCGACGCATCGAAAGCAACCGCACTGTTGAGTGCCGGTGCGGCGGCCGGTGCGGCCCACATCGTGATAGTATTGCTAACATGTCAGCCCGTCAACACGTCCTTGCCATGCGCGTTGTGCGCTGAACCCGCCGCCATGCTCAAAGGCCTGTCGCCGCTGTTGTCGCCCGAGCTGCTGCATGTGCTCGCCAGCATGGGCCATGGCGATGAGATCGTGCTGGCCGATGCCAACTTTCCCGCTGCGACCCACGCCCGGCGCCTGGTGCCACTGTCCGGTGCCGACGCGCCACAGGTGCTGGACGCGGTCCTCTCCGTCCTGCCGCTGGATGACTTCGTGGCACAGGCAGCGTACACGATGCAGGTGGTCGCCGATCCGTCCAGCGTGCCCGAGGTGGTGCAGGCATTCAACGCCACTTTGCAGCGGCATGGCTGCAACCCGTCGTCTGCACTTGAGCGTTGTGCTTTCTACCAACGTGCTGCCGCTGCGTTCGCCATCGTGGCGACCGGTGAGCGCCGTGTCTACGGCAACATCTTGCTCAAGAAAGGCGTTGTGCGCCCATGACCACGCAACGCAAGGCCATGGAGCCGGTCGCGGCTGTGGCAGCGTCCCAAGGCACCAGCCAACGCGCCCGCGCTTACCAGGGATTCACCCAGCAGATTCTCAGCGGCGGCATTCGCAGCGGGCAATTCATCTCGCAGCGCGAGTTGATGACCTTGCTGGACATGCCACTCGGAGCGGTGCGCGAGATGATCCCGAGACTCGAGGCCGCCGGACTGATCAAGACCGTGCCCCAGCGCGGGCTGCAGATCGCGCATGTCGATCTCAAGCTGATTCGCAACGCATTCCAGGTGCGCTCGATGATCGAACAAGAGGCGATCCGTCATTTCGTGCACTCGGCCAGTGACGCGCAGCTCCAACAGATCGAAGCGAGCCACCGCGACATCCTGCGCCGCGCCAGTGCAACGCCGGTCGATGGCCATCTGCTCGACGATGCGCAGGCGCTGGACTGGGGCCTGCATGACCGCATGGTCGACGCGCTGGGCAACGAAATCGTGTCCGAGATCTATCGCGTGAACAGCCTGCGCATCCGCCTGATCAAGCTCGAGAACAGCGTCATCACACCGACGCGGCTGATTCCTGCGATGCAGGAACACATGCGTTTCATTGCTGCATTGCGCCAGCGCGACGCGGCGCTCGCCACCGAACTGCTGGACGCGCATATCCGCAGCGCCCGCGATCGCGTGTTGTCGGCGCCACTGGAACTGGCCCGCGCCCCCGCTGCCGCAACTCGGACGCCGACCAGGCGTCCCCAATCCACGCCACACTGAAGGACGAGCACTTGAACCAGCATATTTCCGGCCTCTGGCCGGCCATTCTCACTCCCGTAACTGCCAGTGGGCGGCTGGACAATAGCCGGGTGCTAGCCCACGTCAAACATCTGCTGGCCAGGGGCTGCGACGGCGTAGCCATTTTTGGCACCACCAGCGAAGGACCGGCGTTTACCAATACTGAGCGCAAGGGACTGCTCGAGACCCTGCTCGCTGGCGGCGTGCGACCAGAGCAGATCGTGGTAACGACCAGCTGCAGTGCGCTGGCAGACGCGATCGACCTGGGCCGGCATGCGATAGCCAAGGGTTGTTTCCGCCAGCTGTATATGCCGCCGTTCTATTTCCGCCAGCCGCGCGACGCGGGCATCATGGCAGCGGTGTCCACCGTGGTGGACGGCATCGGCGACCCGCGGCTCAAGATGCTGCTCTACCATATTCCCGGCCTGTCCAGCGTGGTCTTTGGCCTCGACAGCGTGCGCATGCTGGCCGAGCGGCATGCCGGCCAGGTGATCGGTGTCAAGGACAGCAGTGGCAGTCTGGAAAATGGTCTGGCGCTGGCCAGGGCGTTTCCGCAGTTGGCCATCCTCAGCGGCGCCGAGCAATATGTGGCGCAGGTCATGGTCGCCGGCGGCAGCGGCTCGATCAATGGCCTGGCCAATATCGCACCGGCGCTGATGGCACGCATCGTCGCCAGGCCGCAGCGGGTTGCCCCGGCGGACGAACGGCTGGTGCTGGAGCTGCTGGCCTTGTTGTCGCTGCGTCCCGCAATGCAGTTCGTCAATGTCTACAAGACCATGCTGGCCGAGCAGACCGGCGATGATGCCTGGCTCAACGTGCGCGCGCCGCTGTGCCCGCTGGACCCGAACGAGGAACGGGCGGTACGCGCCGCCTACCGCGCCATCGGTGCGCCGCTTGCCACCGTCTGAGCGCGCCCAGCCCTGGCTTCGCCTGGCCCCCCAAGAGATGCAGGAAAAATTGGGAGCGGCCCGGCGTTTTCTTAGGAGATGCAGGTTGAACGCGTGCTGGTCTTGCGGGCCGATCAGGCCGCTGGCCGCACTTAGGCGGTAGTGGTCCGACCGGCACCCTGGGGCGGGGGCGTCGAGCCGCCGGTGCGCAGGGTCAACTGGCCTTCAGCCAGGGCCGCACCCACTGCAAGCCGCGCGAGGTGCCGCCCGGCGATTTGTCGCGCGGCCGGTATTCACAGCCGATCCAGCCTGGGTAGCCGAGCGCATCGAGCAGCGAGAACAGGTAGGGGTAATGCAGCTCACCGGTATCGGGCTCATGCCTTTCGGGCACGCCGGCCAACTGGAGGTGGCCGACCCGGCCGCTGGGCAGGTACTGGCGCAACATCGTTGCCACATCGCCTTCGGTGATCTGGCAGTGGTACAGGTCCATCTGCACCTTGAGGTTGTCAGCGCCCACCTGCTGCACCAGCGCATGCGCATGGTCTTGCCGGTGCAGAAAATAACCCGGGTTGTCGCGCAGGTTGATGGGCTCGATCAGTATCTGCACGTCGGCAGGCGCCGCCTGTGCGGCGGCCCAGCGCAGATTCTCGACATAAGTGCCCTGCATGGCTTCCCGCGCCGCTCCGCTGGGAACCAGGCCGGCCATCAGGTGCACGCGCGGGCATTGCAACGCCGCAGCATATTCCAGCGCCAGCGCCACGCCGGCACGAAAGTCGGCCTCGCGCCCGGGCCAGGCAGCGGTTCCCTTTGCGCCCGGGTCCGGCGTACCTCCGGGCATGGCCTGCGCAGCCGTGCCGGGCGGTCCGTTGAACAACACCATGGACAGGCCGTTGTCGCGCAGCCGCGCGGCGATCTCCTGTTTTGGCAGCGCGTAGGGAAACATGCATTCGACGGCTGTGAATCCGTCACGTGCGGCGGCCAGGAAGCGGTCGGCGAACGGCAGGTCGGAGTACAACCAGGATAGGTTGGCGGCGAATTGGGGCATGGCGCTATCGTAGTGCAATGCCAGTGCATCGGCCGCCGTGACAGCCACTGAGCGCCCCCAGCCCCGACTTCGCCAGGCCACCCAAGGGGGTGCAAGAAAACTTGGGAGCGGCCCGGCGTTTTCTTGGGAGACAGGCACTCATCCTGGGCGCAAAGTCATCCAGCGCGCCGGCAATGGAAGTCCCGGAAACGGATCGACTTCGGGCGGCCGCTGGACGGGGATGCCGCGCAGCGCCGCATCGGCAAAGTCCAACAGGCAGTGCCAATCGGCAAGCAGGTGGTCGTGACCGCCGCCACGAAACACGATCGCCTGCCGGTGTGCCGCGCCCAGCAAGGCGAATACGCAGCGGGCAGCCCGATGGGTTTGCCAGGCGCCTTGCGGGTTGGCCCAGTGGTCGTCCAGCGCTTCGGTCGTCAGCAAGGCGCGCGGGGCGACGAGCGCCTTCAGGAAATGCTGGTCGAACGGCAGCGCATGCTCTTGACCGGCATAGGCCTGCAACTGTGGATCGAACCAATACCCGAAATGGCGCAGCAGCTCGGTCAAGGTTTCTGACCCCGGACCCTGATGGCGAAAACTGCCTGCACCGCCAGCGCCGGAATTGTTGGCGCTGGTCAATGCAATGCGCTCGTCGGTTGCGCCGGCCAGTAGTGCGGCCTTGCCGCCTCGGGAATGGCCGACCACGGCAATGGACTTTGTGTCGATCCAGTCCAGCGGGAGCAGCGCATCCACCACTCGGTGGTAGGCCCAGGCCCATGCCGCCAGGGTGCGGGGTTGCGCCGGGGCTTGCGACAGGGTCACGCCGGTCGCCGGGCCGCCCGGATCGGGTGCGATCTCGACCCGGTTGAATTCAGCGAATACATAGCCGCGCGCCAGCATCGCGCCGAGCGCGGCGTCGTCGGCGTAGTGCCAGCAGCCATCGCCGCTGATGATGACCGGGAACGGCCCGGTGCCTCGGGGTACGAACAGCCGCAATTGGAATGGCACCATGGCCTGGGGCTCGATGCGGCAGCTCAAAGAACGCGCGCCGCCCAGGCGACGGAGCGTGGCGGTGTGCAGACGCGCGATGCGCGTTATTACGGGCCGGTCGGGCAAACGTCCGTAGATCAGCGGCAGCATCAGCGCCATGATTTCCTGGCGCCGCGTCGGCCACTGACTGGCAGTGGCAACGCGACGTCCGGCCAGGGTTCGCAATGGATCGGGCCAATCCGCACCAGGCGCAATCACCATCGTGTCAAGCAGGTTATCTATATGACCGGGTCAGTAAAAACGATAAGTGCCGTCGTGCCGATTTGACCTACGATGGCGGTCAGATCCAACCACTTTCATGAAAGCGTCCATCATGGTAACCCGTGTCCTGAACCATCCTATTGGCGCGCTTGTCGCTGCCCTGTTCGTCCTGCCCGTCGCGGCGCACGGCGCCGAAATCCGCGTCATGTGTTACCAGGACGGCGTCGAATGCGATGTCGTGTCCGAGCAGGCCAAGCGCTTCGAAGCCCAGAACGCCGGCACCAAGGTCGTCATCGACGTCGTGCCTTACAAGTCCATCGTCGAACAGCTGCCGGTGCAGCTGGCTGCCGGCCAGGGCCCGGATATCGCCCGCGTGACCGACCTGGGGGGCTTGTCCAAGTACTACATGGACGTCAGCGCCCATGTGAAGGACAAGGGCTACTGGGAGGCCAACTTTGGCGCCACCCTGCCCTGGTTGCGCCCGAGTGCTGGCGACAAGGGCATTTACGGTTTCATGTCGCAGCTGACGATGACCGGCCCGTATGTCAACAAGACGCTGTTCGAGCAGGCCAAGGTGCCGATGCCCGGGCCGAAGGCGACCTGGGATGAATGGGTCGATGCCACCCGCAAGGTGGCCAAGGCCAACCAGTTGCCAGCCGCGCTGGCATGGGACCGCTCCGGCCACCGGTTTGCCGGCCCGGCGATCAGCTACGGCGCGAAGATTTTTGATGCCAAAGGCGATCTGGTGATGGACGACGGCTACAAGACCGCGGTCAGCAAGTTCGTCGGCTGGCACAAGGACGGCGCGATGCTCAAAGAAGTCTGGGGCGGCACCGGCGGCTCCAGCTATGCCGACTCGATTGGCGAATTCAAGAATGCGCGCGTTGCAATGGTATTGTCGGGCTCCTGGCAGATCAACCGGCTGCAAAAAGACATCGGCACCGCATTCGATTGGGTCGCCGTGCCCAACCCCTGCGGCCCGGCGGCCTGTTCCGGCATTCCGGGCGGCGCGGCCTGGGTGGCGCTGAAGACGTCCAAGTCGCCCAAGGAGGTCGGCATGTTCCTGGACTTCATGGCGCAGGAGGCGAACTACGCCGAATTCACCGGCAAGACCAACAACATCCCGGCCCATGCCGGTCTGGCCAAGAAGGGTGTGAAGTATCCGGGGGCAACGCCGGCGGCGCAGGCGGCGCTGGGTGTGTTCGGTTCGGGCGTGGCCAGTCTGTCGCCGGTGGCCTATCAGTTCCAGGGCTATAAGTACAACCGGGCCGTGATGCTGCCCACCGTGACCCGGGTGACCCAGGCTATCGTTGGCGAGATGAGCGCGGACGAAGCCATGACCAAGATCGCAGCCGACATGGCGGACGCGGTCAAGCAAGCGACGAAGTAGGCGCCAAACCGGCAAAGGGCCCGTTGTGCCACTATTGACACGCATCGCGGGCCTTTTCTTCAACCTGTTCGAGCCCTTGTTCCGGCTGGCGCAGCGCCGGCTGGGGCTGGCGCGGCTGGGCTGGTTGTTCGTCGCGCCGAACCTGGTCGTGTTCGGCCTGTTCACCTTCCTGCCGATCGCCATCAACCTGGTCTACGCGAGCACGGGTGGCGTCAACCTGATGCCATTCGATCGGCCGTTCACCGGGGGCGAGAATTTCGGCATCCTGTTCGAATGCCGCGACTATTTCGACATCCAGAGCTGCCGCAAGGATGTGTTCTGGCGCGCCATCTTCAACACCATGCAGTTCAGCCTGATCCAGGTGGTACTGATGGTGCTGCTGTCGCTGGTGACCGCGCTGGTGCTTAACCGCAAGATCATCGGGCGCGGTTTCTGGCGCGGCGTATTCTTTTATCCGGTGCTGTTGTCGCCGGTGGTGGTGGCGCTGATCTGGAAATGGCTGCTGCAAAGCCAGGGCGTGTTCAACGCCGTGCTGGTGGGCATCGGGGCGTCGCCGGTCGACTGGCTGACAACCGCTTCCTGGGCGTTTTTCTGGACCGTGTTCGTGTCCATCTGGGCCCACATGGGTTTTTACACGCTGATTCTGCTGGCTGGCCTGCAAGCGATCCCGAAGGACATGTACGAGGCAGCCGAGATGGATGGCGCCTCGCCCTGGCGCACGCTGCGGCGCATCACCCTGCCGCTGTTGATGCCCAATCTGATCGTGGTGCTGGTGCTGGCGATGATCCGCGCGGTGCAGATCTTCGACGAGGTGTTCGTTCTCACCGGTGGCGGCCCGGGTTCGGCGACAACCTTCATCGTGCAGTTCATCTACCAGACCGGGTTTGCCGAGCAGATCCACCTGTACGGGTTGGCCGCTGCCGCTTCGCTGGTGTTGGCGCTGGGGCTGGTGTTGCTGACGTTGGTCCAGTTGCGGCTGACGCGTGCATCGGATGCAGGGCAGAGGGCGCGATGACCGGTTTCCTGACCCGCACCCGTGGCCGTAGCCGGATGGACTGGACCGATTGGCTCAGTTATGCCTACCTGATGATCGGCCTGTTCACGATGTTTGCGCCAGTGCTGTGGCTGGTGATGTCGTCGTTCAAGACCGAAAGCGCGATCAGCCAGTTTCCGCCCACCTTTTTGCCCTACAGCCAAAAGTCGGTGCAGGTGGCCGGCCACGACAAGCCGCTGCCGCTGTATCTGACCCGCGACGACAAGGGCGAATGGCGCACGATGGCCCAGGTGCGCCGCATCGGCATCATGGCCACCATGGTCGACCCGGCGAACCCCGAGCAGCAGATTCGGGTCAACATCAACGACCGCACGCCGGTCAACGAACTGCAGTTTGCGTTTTCCAACTACACCGAGATCTTCGGCAAGTTCAGCTTTGGAGTGTATTTATGGAACAGCGTGTTCATCACCGTCGTGGCCACGCTGCTGACGCTGCTGATCAACTCGATGGCCGCGTTTGCACTGTCCAAGTACAGGTTTCGCGGTCAGAAGGCGGTGTTCCTGCTGATCATCGCCACGCTTATGATTCCGCCCACCATCATCCTGGTGCCGGTGTTCCTGGTCATCAACTCGGTGGGCTTGCTCAACAGCCTGTGGGGCGTGATCCTGCCGGCCATTGCCACGCCCACCGGAGTATTTCTGCTGCGCCAGTACATGCTGACGATTCCAGACGAGTTGCTGGAAGCTGCACGCATGGACCATGCCAGCGAATGGCGCATCTACTGGAAGATCATCTTGCCGCTGGCTGCGCCGGCGCTGGCAGTGCTGGCGATTTTCTCGGTGATGTGGCGCTGGAACGATTTCCTGCTGCCCCTGATCGTGCTTTCGCGCTCGGAATATTTCACGCTGCAGCTGGCGCTCAACGCGTTCCAGGGCGAACTCAATACCCAGTGGCATTACCTGCTGGCGATGACGGTGATCACGCTGATCCCGATCACGCTGGTGTTTGCCTTTTTGCAGAAGTACATCACCACCGGTATTGCCAGCGCCGGCGTCAAGTAACACTGCTCCGCCCTCCTTTGACCCCAAATTCAGGAACTCCGCGTGGCCACCCTCGAACTCGCCCGTATCGTCAAGTCGTTTGACCAGACCACCATCCTGCATGGCATCGACCTGCAGGTGGCGGATGGCCAGTTCGTCGTCTTCGTCGGCCCGTCGGGTTGTGGCAAGTCGACCTTGCTGCGGGTCATCGCCGGGCTCGAAGAGCCGACCAGCGGTGAGGTGCGGATCGACGGGCAATCGGTCAACAATGTATCGGCAGCGCACCGCGGCTGCGCGATGGTGTTCCAGTCGTACGCGCTATATCCACACATGAGCGTCTATGACAACATGGCCTTCGGGCTGGAGAATGCCGGCGAGCCGCCTGCGCAGATCCAGAGCAAGGTGCAGGCCGCGGCAAACCTGCTGCGGCTCAATGAGCTGCTGCATCGCAAGCCGACCCAGCTCTCGGGCGGGCAGCGCCAGCGTGTTGCGATCGGCCGCGCCATTGTGCGTGAACCCAAGCTGTTCCTGTTCGATGAACCGATCGCCCACCTGGATGCCAAACTGCGCGCCCATATGCGCGGCGAAATCAAGCACCTGCAAAAGACCCTTGGCACCACGATGAT
>JAYUQC010000167.1:0-67751 GCA_043759735.1 Rhodoferax sp.
AGGCGCGGACCTGACGGCCTACTACCCCAGCGGCGCCAAGCCGCTGATCCTCGGCGAAGCGGTCAACACGGCGACGACTTATGGCTACGACATCGTGACAATGATGCAAGAGACCAAGACCACGCTGTGCCAGATCGAGCGAGCCGCTTAAGGAGATCGTCGAATGGCCAGAATGAAGTTCATTTGCGACGCCGAGCGTTGCATCGAGTGCAACGGCTGCGTCACCGCCTGCAAGGCCGAGCACGACGTGCCCTGGGGCGTGAACCGGCGCCGCGTGGTCACACTCAACGACGGCATCGCCGGCGAAAAGAGCATCTCGGTCGCGTGCATGCACTGCTCCGACGCGCCCTGCATGGCGGTCTGCCCGGTCGACTGCTTCTACCGCACCGACGAAGGCGTGGTGCTGCACGACAAGGACGTCTGCATCGGCTGTGGCTATTGCTCCTACGCCTGCCCGTTTGGCGCGCCGCAGTTCCCGTCGCAGGGCACGTTTGGCGTGCGCGGCAAGATGGACAAATGCACCTTCTGCGCCGGCGGCCCGGAAGAACACGGCAGCCAGGCAGAGTTCGAGAAATACGGGCGCAATCGCCTGGCTGAAGGCAAGCTGCCGGCCTGCGCCGAGATGTGTTCCACCAAGGCCCTGATCGCCGGCGACGGCGATGTGGTGGCCGACATCTTCCGCAACCGGGTCGTGATGCGCGGCAAGGGTGCCGAGGTCTGGGGTTGGGGCACTGCCTACGGCTCCAAGCAGGCCGGGCAGCCCAACGGCGCGTCGTCCACCGGTACCAAGTCATGAGCGCCCCCAGCCCTGGCTTCGCCAGGCCCCCCGAGGGGGTGCCAGAAAACTTGGGAACGGTCCGGCGTTTTCTCAAGAGGCCGGCGCCACTGTGGATCCTGGCGCTGGCCGGCGCGCTGGTCGCGTGTTCGGAGAAGCCGCAGTCGCACGGCCTCACGCGCAACGATGCCGCACCGTCTGCCGGCACCGGCAAGGTGTTCACAGATGCCGGCTGGAAGTCGGGCGACAAGGCGTCCTGGGAAGAACATTTGAAGGTGCGCACCCGGCGTGGCCAGGACGACTACTACGCTAACAAGAACTGACGGCGAGGATCGCACGATGATCAAACCATTCGGTATTGCCGTGCTGGCCCTGTGGCTGGCCTGCCAGTCCGGAGACGCAGCGGCGCAGACCGTGGCGCCGGCAACGCCGCCTGCCGCTGGCGCCGAGGCTGGTGGCGTCAAGAGCCAGAACATTTTCGAGGTCAAGCCCGACGCCAGCGCCGCGCCGGGATACGCGGACCAGAACAATGGGCAGCGGGGCCAGGTGCAGCCCGGCAATAATGCGCCGATGTGGCGCCAGGTGGGCAATGGGGTCACCGGCACCAGCAGCCTGCCGACGCCGGAAGCGGGTAACCTGATCCAGCCGTTCGTGCAATATCCTGGCTCGCGTTTCACCAATGCCGGCGAAGCCTGGCGCCAGGTGCGCAACCAATGGATCATTCCGTACGGCGGCGCATTGTTGCTGATCGTGGTGGGCGCCATTGCGCTGTTTTATCTCGGCAAGGGCAAGCTCGGCCATGCAGATGGCACGGGCATCCGCACCATCGAACGATTCACGCCGTTCGAGCGATCGGCACATTGGGCCAATGCCATTGCGTTCTGTGTGCTGGCGGTCTCTGGCCTGGTGATGGCGTTCGGCAAGTTCGTGTTGCTGCCGGTCATCGGCGCCAGCCTGTTCGGCTGGCTGAGCTATGCGCTCAAGAACGCACACAACTTTGCCGGGCCGCTGTTTGCGGTGTCGCTTGCAGTGGTGTTCTTCACCTTCGTCCGGGACAATCTGCCGCGCCAGGGCGACCTGGCCTGGCTGCGCCAGGGTGGTGGCATGCTGTCCGGCAAGGAGGTGCCGTCGCACCGCTTCAATGCCGGCGAAAAACTGGTGTTCTGGGGCGGTGTGCTGCTGCTGGGTCTGATCGTCGTGGGCTCGGGCCTGGTGCTGGACAAGCTGCTGCCCGCGCTGGTGTATGAGCGCTCGACCATGCAGATCAGCCACATGCTGCACTCGGTTGCGGCGGTCCTGATGATGGCGATGTTCATCGGGCACATTTATATCGGAACCATCGGCATGCGGGGGGCCTACCAGGGCATGAAGACCGGATATGTGGACGAGGCCTGGGCGCGGGAGCACCATCAGGAATGGTACGACGACATCAAGGCCGGCAAGATTCCCGCGCAGCGTTCGCAGTCCGCAACGCCGGCAATACCCGTTCGAGCGTGAGGCACAAACCATGAAAAATTGCTCCGTTTTGGTACTGATGGGCGCGATCGGGGGGTTGTGCGCCGCTAGCGCGGCGCTCGCCAAATTGCCACCGCCAACTGCGGAGGCCAAGGCCGCCGCCGCGGCTGCGGCGCCGAAGACCGCCTGGAGCGACAAGGTGGCGGTGTTCCAATTGTGCAAGGCACAGGACAAGGTGGTCGCGCATTACCAGTCCAGTGCCCGCTCGGCCGGCAAGGAACCCAAGGCCGCCACGCCCACGCCGACCTGTGCCGATCCGGGAGTCTTCGTCGCGGCGGTCGAACCCGTCAAACCGGCCGAGGCCGCCGGGGCGCATTCGCCGGCAGCCACCGCGATCGGTCCACCCAGCAGCAAGGTGCCGGCTGCCGAGATCGCCGCGCCCAAGAAGCCCTGATCGGATGTGGTGTCGACGGGCCCACCGCGCGGCAGTTCGGCCTTTTTGCGGTAGGCTTGCAGCATGTCGATGCCCGTAGCTGTACCCCGTCCCCGTCTGACATCGGCGTGCGCCGCTTTGACGAAGTCGATCGAGGCCGTCAACGAGAATGGGCAACGGCAGGCGGTCTCGATTCCCGCTGAACGCGCCTTGACGGTTTATGTCGACAAGCGCGAACTGGTCACGCTGATGACGCTCGGAGCCCGGCCGGAGCTGCTGGTGCTCGGCTACCTGCGAAACCAGCGCCTGGTGCGTTCGGCCAGCGAGGTGGAGTCAATCACGGTCGACTGGGACGTCGGTGTCGCGGCGGTCAAGACACGCCATGGCGTCTCCGATATCGAACAGCGCACCGCCAAGCGGGTCGTGACCACCGGCTGCGGCCAGGGCAGCATGTTCGGCGATCTGATGAACGAGGTGGATCGGCTGGTCCTGCCCGAAGCCACCCTGACCCAGTCGCAGTTGTACGGCATTGTCGACACCATCCGGTTGCAGGAGAGCACCTACAAGACGGCGGGTTCGGTCCACGGCTGCGCGCTGTTTCGCGGCCAGCAGCTGCTGGTTTTCGTCGAAGACGTGGGTCGCCACAATGCGATCGACACCATTGCCGGCTGGATGTGGTTGCATCGCGACGAAGGCGACGACAGCTTGGAGCGCAGCATCGACCCAACCAGCGCCGGCATGACCGGTGCCGACAAGGTGTTCTACACCACGGGTCGGCTGACCAGTGAGATGGTCATCAAGTCGGCCCAGATGGGGGTACCGATTGTGGTCTCGCGCAGCGGCATCACCCAGATGGGGCATGCGGTGGCACAGGACCTGGGCCTGTGCACCATCGGCCGTGCGACACACAAACGCTTCCTGTGTTTCAGCGGGGCGCAGCGCTTGCAACTTGAAGCCGGCCTGGTCGGCCCGCGCCTGCGCGCTGCTTGAGCAATACCCGAGCAATACCCGGGCGCTGACCGGGCGCTGACCGGGCGCGGTTTGCCGCTGTGTGCAGACGAGGTCCTGGCACGCGGTCCGACCCTGCGGTCGCGGGGCCTTCGCGAATCGGCTAAGGTAGGGGCATGAAACCTTCTTTCTGGCAGTTGGGCCTGCGCTCCTTGTGGCGCGACCTGCGCTCGGGCGAACTGCGCCTGCTGATCGTCGCGGTGACGCTGGCGGTGGCGGCCCTGACGGCGGTCGGATTTTTCGCCGACCGCCTGCAGGGCGGCTTGCAGCGCGACGCGCGGCAACTGCTCGGCGGTGATGTGGTGCTGTCGACCGACAAACCCACCCCGCAGGCGATCGTCGACAAGGCCCGTGCACTGGGCCTGCGTGCCACCACCACGGTCAGTTTCCCGACCATGGCGCGTGCAACGGACGATCGGGGCGGGGCCAGCAAACTGGTGGCGCTGAAGGCGGTCCCGGCGGGATATCCTCTGCGCGGCAGCCTGACGATTGCCGATGCGATCGAAGCGCCGGGGCAAACCACGCAGGACGTGCCCGCGAGCGGCTCGGTATGGGTCGACGCGGCATTGCTGGAATCGCTCAACCTGCGCCTGGGCGACGCCTTGCTGCTGGGGGACGCCCGATTCACGGTCGCGCGCATCATCGTGATCGAGCCGGACCGCGGCGGCGGTTTCGTCAACTTCTCGCCACGCGTGATGTTCAACCAGGCCGATCTGGCCTCCACCGGCCTGGTGCAGCCGGCGAGCCGCTTGAATTACCGGTTTGCGGTTGCCGGCGACGATCCGCCGGTCAAGCAGTTCAGCGACTGGGTCACCCGGGTGATCGACAAGGGCGAGGTGCGGGGCACCCGGCTCGAGACGCTGGAGGGTGGCCGCTCCGACATCCGCCAGACGCTGGACCGGGCCGAGAAATTTCTCAACCTGGTGGCGTTGCTCGCGGCCATGCTCAGCGCGGTAGCGGTGGCGCTGGCGGCCCGGGGATTTGCCGCCAACCATCTGGACGACTGCGCCATGTTGCGGGTGCTGGGGCTGGGCCAGCGTAGCATCGCGCTGGGCTATGTCGTCGAGTTTGGCCTGATCGGTCTGGCCGCCAGTGCGCTGGGCGTGGCCATCGGTTTTGGCGTGCATTACATTTTTGTCGCGTTGTTGTCGGGCCTGGTGGCGGTGGGATTGCCGGCGCCGACCTTGTGGCCGGTGGCGTTCGGCCTGGGCATGGGCCTCACCCTGCTGGTCGCCTTTGGTTTGCCGCCGGTGCTGCAACTGGCCCGGGTGCCACCACTGCGGGTGATCCGCCGCGACGTGGGCAACCTGAAGCCGGCCTCGATGGCGGTGCTGGGCGTCGGCGTGGCCGGGTTCGCGGCGTTGTTGCTGGCGGCCAGCCGCGACCTGATGCTCGGTCTGATTGCGGTCGGCGGGTTTGCCGGCGCAGTGCTGGTATTTGCCGGCCTGTCCTGGGTCGCGGTCAAGGTCCTGCGGCGCAGCGTCAATGAGTCCACTGCTCCGCGCTGGATGGTGCTGGCCACGCGGCAGATTTCAGCGCGTCCGGCCTATGCGGTGGTGCAGGTCAGCGCGCTGGCGGTCGGACTGCTGGCGCTGATCCTGCTCGTGCTGCTGCGCACCGACCTGATCAGCAGTTGGCGCCAGGCTACGCCGGCCAATGCGCCGAACCGTTTTGTCATCAACGTCATGCCCGACCAGGGGCCGACGTTTCAGAACCGGTTGCGCGAGGCCGGCGTGCGCGACTATGACTGGTACCCGATGATCCGCGGCCGACTGGTCGCGATCAATGGGCGTGCGATCGTGCCCGACCAGATGCCGGACGAGAGGGCCCGGCATCTGGCCGACCGGGAGTTCAACCTGTCCAACAGCGCCGTGCGGCCGCCCCACAACCTGATCACGGCCGGCAAGTGGGTAGACCAGGAGGCGGGTGCGATCAGCGTCGAGGAGGGCATCGCCGAGACGCTCAATCTCAAGCTGGGCGATACGATGCGCTTCGACATTGCCGGTGTCATCGTCGAGTCGCGCGTCACCTCGTTGCGCAAGGTCGACTGGGGTTCGATGCGGGCCAATTTCTTCGTGATCTATCCGGTGGACCAGTTGCCGGACGTGCCCGTGACCTACATGAGTGCGTTCAAGGCGCCGCCAGAGCGCGGCTTCGACAATGCCCTGGTGCGCGAATTTCCGAACATCACCAGTGTCGATGTCAGTGCCACGCTGGCGCAGGTGCAGCGCATCCTGGACCAGGTTGTGCGGGCCGTTGAGTTCCTGTTCGGCTTCACGCTGGCCGCCGGCCTGGTGGTGTTGTTCGCGGCCATTACCGCAACCCGCGAGGAACGGGCGCGCGAGTTTGCCATCATGCGCGCGGTTGGCGCGCAGGGAAAATTGCTGCGCCAGGTGCAACGCGCCGAACTCGCCGGCATCGGCCTGTTGGCCGGCCTGCTGGCGGCGCTGGTGGCCTCGGTTGTCGGCTGGTCGTTGGCGCGCTTTGTCTTCAACTTCGCCTGGACGGCGTCGCCCTGGGTGCCGCTCGAGGGCGCGCTGGCGGGCGCGGTGCTGGCCATGATGGCGGGCTGGTGGGGCTTGCGCGATGTATTGCGCCGCTCGGTGATCGAGACTTTGCGCCGGGCCCCCCAATGAATGCTGCCCGGTTCAATCGATCGGCACTGAGCATGAACCGCTTCAAAGCTGTTGCTTCAGTCGTTCCAAGGCTTCACGATCGATCAGGTCCTTGGGGCGGTCCATGGGGCCGATCAGCGGATATTGATGCGCCGCGCAGCCGCGAGTTGGCGACCGTCATCCTGCGCATTCATCCGGCTGTGGGTAGCGCGCGCAACGCCCTTGGCCACCGGTTGGGCCGCCAACGACAACATGCTCTCGAGCTTGCTGCCCCGCCTGAGGGCAAGCGCCGGATCACGGATGAATTCAGAACGATTTTGGGTGCCAGCAATTCGGACCATGGCGTCGATACTATCCCGATGCCCGATCAACGGCGTAGCGTGCTGGCGTGTCGGCGCCCGATCATGATGCCATCGGGACTATTGACTGCGTCAGCGGCTCAGTGGCCGTGTGCGTACGTCCTTGCACAACCTGTCGAAGCCGCGCCAGGCGATCACCCCCAGCAGCGCCGACAGCATGAACAGCCAGGCGCTCAGACCCGTCGAGCCGGGCACATAGCCCTTGGCGTCCCAGCCCAGGTACAGGGCCATGCCCAGAAAGGGCGCGAAAGCACCGCGCACGCCGGTCAGCGTGACATGGATGCCCATGTAGGTCGATATCTGGTCACGCGGCGCGAAGTCGTTGTGGCCCAGTTGCCAGGCCAGGTTGCCGCCGCCATTGACGATGCCGGTGATGACCCGTCCTATCGCCAACCACCATAGCGAGAAGGTCCAGGCGCCCCAGAACATGAACAGCACGCCCACTACCCAGCCGGCATTCTGCCGCGCACGAAACTCGGTCACATGGACCTTGTCCAGGTAGCGAGCCCACAACGGCATGGTGGTCAGGTTCAACGTGAACGGTATCAGCATCACGATGCCGATGCTCACAAAATAGCTGGCGCCCAACTGCTTCGATACCAGGTAGACCAGCGGCGGCTCCAGCATCATGTTGGCGGTGCCCGATATGAACTGGTGCAACTGGTAGCGCGCGTACAGCGTGTCCTTGCGCAGTACTTCGAAAAAGCCGTCGCGCCGGTGCTCGCCCTGCGTGCCCCGGCGCTCCATCACCCGGTGCCGTTTCTCGCCACGCACCAGCACGCCGCGGAACAGCCACACGCCGATGCAGCCAAACAGGGCGCCGGCGCCATAGATATAGCGGAAATTCTCGGGATGGGCATCCAGGATGAGACCGGCCACGCTGGTGGTCATTACCACAGTCAGGCTGGTGATCGCCTGCAGGCGTCCCGTCGCGCGGGCCCGCAAAACCCGGTCGTAATTCAGGCTCCAGGCCACGCTGCGCACCGTGATGATGCCGGCGATCAGGACGCGGCTCAGCACCACGCTGACCAGCAGGATCCAGGCTCCGTCGTGCGAACGCGGACTGACCGCGATCGCGGCCACACACATCAGCACCAGGGTCTGCAACGCCACGACCATTGGGATCTTGGGGCGGCCGGTAGCGATGCGGGTCCAGAAAAAGCTCGACAGGTTGCCGAACATCGGCGCCGCGGAGATGACCGCGATGACCCAGGGTTCGACGTCGAACGCCTTGGCCGCCACTACGGCCACGAAGCCCCCTTCCATCAGGCTGGTGGCAAGGGGCAGGGTCAGTTCGCTGAGTTGCTCCTGCCGAAAGCTCTTTTGTACCGCCGGATCGAGATCCGGAATCTGGAAGAACTTGTCGAACGAGGACATCGTGGCGCGGCGCAATCGAGTGGTTTGAATGATTCTAGGGCTGCACCCCACGGCGAGCCCCGCTACGGGCATGCGCGCCGCGGTGAGGCGGCTGGCCGAACACGGGCCGGCGGCGGGTGGGCAATACCGCTTGACTCAGCTCAGGTCTTCGATCACCAGGAAGCGGTATTTTTCGGCAATTGAGAACGGTAGCTGACGCACCACCTGCATCACCTCTTCGGTGTGCTGCGCCGACCCCGCTTTGATCATCAGCGCGCAATGGCCCTTCAGCGCCAGGTCGCGGTACTGCTGCACGACGGCGCTTTCGAAGCCGACCGACGGCATGGTGTCGCCATGGTGTGCCGCGGTCGGCACGACCTGGTCAAGCACCACCTGGCTGGTCAGCAACAACACATCCTCGCCGCCGATGTTCCTGGCCAGCAGGGCGCGTTCGATGGTGCGGGCGTCGTCGAGCGTGGGCACCATGACGAACATGAATCCGGTCGGGTAGAACTCGCCGCGCAGGGTTAGCATCCTGGATGCCAGCGTGAAGTCCTTCATCGCGTCCCCCTCCTTCAATGATGCGTCGCAAAGCAATTAGAGCCTGCGCAACGACTCCGGTCAAGCACCCGGTTGCAGCAGCACCACCAGCGCGCCGGCCCCGCCCTGGGCCGGCCGGGCCTGCACGAAGGCCAGCACTTCTTTCTTTTGCACCAGCCACGCGTACACCTTGTTCTTGAGTACCGGTGCCTTGCCCGGGGAACCGAGTCCCTTGCCGTGGACCACCCGCACACACCGGATGCCATGCGACTGCGCCTGGCGCATGAACAGGGAAAGCTGCTCACGTGCCGCGTCGCTGCGCAATCCGTGCAGATCGAGCTGGCGCTGGATCGCCCAATGGCCCAGTCGCAGCTTGCGGGTCACGTCGGTGCCGATGCCCGGGCGCCGGAAACTGAGCTGGTCGTCGATGTCCAGCAGGGTGCTCACGTCGAAGTCGTCACTGATCGCCTCAGCAAGTACTGCCTGCTGGTCGCGCAGGCGCTGGCGCGGGATCGGATCGGGCCGGGCCCCGGTGAGCGTCGCGCGCCCCGGGTCAGGCATGGTGCTGACCGTACCCGCGGCGCGGATGAACAATTCGCGCGCACTGGTCTGGCGCTGCCGCAGTGCAGCCTGTTCGACTGCGCGATCGGCCTGCTCCTTGGCCAGCGCGCGGGCCTGCGCGTCGATATGCTGCTTGACCTGGCGCAACTCGGCCATGGAACGTACGGGTTTCATACCAGCCCTCGTTCGGCCATCGACAGCGACAGGCCCGGCGCGACGATGACATGGTCGAGCACCCGCACATCGACCAGGGCCAGCGCCGAGCGCAGGGTCTGGGTCAGCGCCTCGTCGGCACGCGAGGGCTGCACCGAGCCGCTGGGGTGGTTGTGCGCCAGCACGACAGCGGCGCACTGGTGGTGCAGCGCCCGCAGCACGACTTCGCGCGGGTAGACGCTGGTCTGGGTCAAAGTGCCGCGAAACATCTCTTCGAGCGCCAGCAAGCGGTTTTGCACATCCAGGAAGAGTACCGCAAATACCTCATGCGCCCGGGCGGCCAGATGCAATTGCAGGTAGTCCTTCACCGCGCCTGGCGATGCAAACACGGTGCGCTGGCGCAATTGCTGGGCCAGCGCCCGCCGCGCCAGTTCGAGCACGGCCAGCAGTTCGGCGCGTTTGGCCGGTCCCAGGCCTTTGATGCGTCGCAGATCCGTTGCGCTGGCATTGAGCAGGCCTGCGATGCCGTCGAAGCCGGGCCTGCCGTCACCATTGGACCTGGGTTGCAATAGCTCCTCGGCCATCTGCAACACACCCTTGCCACGGATGCCGGTGCGCAGCAGTATGGCCAGCAGTTCGACGTCGCCCAGGGCCGCGGGGCCCCGCGCCAGCAGCTTTTCGCGCGGCCGGGCTTCGGCCGGCAGGTCCTTGAGCGGCATGGTGGGTGTTGGGGCCTTTGGCGATTGCATGCGGGCCATCACCACGCAATTCCTACAATGGCGTTCATGATGGGTGATGCAGCCGAATTCTCCAGCCGCGTTGCTTCCTGGCCGGTGGGCGCCATGCATGATTGGGTGGATGCGGCGTGGCCGAGCCATGGCGGGAGCGGGTCGCCCACCCGATCGCTGTACTGTTTGTTTCATTGCCGGCTTGCCGGATACCCTGGCTCGCCACCCGAGGCGGCCACTTCACTGCTCCTTGATGCCGGCAGGTTTCTACAATGGGCCGGATTACCGATGGACCTCATGATTTCAACCCTTCCCTGCGTCGAACCTGGTTCGTTCCTGACCCTGCACTACCGCCTGGCCGGTCCGCACGGGGACATCATCAACACCTTCAACGGCAAGCCGGCAACTTTGTCGCTGGGCTCTGGCGCACTGTCGCCGGCGCTCGAACAGTGCCTGCTGGGCATGGAAGAGGGGGCACGGGCCCGTTTCGAATTGCCGCCAGGCGCGGCTTTTGGCGAACGCCAGCCCGCGATGCGGCAATGGGTCGCGCGCAAACTGCTGCGCCGGCTCGGCGACTCGGCTGAAAATTACCTGGTTGGCGATGTGGTGCAGTTTCCCGCGCCGGATGGCCAAGGCAACTATGCCGGAGCAGTGCTGCAGGTGGGTGACGCAGTGGGAGGGGACGGCGTCCTGTTTGACTTCAACCATCCATTGGCGGGCCAACCCGTTGTGTTCGAAGTGCAGTTGATCGGCGTGTTGTGAAAACGGTCGCTGCACTCGAGGAAGTCATCCTGGCCGAGCCGCGCGGCTTTTGTGCCGGCGTGGATCGCGCGATCGAGATCGTCGAGCGGGCGCTGCAGAAATTCGGTGCGCCGATCTATGTGCGCCATGAAATCGTGCATAACACCTATGTGGTCAACGACCTCAAGGCCAAGGGCGCGATCTTCATCGAGGAACTCGACGACGTGCCGCCGGGCGCGACCCTGGTGTTCTCGGCCCATGGTGTCAGCCGCGCCGTGCACAAAGAGGCCCGGTCCCGGGGTTTTCGGATCTTCGACGCCACCTGTCCACTGGTGACCAAGGTGCATGTCGAAGTGGCTAAGCTGCACAAGGAAGGTTACGAGTTCATCATGATCGGGCACAAGGGCCATCCCGAGGTCGAGGGCACGATGGGGCAACTCGACGCAGGCATCCACCTGGTCGAAGATGTGGCCGACGTGGCGCGGGTGCAGCCGGTACAGTCGGAGAAGCTGGCAGTTGTGACCCAGACCACGCTCAGCGTGGACGATGCAGCGCAGATCGCCGCCGCGATCACGGCACGATTTCCCAACGCACGCCAGCCCAAGCAACAGGACATCTGTTACGCCACCCAGAACCGCCAGGACGCAGTCAAACTGCTCAGTCCGCAGGTCGACCTGGTGATCGTGGTCGGCAGCCCGACCAGTTCCAACAGCAACCGATTGCGCGAGGTCGCTCGCAAGCTGGGCACCCAGAGCTATATGGTCGACAACGCCGACGAAATGCAGGCCGCCTGGTTTGAGGGCTGCCAGCGGGTCGGCCTGACCGCGGGCGCATCGGCTCCCGAGGTGTTGGTTCGCCAGGTGATCAAGCGCATCAAGGCAATGGGGGCGGTGTCGGTACGCCGGCTCGACGGCATTGTCGAGAGCACCAAGTTCCCGCTGCCCAAGGGCCTCAAGCTGTAGCCTGGCAAAAGGTCTTTTGGGGGCCAGACGCGCAGCGGCTGGGCTGGGGGCGGTCATTAGAATGGCGCCATGCTAGACATCCTTCTTCTGCGCAAAGACCTGGACGCGGCTGTGGCGCGGCTGCAGACGCGCAAAAATCCCCAGCCGTTCCTCGATGTGGACCAGTTCCGCACACTGGAAGCCGAGCGCAAAACCATCCAGACCCGCACCGAGGAACTGCAGGCCCGGCGCAACAGCCAAAGCAAGCGGGTTGGGCAGCTCAAGTCCCAGGGCGCGGCCGCGCAGGCGGAGGTCGGCGCGGTGATGGCCGACGTGGCCTCGATCAAGGACGAACTGGTGGCGTCGGCGGCGCGGCTGGAGCAGATCCAGGATGATCTGCAGGCCGTCTTGTTGGCCGTTCCCAACCTGCCGCACGCCAGTGTTCCGGTGGGAGCCGGCGAAGCCGACAACATGCTGCTTCGCAGCTGGGGCACGCCACGGGCGATGGAATTTTCCGTAAGAGACCATGTCGATATCGGAACGCCTTTGGGGCTTGATTTCGACCTGGGCGTAAAGCTGACCGGGGCCCGATTCACAGTGTTGAAGGGTCCGATTGCACGGATGCATCGGGCACTGGCGCAGTTCATGCTCGATGTGCAAACGCTGGAGCACGGCTACACCGAGTGCTACACGCCCTACATCGTCAATGCCGACAGCCTGCGTGGCACCGGGCAGCTACCCAAGTTCGAGGGGGATCTGTTTGCCGCCAAAAAGGGCGGGCAGGAGGCCGAGGACCAGCCCGATACCACTGCCCTGTACCTGATCCCCACCAGCGAAGTGCCACTGACCAATTTCGTGCGCGACGAAGTGCTCTCGCTTTCGGCGCTGCCACTGCGGTTGACTGCCCACACACCATGTTTCCGCTCCGAGGCCGGCAGCTACGGGCGCGACACCCGCGGCATGATCCGCCAGCACCAGTTCGACAAGGTCGAGATGGTGCAGATCGTGCATCCGGATACCAGCTACGAGGCGCTGGAAGACATGACGCGCCATGCCGAAACGATCCTGCAGCGTCTGGGCCTACCCTACCGCGTCATGGCGCTGTGTACCGGCGATATGGGACCGAGCTCTGCGCGCACCCATGATCTGGAGGTCTGGCTGCCGGCGCAAAATACCTACCGCGAGATCAGCTCGGTGTCCAATTGCGAGGCGTTTCAGGCGCGCCGGTTACAGGCCCGGTTCAAGAACGCGCAGGGCAAGAACGAATTCGTGCATACGCTCAACGGGTCGGGCCTGGCGGTGGGTCGCACCCTGGTGGCGGTGCTGGAGAACTACCAGAATGCCGACGGATCGGTCACCGTGCCCGAGGCCTTGCGGCCCTATATGGGCGGCCTGGAGACCATCAGCGCCTGAACCTCGCTGCGGTCGGTGGTCACGGCAGGCTGCAGTTCAGCTTGTCGATCTGCCGGACGACCGATTCGGGCTCGGTCCACAGGAAGAAGTGGTCCTTGCCCGGCAGCCGCTCGACCCGCATCCAGTCTTTCGGCGCGCGTTGCTCCAGGTAGTCGGCGGTGCGCGGATCGACCAGCGGATCCTGGTCTCCCTGCATCGCAATCATCGGGCGCTTGAGCAGCGGCAAGGCCGCTTCCAGGCGTTGCAATTCGGCCTGCAGCACCATCATCTCGCGGTTCGAGCGGCTCATTGCGGGCGACAACATCTGGCGCGCCAGCCAGTTGTCGGCCAGTTGGTTGTACCAGCGCGGCGCTTCCAGCTCGGGCGCCATTGATCCGGCCAGCATCACGCCGCCACACACCTTTTCGGGATGGTCGATCGCCATCCAGGCGATCAGTGGGCCGCCCAATGAATGGCCGACCAATACGGCTGGCGCGCCCGCAGGAATCAGCTCGGCCAGCAATGCGGCCTGGCGCCGCAGGTCCGGCATCACGCCGGCGGCCTCGGAGCGGCCAAAACCCGGCCGATCAATTGCAATGCGCGGGCCAAATCCGTTCAATGCCGGCGTGTTCAGGAAGCTGGCCCAGGACGTCCAGCCGCCGGGCGAACCGTGCACGAACATGATGGGAGTTGCACCGCTGCCCGGCATTTGCGAGACACCGATCGACAGTCCCTGAACCTGCACGGTACGCATGTCCGGCCGGCCGGTGGACTGCGGAAACAACTCCTCCACCGTGCCACGGGGCCAGGGTGGCTTGGTACACGCCGCCAATTGCAGTAGCGTGGTCAAGATGAGTATCCAGCGCATGGGCAAAGGGCGATGTCGATGGCGGCGGACGGTAGGTCTGGTTGAGTCATGCGGTCTCCATCTGGCCAGGGCTGGAAGGCGGTGGTCACCGGTCTGCGGCGAGACTTTTGCAATGCGCCGACGCAAGGGGCATTGTAGGCAGAGCGCTTCATTCGTGCAGGCGTCGCCGTTGGGTTTGGCGCGGTGGCGGTGGCTCAGCCCATCACACAGGTTGGCCGGTGCGGGCATCTTGTCCTGGCGACGCAACGTCAGGCGACGCACCCGACGCCGATTGCGATTAAACCGCGAGCCGGCGGGCTTTGGTGCATATGATCGTAGCTGCGCCGCTGAAACCGGCGAAGGGCTCCACGGCCGCCCATGCGGGCGAATCGATGCAGCGCGCATGGGCCCTATTTGCAATACCGTTGCCCGGCGATCGGGAACAGTCAGGAGTCCGGTGTGATCAAGTCTGTCGCAGCTGCAAGCCCGGTGGTACCGGGTCGGTATCTGGTGTTTGTCGAGCGGCTGGTGCAGGAGCAGTACCAAATGCTGCTGATCGAGGCCGACTCGGAGCAACTGGCACGTGCCAAGGCGCTGGAGCAATTTTTTGCCGGCAGCGTCGCGTATATGAGTTCGACCCAGGTCGAGGCCCCAACGGCCCGGGTACGGCCGGTGCGCGAGAAGCACCTGCGCAAGCTGGCCGGTGGCGACTCGGTGCCCGCGCATGCGCAGGAGTTCCGCACCTCCGGTCGGTTCGAGGGCGGCGATGGCGACCTGATCCAGCCCTCTGGCCAGTTCCCGGGAACCCATCCGGCGCCGATCACACGGGCTCAGGCGCGGCTGATGTGCCAGAACTTCGAGGCCAGCGGACACTCCAATCACAGTGGCAAGGGCTCGACGCTGTGGGTGATCCTGGAACATTGCGCCGAAGTCGATATCGCTTACAACCTGCGGGCGATGCCGGGCATGGGTTACTACGTTGAGCGCGCCAAGTCGGTCGAGGACGGGCTGGTGCTGCGGATGTCGGTCGAGACCGGTTACGGGCCATTGCGCGATTGACAACGGGCGCCGGTTTGCTGCTGTGCGTGATCGTCCTGGACCCGATGCGACAATCCATGGCTATCCCCCTTCGTTGTCCCCATGTCTCCAACGGTTCCAGAAATCTCCGTGGTTGTGCCCGTACACAACGAATCCGGCAATGTTGTCGCGCTGCTGGATGAAATCTTGGCGGCATTGACCGGTGTTGCGCCGTTCGAGGCCGTATTCGTCGACGACCTGTCCAGTGACGACACTGCCGAGGTGCTGTTGGCATATGCGCGTACCCACCCCTGGCTGGCGGTGCTGCAGCACCGCAACAACTGCGGACAGAGCACCGCGGTGCGCACCGGTGTGCGCGCAGCGCGAGCACCAGTGATTGCGACCCTCGATGGTGACGGCCAGAACCGCCCGTCCGACATTCCGGCATTGCTGGCGCGCTGGCGCAGCCTGCAGCAGGGCGTGGCGAACGGGCCTGTGCTGATCGCCGGCTGGCGGGCCAGGCGGCTCGATACCTGGCTGCGCCGCCTGTCCTCGCGCGTGGCCAACGGCGTGCGCAGCCGCCTGCTGGGTGACGCGACGCCCGATACCGGCTGCGGACTGAAGCTGTTCGCGCGCGCTGATTTTCTGGACCTGCCCTATTTCGATCACATGCACCGCTTCCTGCCGGCCTTGTTCCGGCGCGCCGGCGGCATCGTGGAGTCGGTACCGGTCGCGCACCGCAACCGGGAGCACGGCCAATCGCATTACGGCATCGGCAACCGCCTGTGGGTCGGCCTGGTGGATATCGTGGGCGTCATGTGGCTGCAACGACGAGCCCGGGTGGCGCAGGTGCGACGGCTCAACGCAAAGGACTGATGATGGAAATTGACAAGACCTGGCTGGTGGTCGGCTTGCTCGGACAAGCGCTTTTCTCGGCCCGGTTCGTGGTGCAGTGGCTATACAGCGAGAAAGTAAAAAAGAGTGTAATTCCCACCGCATTCTGGTATTTCAGCATTTGTGGCGGCGCGACCTTGCTCGCCTACGCGATCCACCGGGAGGACCCGGTATTCATCATCGGCCAGGGCGCGGGCCTGTTCGTGTATTTCCGCAATCTGCAGTTCCTGTGGCGCGATCGTGGCGCAAGGGCGCCCGATTGATGCGCGTGGCGCACAGCGGTTCTACGCTATCGCCCGACGCTGATCCGGCGGCTGACGCACGTGAACGCCGCCTCTTCTGGTGCCTGATGCTGGTGGCATTGTTGGTGCTGGGTGCCGGCATCGGCCTGCGCGATCCCTGGCCGTCGGACGAACCGCGCTTCACGCTGGTGGCCAAGCACATGGTGGAGTCTGGCGACTGGTTGTTTCCGCACCGCGGCAACGAGTTGTATTCGGACAAGCCGCCGATGCTGATGTGGATGGAGGCCGCTGCGTTCCAGTTGGTCGGCAACTGGCGCATCGCCTTCCTGCTGCCCTCGCTGCTGGCGGGCATGGTGACGCTTATCCTGACCTGGGACCTGGGTCGGCGCCTGTGGAGCCCGCGCGTGGGCCTGTTCGCGGCGGCAGCGCTGCTGGTGACATTTCAGTTCGCATACCAGGTCAAGCGGGCGCAGATCGACCCGCTGGTCATGATGTGGATCACGCTGGCCAACTGGGGTCTGCTGTTGCACCTTCTCAAAGGACCGAACTGGCGTGCGTACTGGCTTGGCTGCTTCGCGGCCGGCCTGGGAGTGATCACCAAGGGCGTCGGCGTGCTCGCGTTGCTGATGCTGTTGCCTTACCTGCTGGCGCGTGCGCGTGGCTGGCATGGCGTCAACCGAGTACCCGCCTCAGCCTGGCGCTGGGCTGGCGGTGCTCTGGCGTTCCTGCTGGCGATTGCGCTGTGGCTGGTGCCCATGCTGATGGTGGCGCACGCGCGCGGCACGCCCGAATACCTGGCCTATGTCAATGACATCTTGCTGCAGCAAACGGCCAAACGCTACAGCGGCTCGGTCGGCGGGCACGCGCAGCCGTTTTGGTACTACCTGCCGGTACTGGTGCTGCATTTTTTCCCGCTGTCGCTGGCCTACCTGGGCGCCTGGCGCTACTGGATTCGCGGTCTCGGTGAACGCGATGCCCGCGTGTTGCTGCTTATGGGATGGTCGGTACTGGTGGTCTTCTTCTTCAGCCTGGCTGGCGGCAAACGCGAGGTCTACCTGATGCCCATCTTGCCGATGCTGGCACTGGCGCTGGCGCCGACGCTGCAAGCGAGCGTGCAGGCGCGTTGGATGCGTTTGATGGCGTGGTTCGCCGCCGTGGTGGCCGGTCTGGTGCTGACGGGCGGGGGCATCTGGGCCCTGCAGGGCCACTGGACCAGCATGCAGCTGCAGATCAGCGAGCGCGGTCTGGCCGATGGTGGGCGCAGCCTGTGGTGGATGGGTATCAGTATGGGCGCGGTGTTCCTGCTCGCCGCCATGGTTTTTCGGCCGCGATGGGGCCTGCATGCCTTGCTTTCGGGCCTGGCCGGATTCTGGATCATCTGGGGTGTCTGGGCCGCGACATTGTTCAACGACTCGAACTCCGCGGTGGGCGTTATGCGCCGGGCCGGCGAGATTGCCGGCGCGCAGGCGCAGATTGGCCTGGTCGCGTGGAAAGAACAAAACCTGCTGATGGCGGATCGACCCGTAACCACTTTTGGTTTCAAGCGGCGCTGGGAATCGCAGTATGCGCAGGCAGTGCAATGGCAGTCCGAAGCGCCCGGGCAGCGTTGGATCTTTGCGCTGCGCGATGCGGTCGGGGTGTGCGTGGACCCGGACAAGGCACAGGTCGTCGGTTATGCGAATCGCCGCTTGTGGTGGATATTTCAGGCCGATGCGGTACGCCCCGATTGTGTGCCGCAGATCGACCCGGCCGCAGAGCGCTGGGACAGCACCTACGCCGAGCAGGAGGACAACTGATGGGGGGTGAATGCGCCGGCCCGGATCAGCCCACCCATGCAACCGGGTCCAGAGCAAGCAATAATTGGAACGCCCACGCAAGTAGCAGCACCAGCGCCAGGCTGCCCAACCCGATCCCGAGCCAGAGGCCAGCCCGGCCGAGCAGGTATTGCATGCGACCACGCCAGGTGTATCTGAGACCGGCCGCCTGGCATGATCGGCAAATACTCTCGTTGTAGCGATTGCGGTGGCAATCCTTGCGCGGCAATGATGCCTTGCACGCGCAACAGGTTACTTGCATGCCAATGCCTTTCAAAAAAGTGGCAATAGGCCTGCCGAGATCTGCTCGGCTGCCGCGGGTCCAATCCCGACGCTTATCATCCCCGACGTTCGATACTGCTGGTGGACCCCGAACGCAAAGCTTACGCGATGCCGTGAATTCGTGGTCCTTTGCAACCTCAACTCAATCTAGCCAGCACATGCGCAAGGGTGTGTCCGGTCGTTTGCACAGGATCGTTGGTATGCAGCATGTTATTGCGGAAAAAGCCGTGTCGGCGGGTTTGATCACATTGGCGCGACCACGCGCCCTCAATGCGCTGTCGCTCGACATGATTCGGGCGCTGACGGCCGCCCTGCTGCAATGGCGCGAGGACGCAGATGTGCGCGTCGTCGCGATACGCGGCGCCAGCAAGCATCCGTCGGACCTGTCGGCCTACTTGCCGTTCGGTACCTTCTGCGCCGGTGGCGACATCCGCTTTTTCCACCAGGCGGCATTGGCGGGCGATCCCGCACTGGAAGATTTCTTTACCGAAGAGTACCGCCTCAACTACCTGATCCACCACTATCCCAAGCCCTTGCTAGCCGTGCTGGACGGCATTGTCATGGGTGGCGGCATGGGCATTGCCCAGGGCGCGCGGCTACGGATCGTCACCGAGCGCACGAAGATGGCCATGCCCGAGACCGGCATCGGCCTGTTCCCGGATGTGGGTGGTGGTTTTTTTCTGAGCCGATGCACCGGGCATCTCGGGGAGTATCTGGCCTTGACCGGTTGCGTGCTGGATGGCCGGCAGGCGGTTCTCGCCGGGCTTGCTGACTACTGTGTTCCGTCGCTGGAACTAACGCAATTGTGGGCGGGCATCGCTGACGGTTCCTGGTCTGCCGACAGCAGGCTGTCGCGCCGGATCGCAGACTCAGCCGTGACGCCCGATGCGGTTGCGGAATGGCCACCGGCGGGGGTCGACCGGATTTTTGGCCTGGGCAAAGTAGGCGACATCATGCGCGCGCTGCAGGCCGACGCGCCGGCCGACGCCTGGGCCCGTGACACGTTGGCCAACCTGCAGCGGTGCAGCCCGTTGATGCTGCATGTCACGCTCGAGCAAATTCGTCGGGCGCGCACGATGGATCTGGCGAGCGCACTGCAAATGGAACGTGACATGGTCCGCCGATGTTTTCATCCGGTTCATCTGGGGCGGTCCGGCGCGCATATCGAGGTGGTCGAGGGTGTGCGGGCGCTGGCGGTAGACAAGGATCACCATCCCCGCTGGAATCCGGCCCGGATCGAGGACGTTACCGCTGACATGGTGGAGCCGTTTTTCGACAGCCCATGGCCTGCCCATGCGCATCCGTTGCGCGATTTGACCGGATGACGGCGGTGTAGGCGTGCAAAATGCCAACACTGCTGCCGGAAATCTGGATCGCCGTCGGTCGCCGACAACTTCGTCCTGGACAATACCGGCGGTGCGGGATAATTCGCCAGTTTGTCCAGTCCAAGGGCAACGCATTGCAAACAACCCGAGTCTTCAGGAGATCCCATGCATTCCAGCCAATTTGTCAAAACCTTGACCGCCCTGTTGTTGGCGGTTTTTTTGGCCGCGTGCGCAGGCACCAGCGACCAGGAAAGTGCCGGCGAGTTCATCGACGATACAGTCTTGACGACCCGCATCAAGGCTGCGCTGGTCAAAGACCCGGGCGTCAGCGCACTGGACGTCAATGTCGAGAGCTTCAAGGGCGCCGTCCAGTTGAGCGGCTTTGTCAAGACCACGGCCGAGCGTGACCGCGCGATCAAGATCGCGAACGACGTGCCCGGCGTGACCCAGGTCTTTGACTCGATCCAGATTCGCTGAAGGCTGCGAGCCTGAAATGAGGCCTAAGGCGTGCCGGGCTGCGGACGCCTGACCAAGGCATCGGCAGCCATTCGGGAGCGGCCCGGCGTTTTCTTAGGAGCGGGACAACCCGAAATCGTCGGGCAAGGCGCTGCGCGGATGGTCAGTGCAGCATGCGGGCCATCGAGCCCTTGTGTGGCCGCTACCGCTTGTCAGTCCCGGGGTGGCTGGGTATGTCCCGCACTTCATGCGCCGGCACGTCGACCACGTCAGCGGACGGGCGTGCATGGGCCCCGGATGGGCCGGTGCTGTTATGCCAGGCACCTCGGGTATAGCGAGTCGAGGTCTGGCGAAACTGGCCAAAAATCTTCGCTGGATCGGGCTTGCGACCGGTAACGACCGACCAGATGGTCACCACCAGCATGATGATCAGTGTGGCCAGCAACAGGCTGACAATGAAAACCGCCGCGGCGAGGATCAATACCAGCCTGAGCACACCGCGTACGACACGGCCGAGAAAATTGGTGGAAGCTATCATGGGCGTTGGAGCCGGGCTGGCCAGAGAGAATGTCGGGAAATAGTTGAATGCTGCCTGGGCGCCGGTTTGATCATGGCACAGCCGGCAAAGCAACGGCAAGCCCATTATTCCGCAGTTGTTTTAGTCCTGCCCCTTTGCCAGCCGGCGCACGCCGCACCTGCGCTGGCTGCCAGGGACGCCACGGCAGGCCCGGCGCAGAGCAGCGCGCCGTCGGCTGCTATGCTGGATGAGTCCTATGGCGTTCGCCATTCCTTCATCTGCCAGGTGCCCCTATGAAAACCGCATACCGTTACTTCTTTCGCGGCCTCATCACCTTTTTGCCGGTGGCGCTGACGGTGTATCTGCTGTTCCTGTTTGTGGCAGGCGCGGAGTCGATGGCGGTATGGCTGATCCGGCCGTTGATCGGCGATTTCTATGTTCCGGGTGTCGGCTTGGTGTTCGGGGTGGGCCTGATTCTTGCGCTTGGGTTCCTGGTTTCGCAACCCTATGCATCGCGGATGTTTTCCTGGCTCGAGCTGCCGTTCACCAAATTGCCGGTGGTCAAGAGTATTTATTCATCGCTGAAGAATTTCGCCGACTATTTCTCGCCAAACCAGAACACCAGCCAGCAGGTTGTCGTGTTGCGCATGCCGGGGCATGACCTGGCCATCGTCGGACTGGTCACGCGACAGACCATGAAGGGGCTTCCTTCGCCGCTGGCAGAGAGCGAACGGGTGGCAGTCTATTTGCCTATGGGTTACAACATTGGTGGTTACACGGTGTTTGTTCCCCGGGCCTGGACGGAGCCATTGGACATGACGGTGGAAGAGGCCATGCGGTCCTCGCTGATAGCGTGGATGTCGTCCAGCCGTGGTGCGGCGTGACCGAACCATTGGCCCGCACGGGCGCGTTTCGAACGCGCGTGTCCGGTCTCCAGCGAGGCCAGGGCCGGACAGGTTAAAGTGCGAAGGCCGGGATGGGGCATTTCGGACCCGGTCCGCAATACGAGGAGGTTCGATGTTTCCCGAATTTCGCGACAAGATCACCCAGCTCAAGACCACCGACCACCATTTCATGCGCCTGTTCGAGCAGCACAACGCGCTGGACCATAAAGTCTTGAGCATGGAGGCCAGCATCACGCCCGCCACCCATGAAGAGATCGAGACCCTCAAGAAGGAAAAGCTGCTGATCAAGGACCGGCTGTACGCGATCCTGAAAAAAACCTGAATCGACACGCTGGGCCCTCACGGCCGGGTGATACCGGGCGAAGCGGGACCGGCCTGAACGGCTTCGGATCGGCTGGCATGGGTGGGACCCGCCAGCAGCGGCTTGCCAACGGCACACATCCGAAAATTGCAATTGAGTCGCACCCGACCTTGCCCTCGCGTTCTATCCCTGTTGGATGTTTTGGATGACCCTATGCGGGTAAATACCTATACCGTGTAATTTGTTTAACGCTAATATGCGTTTACATTGATATTGTGATTTTTAGATAGATGGCCAGCGAGTCCACAGACAAGGTTTTCGAGATGGCGGCCGAGCTTTTTGCCCTGCTGTCCACGCCGACCCGGCTGCGCATTGTCTGCGCCCTGTACGACGGCGAGCGGAACGTGACCGATCTGATGCAGTGTGTCGGAGTCAGCCAGTCCAATATTTCCCAGCATTTGGGGGTGTTGTACCGCGGTGGCGTTGTGGGCCGCAGGCGATCCGGGGCGCAGATCTATTACCGGGTCGTCAGCCAGCGCGCCCAGCTGTTGCGCAGCGCGATATGTGATGGGCAGGGCGGATTGACGGGGCGGGCATGAGCCGTTCGCACGGGATTGATCGAGGAGGATTGTCAGTGAATATGGATACGAGCGGGCCTGGGCGGTTGCTAAGGGCGCCGGAGAACTTTCTCGATAGGGCGGCTATCGGCCAGGTCGTGGCGGGGCGGCGCGAGTTCCTGCGTCAGGCCTTCGTGGCCGCGGCTGCTGCGGGTGCGGCCGCAGCAGCGGTCGCGCCGGCCCGTGCCGCCACCGCATCGCCCGCCTCCGCGGGTGACCCGCATGTGCTCGATTTGCCTGCCCATACCAGGGGACTGGGGCAGCCGGTGGTCACCGATGGATACGGCAAGCCGTCGCAGTACGAGTCCAATGTGCAAAGGCGCCAGAGCCCGGGCCTGACCCAGACTGCGCAATCGTCGGTTTCGTTTGCGCCACTTCAGTCGCTGTTTGGCATTGTCACGCCAAGCGGTCTGCACTTCGAACGCCATCACCAGGGCTGGTGGGACGTTGATCCCTCCAAGCACCGTCTGATGGTCAACGGTTCGGATGCCAGCTTGCTCAGGAAGCCGCAAGTGTTCACCGTCGATGACCTGATGCGCCTGCCGTCCGTGTCGCGGTTCCATTTCATTGAATGCGGCGCCAATACCGGTATGGAGTGGGGCAATGTGGCGGTGCCGACCTGCCAGTACACCCATGGCATGCTCAGCTGCAGCGAATTCACCGGTGTGCCGCTGCGCCTGGTGCTGGACATGTGTGGCGTCGATGTCCGACGTGCCCGCTTCGTTTTGGCCGAGGGCGCCGACGGTTCCTCGATGACGCGCACCGTGCCGATGGAGCTGATCGAGAGCGGCGAAGTGCTGCTCGCCTATGGCCAGAACGGCGAGATGCTGCGACCGGAGAACGGCTATCCGTTGCGCCTGATCGTGCCCGGCGTTCAGGGCGTCAGCTGGGTGAAGTACCTGCGTCGGATCGAGGTCGGCGACAAGCCCTATGCCAGCAAGGACGAAACCTTGCATTATGTCGACCTGATGCCCGACGGTCGGCATCGCCAATACACCAGCACGCAGGAATGCAAGAGCGTCGTGACGACGCCATCGGGTGGCCAGGTGTTGGTGGGCCAGGGTTTCTACAACATCAGCGGTCTGGCATGGTCGGGCCGTGGCAAGGTCAAGCGGGTGGATGTATCGGTCGATGGCGGACGTAACTGGCGCACAGCCCGACTGGAGTCGCCGGTGATGTCCAAATGCCTGACCCGTTTCAACCTTGATTGGGTGTGGGATGGCAAGCCGGCGCTGGTTCAAAGCCGGGCCGTCGACGAGACCGGCTATGTGCAACCGAGCTATCGCCAACTGCGCGCGGTACGTGGGACACGGTCGATCTACCACAACAACGCGGTGCAGACCTGGCTGGTGCAAGAAGGCGGGGAGGTGAAGAATGTCCAGCTTTCCTAGCCTGCTGCTCAGTCTCATGCTGGTGGCCGGTGTGCCGGCACACGCGCAGACGGCGCCCTATTCGGGCATCGGCCGTGCCGCGACCCCAGCAGAACTGGCCGCGTGGGACATTGACGTGCGACCCGACTTCAAGGGCCTGCCGGAGGGTTCGGGCAGCGTGGCGCAGGGGATGGTTGTCTGGGAAGGCAAATGCGCGTCCTGCCACGGCATCTTCGGCGAAAGCAACGAGGTATTTGCACCGTTGACCGGGGGCACGACCAAGGAAGACATTCAGACCGGACGCGTGGCGCGGTTGACGGACCGGGCATTTCCGGGCCGCACGACGATGATGAAGCTGGCTCATCTGTCGACGCTATGGGATTACATCAACCGGGCCATGCCCTGGAACGCGCCCAAGTCGCTGGCGACCAACGAGGTCTATGCCGTGACGGCTTACCTGCTCAACCTTGGTGGGGTGCTACCCGAGAGCTTTACGTTGTCAAATCAGAACGTCGCCGCGGTGCAGGATATGTTGCCCAATCGCCGTGGTTTGGCTATCGACCATGGCTTGTGGCCGGGCAAGACGCTGGGCTCGCGCACGCCGGATGTTGCCGCAGTGGCATGCATGAAGGACTGTGAGACCAGTGCCTCGGTGGTTTCGAGCCTGCCGGATTTTGCCCGCAATGCACACGGCAACCTGGCCGAACAGAACCGGCTGGTGGGGCCGCAGCGCGGAACCGATACCAGCGGCGCTGCGTCAGCGCCCCGCATGGCAAACACGGTTGCGGCGACAGCGACAACAACCCAGGTTGCGCCTGCGTCGCCACTTCCCGCGGTAGTGACGACGGTGCCTGCTGCGCCCAGGCAGGCAGTCGCAAAGTCGACTGGCGATGCCGCCGGAGCCACGGCGCTGACGCAAAAATATGCCTGCGTGGCCTGTCATGGCATGGATAAGAAGATCCTGGGTCCGGGTTTTCAGGAGGTGGCGAAAAAATACGCCGCGCGCGCGGACGGTGCCCAGTACCTGGCGACCAAGATCAAGGCGGGCGGCGCAGGCGTTTGGGGTGCGATCCCAATGCCGCCGCAGTCGCTCAGTGCGGCGGAGGCGAATCAGATCGCCCAATGGTTGATGGATGGAGCACGAAAATAGGCCCGACCTAGGGAAGTTCCCTAGGGTCGAATCATTTTGGTTAATTAGAATATACGGATAAAGGAGTCAGTTATGCACACTCGCCGGGACGCCCTCTTTCATTCGGCCAAGCTTGCCGCCATGCTGGCGACGCTCGGCCTGTTGCCAAACCTGGCGCAGGCTCAGGCCGGCACCTACAACAGCGCGGCCTTCGAGGCCAAGACCATGGCCGATCTGGTCAAGGCGCTCGGTGGCAGCGCGCCAGTCGCAAGCAAGGATGTCACGGTCACCGGCCCCGACATCGCCGAGAACGGCGCGGTCGTGCCTGTTGGCGCGGCGAGCACATTGGCCGGCGTCAAGCGCTTGCTGATCCTGGTCGAAAAGAACCCATCGCTGATAGCGGCCATGTTCGACATGTCCGACGCTGTCGAGACCAATGTGTCGACCCGGGTCAAGATGGGGCAGTCGTCGAATGTGTATGCGGTGGCGATGATGGCCGACGGCAAGATGCTGTTCGCGCAAAAAGAAGTCAAGGTTACGCTGGGTGGTTGCGGCGGTTAAGGCCGCGCGCACCATCCCGATCGACTTACAACGACAACCGACAGCAATTACAGGAGAAAGACATGGCAGATCCAATGCGCATACGCGCGCAGGCCGCCGGTGGCAACGCCACGGTGCGGGTACTGATGGCACATGAGATGGAGACGGGCCAGCGCAAGGACTCCGCGGGCAAACCCATCCCGGCCTGGCATATCCAGAACGTCATCGCGCAACTCAACGGCGCGACCGTGATGACGGCGCAATGGGGTCCGGCGGTGTCGAAGAACCCGTTCCTGCAGTTCGTGGTCAAGGGTGCCAAGGCCGGTGACAAGGTCTCGATCACCTGGGTGGACAACAAGGGCGACAAGCGGACCGATGAGGCCGCTGTCTCGTGAGCGCCCCCAACCCTGGCTTCGCCAGGCCCCCCAACGAGAGGAGACTATGAAGCCGATATTGATCTTGACGGTATTGCTGGCCTCGGCATTGGGTGCCGGCGCGCAAACCAAGTCGACGGCCGAGGGCATTGCCGAATACCGCAAGATGCTGGAAGACGGTAATCCGGCTGAACTCTTTGAAGCCAAGGGTGAAGAACTTTGGAAGAAGAAGCGCGGTCCGAAGAATGCGTCGCTTGAGCAATGTGATCTTGGGCAGGGGCCTGGCACGGTCAGGGGCGCCTTCGTTCGGTTGCCGCGCTATTTTGCCGACACCGATCGCGTGCAGGATCTCGAGTCGCGCTTGCTGACCTGCATGGAGTCGCAGCAAGGGCTGGACGCGGCAGTGATCGCCAAGACGTCTTTCGGCCGCGGTGAGCAGGCGAACATCGAGTCGCTCGTAGCCTATGTGTCGGGCGCATCGCGCGGTATGAAGTTTGGTCTTCCCCAGAGTCACGCGAAGGAAAAGACTATGTACGAAGTGGGCAAGCGTGCCTTCTTCTACCGCGCCGGCCCGTACGACTTTTCCTGCGCGTCATGCCATGGCGAGGACGGCAAGCGGATTCGCATGCAGGACCTGCCGGACCTGACCAAGAATCCGGGTGACGGCGTCGGGTTCGCCGCATGGCCGGCATATCGGGTTGGCAATGGCGAATTGTGGGGCATGCAGCGCCGCTTGAATGACTGTTTCCGTCAGCAGCGTTTTCCGTATCCGGGTTACGCCTCCGACGTCACGATCGCATTGGGCGTTTACATGGGTGTGAACGCGAAAGGCGCAGAGTCGATCGCGCCAGGCCTCAAACGCTGAAGGAAAACTGCAGATGAACAAGAAACACTTCAAACGTGCAGCCTGCCTGGCTGCGGCGAGCGCCCTGGCCGGTTGCGCGGCGGTTGCGCCGGCGCCCGACTATGACGCCATGCTCGCTTCCATGATGCGGTCCTCGTTCCGCGACCAGGGCATTGCCAAAGTGGATCGGCTGCAGCAGGATGCGTCGAACGCCGAATGTTCCAAGGCCCAGGGCAAGGACCTGCCCGACGCGGTGGCCAAGGCTATCGAGGCTGCCAACCTCAAGACGATCCAGATGCCGGCCGGTGGAAAGTTCATCGGCGACTGGAAGGCCGGGGAAAAGCTGGCGCAAAACGGGCGCGGCATGACCTGGTCCGACGGCTCGGCAGACACCAGCGCCAATGGCGGCAATTGCTACAACTGCCACCAGCTCGACAAGGCCGAAATCTCCTATGGCACGATCGGCCCGAGCCTGTATAACTACGGCAAGATCCGCGGCGTCACTGATCCTTCCAGCGCCGCGGCCAGGCCGATCGTCGATTACACCTGGGGCAAGCTCTACAACGCCAAGGCGTACAACGCCTGTTCGGCGATGCCGCGTTTCGGGCATGCCGGCATGCTCGACGAGAATCAGCTTCAGCATTTGATGGCATTGCTGCTCGACCCGAAGTCTTCGGTAAACCAATAGGCCGGGCCCGCAAACCCGCGTGCGCGCTGGGCTGGTTGCAAGATACATATCATTGATTGCTGATTCATGAATTTGTCCAAGCGCGAGTTTATGCAAGTCCTGGGGGCGGCTTCCGTAGCCGGCATGGGGCTGGCGCGCTACGCTGAGGCCGACGCTGCCATGGCCCAGGCGGGGCTGTACGAGCTGCCACCGTTCGGCAACGTGTCTTTTTTACACATGACCGACTGCCACGCGCAGCTCAAACCCAGCTATTTTCGCGAGCCCAGCGTCAATATCGGCATTGGGTCGATGCAGGGGCAGCTTCCCCATCTGGTGGGCGAGCACCTGCTCAGGCGCGCGGGCGTGGCGAGCGGGACTCGCCTGGCACATGCCTACACCTACCTGGACTTCGAACGCGACTCGCGCCGGTACGGCAAGGTCGGAGGGTTCGCCCATCTAACGACCCTGGTCAAGCAGCTCAAGGCCAGCCGCCCGGGCGCACCGTTGCTCGATGGGGGTGACACCTGGCAGGGATCGGCTAGCGCTCTGTGGAGCAACGCGCAGGACATGGTCGATGCCTGCAAGCTGCTGGGCGTGGACATCATGACCGGCCATTGGGAGTTTACCTACGGCATGGAGCGGGTGAAGGAGATCGTCGAGAAGGATTTCAAGGGCAAGGTTGAATTCCTGGCGCAGAACATCAAGACCGCGGATTTCGGCGACCCGGTGTTCAAACCCTACACGATGCGCGAGATCAACGGCGTGTCGTGCGCCATCATCGGGCAGGCGTTTCCCTACACCCCGATCGCGAACCCGCGCTACCTGGTCGCTGACTGGAGTTTCGGCATCCAGGACGAGAACATGCAGAAGATGGTCGACGAGGTGCGTGCCAAGGGCGCAAAGGTCGTCGTGCTGTTGTCGCACAACGGCATGGACGTCGACCTGCAGATGGCCAGCCGGGTGCGCGGCATCGACGCCATCTTCGGCGGCCATACCCATGATGGCGTGCCGGTTGCCGTGCCGGTAGCCAATGCAGGCGGCAAGACCCTGGTGACGAATGCCGGCAGCAACGGAAAATTTCTGGGCGTGATGGATTTCGACGTGAAGGGCGGCGCCATCGTCGATTTCCGCTACCGTTTGTTGCCGATCTTCGCGAACCAGCTCAAGGCCGATCCACAGATGGACGCCCTCATCACGCGGGTGCGCCAGCCCTACGAAACCAAGTTGTCGGAGAAACTCGCGGTGACGGACGGATTGCTGTACCGTCGCGGCAATTTCAACGGTTCCTGGGACCAGTTGATCTGCGATGCGTTGATGCAGGTGCAGGGCGCCGAGATCGCGTTCTCGCCGGGTTTCCGCTGGGGTACGTCGCTGTTGCCCGGTGCCACCATCACCCGCGAACTGATGATGGACCAATTGGCGATTACCTATCCGTATGCGACGGTCAACGACATGACCGGCGACACGATCAAGACGGTGCTGGAAGACGTGGCCGACAACCTGTTCAATCCGGACCCTTACTACCAGCAGGGCGGCGACATGGTGCGGGTGGGCGGGCTCAGCTATACCTGTGATCCGGCGCAGGCGATGGGCAAGCGCATCTCGGACATGCGCCTGGGTGGGAAGCCGATCGAGCCGGCCAAGGTCTACAAGGTTGCCGGCTGGGCGCCGGTTGCGCAGGAGGCGCGCGATGCACCGGGAACCAAGCCGGTCTGGGATGTCGTGGAGGCCTGGTTCAAGTCCCAGGGCGGCCGCGTCAAGCCCCGCAAACCCAATGTTCCCAAACTGGTGGGCGTCCAGGGCAACAGCGGACTGGCGTCCTGACGCTACTTCGCGCGAACGAGAGGAGAGCGATGCAAAGCATTCGCCGGGCCGCGGCCCGAATCAAGATGCTGTCGGTGACATGGGCGCTGGCGACTGTCGCCATGGGGGCGCAGGCGCAAGGCACCAGCAGTACCTTCAGCGTCAAGTTGATGACGCCCGAAACAGCGCAGAGTGCTGCCAAGGCGGCATTGGACGACTGCCGCCGGCAGGGCTATCAGGTCACGGTGGCGGTGGTGGACCGATTTGGCATCCTGCAGGTATTGCTGCGCGACCGATTCGCCGGCGCCCATACGGTTGGCGTGGCCAGTGACAAGGCGTGGACCGCGGCCAGTTTTCGGATCGCCACCGGCGCACTGGCCGACGAGACCCAGCCAGGCAAGCCGATGGGTGCGTTGCGGTCGCACCCGCGGGTGCTTGCAGCGGGGGGTGGGCTGGTCATCGAAAGCGGCGGTGCGGTGCTGGGCGCCATCGGCGTTTCGGGTGCCCCCGGGGGTGACGCCGATGACTCCTGTGCCAAGGCCGGTATTCGCGCCATTGCCGATGCATTGGAGTTGCAAGGGTAAATCCGTATACAAGCACTTGCTTATTTTTAGGCATACAGGCGCACAATGGGCCTGTGACTGCACAGCCGATTGGCTGGCGACGACTGGGGTCGTATCCGCGCCCTGCAAAGTGATATTTCAAAGGAGTACGACATGCCCGTCTGGAAAACGCTTGGTGCCATGGCGCTTGGTTTCGCCACCACCGCCGCCCTGGCACAGGACACGGTGGCCTACCACATCAACGATGCGGCCGAACAGGCGCTCGGCAGCCTGCGCAACATCAAAAACCATCTGGATACCGACCCATCCGCCAAGATCACGGTTGTGTCGCATGCGACCGGTGTGGATTTCCTGATGGAAGGGGCCAAGGACAAGAATGGCGCCCTGTTCGCCGGCCCGGTGGCCGCGCTCAAGGCCCGGGGCGTGAATTTCGAGATCTGCGAGATCACGTTGGCCAATCGCAACCTGAAGAAATCACAATTTATCCTGGAGGCGGATTTCACGCCCTCGGGTGTGGTTCGGCTGGCCAAGCTGCAGAAACAGGGATTCGCTTACATCAAGCCATGAACGCGACGCCTGCCCGCGCTGCACAAGGAGGGCAGCAGACATCCGGTGGAGGCGCGCCCCAGCCAGGGCGGTTCACCGGTTGCCGAACGGTGTGTCAGCCCAGCATGTCTGCCCAGATATTGCGGGCCCAGGCCATCGCGTAATTTGCTTCCTGTTCCGAGCGCGCAGCGGACACGCCGCCCGAACCGGGCACGGTCTTGAAGGTCTTTTCGGCCACCGCATATTCGTGCACGCTGGCCACGTGAATGACTTCCGACGGGCTCACGAAGCTGTAGCAGGTATTGGTGAGCATCGGCTGGCTGTTGACCTCCAATCCCTTGATCCTGGCCACGATGGCCGCCGCGGCGACCTTGGCCTGGTTGTTGGCCATGTGGCCGGACTTCGGCATCGCGGGAGCGCTCTGGGTCGAATCACCGAGCACATGGATGCCCGGCGCGGCAGTCGATTCAAAGCTCAGAAAATCGACATGGCACCAACGCGCGTTGGCGTTGGCCAGTCCCGCCTGTACCGCCAGGGCGCCCGCGCGCATCGGCGGAACGACGTTGAGCACATCGGCCTTGACTTCATCCTGAAAATCGAATTTCAGCGTGCGGGTGCGCGCGTCGATCGCAACGGCCTTGTGCTGTCCGCGGTACTCCAGTAGTCCGGGATACAGGTCGGCCCATGCTTTCTTGAACAGCGGTCCCTTGGAGGTGACGTCCTGGTTGGCGTCCAGCACCAGCACCTTGGACCGGGGTTTGTGCTTCTTGAGGTAAGCTGCCACCATGCATGCGCGTTCGTAGGGCCCCGGCGGGCAGCGGTAGGGCGCCTCCGGTATCGACAACACATAGAGGCCACCATCGCGCATCGCCTGCAATTGCAGGAACAGCGCCTGGGTCTCGGGCCCGGCCTTCCATGCATGCAGGATCTGCCCGTCGGCGTTGGCCTGGCGTAGCCCTTGCACTGCGTCCATCAGCAGCTCGACGCCCGGCGACAGCACCAGGGTGTCGTAGCGGATATCCGACCCGCCCGCCAGGCGTATGGTCTTGCGTCCCGCATCGATCGCTGTCACGGTGTCCTGCACGACCGATATGCCGTGACGGCTGCGCAGCCCATCATAGGAAACGGTGATATCGGACAGCTGGCGCACGCCGCCGATTACCAGGTTGGAGATCGGGCAGGAGACAAAGCTCCGGTTGGGCTCGACCAGTACCACGTCGACGCTGTTGCCCGAGAACAGACGGATGTACCTGGCCGCTGTGGCGCCGCCGTATCCCCCGCCGACCACCACGACCTTGGCGCTGGCCGGTACACCCGAGCTGGTCGCGCATCCGGCCACTGTGGCCAGCATGCCGGCGCCGGCGACGCATTTGATCAATTGACGACGCTGCATGGCGTACCCCTATTTCTGAGTGGCAAAGTACACGGCCAATGCCTGAATCTGCGCGTCGCTGTAGCCCTTGGCGAGCTGATGCATGACCGTTGCGGGTCGAGCACCGCTGCGAAATGCCTGCAACTGCGCGACGATTAATTCGCGTGACTGGCCTGCAAGCCGGGCGCTGCCGGAACCCGCGACGGCGCGTCCGTCGGTGCCGTGGCAATTTGCGCATGTGGCAGCCAGCGCGCGGGTATGGAGTTCTTGCGCGGTCTGGGCCTGGGCGCCGGTGCACAGGAGGCAGACGGCAAGTACCCAGTTGGGCTGGCAGGCGCGGGAAACACGGGTTTGCTGCATGGCGGGCGACTCCAATTTTCCGGAACCGTGGCAGGCGACTGCCGTTAGCCTTGTAAGGTGTGCTATCCGGATTGTTGCTGAAAATGGATTCTGCAGGAGTATCATCCTATACGGATATAGTGAATACCCTCGCAATGGAATCCATCGTGTCACCCGATTTCGCAGCAAGATGCCGGCGCTGGTCGGGCGTGTTAATTGTCGTGGTCAGCGCGCTGGGCCCCGGATGGGCGTTCGCCGAACGGGCCGTGCAGGCGCGCCAGGTGGCCGAGCATGTCTGGGTCGTGCAGGGAGAAGCCGCTCTTGGCTCGTCCGTCAATCGCAACTTCATCTCCAACGCTGGTTTTGTCGTGACGGAAGAGGGCGTGGTCGTGATCGACGCGTTGGGCTCGCCGGCGCTGGCACATGAACTCATTGCCGAGATCCGGCGCGTTACGCCCAGGCCGATCCGCCATGTGGTGGTGACCCATTTTCATGCCGATCATATCTACGGGCTGCAGGCGTTCAAGGCGGCCGGTGCCGAAATATGGGCCCACTCCGCAGGCCGCGCCTACCTGAATTCAGAAACCGCGCAACTGCGCCTGCAAGCGAGCCGCATGGAACTGGCGCCATGGATCAACCAGCAGACCCGATTGATGGGTGCAGACCGCTGGCTGCAGGACGATGGCGCCACGCTGCGCCTGGGTTCGTTCGAGTTCCAGATTCGCCATGTCGGCCCCGCCCATTCGGCGGAGGACCTGGTGGTGTTTGTGCCGCAGGCAGGCGTGCTGTTTGCGGGCGATCTGGTGTTTCGCGGGCGCATCCCATTCGTCGGCCAGGCGGACAGCCGCCAGTGGATTGCGTCGTTGGGCAAATTGATCGGGTTTGGTCCCCGGCTCATGGTGCCCGGCCATGGTGATGTATCGACGGCGCCGTTGCCTGATCTCGAACTCACCCGCGACTACCTGGAATTCTTGCGCAAGAGCATGGGCCAGGCGGCGCGCAACCTGGAGCCATTCGAGGATGCCTATGCCAAGGCGGACTGGTCGCGTTTCGAGAAAATGCCCCTGTTCCGGGCCGCCAACCGCATGAACGCGTACAACACCTATTTGTTGATGGAGCAGCAGGGAACCCCATGAAGCGACGTGATTGTCTGGTGGCCGGAGTCGGTGCAGCCCTGTCCGGAATCGCTCGATCCGAATCCGCAGCGGTGGGGTCGGTGGTCGAGTGGCCAACCCTGCGGCTGCTCGACGGGTCCGCGCTCGAAGCGGCGTCCTGGCGCGATGGTCCGGCAGTGGTCGTGTTGTGGGCCACGTTTTGCCCATTTTGCAAGCGTCACAACGCCCATATCGACAAACTGCATGCGCAAACCCGCGGCCAGGGGCTGCGGGTGCTGGGCGTGGCGCTGGACAAGGATGAGCAGAAGGTGCGCCAATACATGGTCAGCAATGGCTACCGCTTTCCAGTGGCGATGGATGCCGGGAAACTGCGCCACCGGCTGACGGCGCGCCCGGTCATTCCGATGACCTTTTTGCTGGATCGACAGGGGCGCCTGGTGCAGGCCATCCCGGGCGAGATGTTCGAAGAGGACGTGCTGGAACTGGCGCAGGCGCTACACCGGCGCGGTGCCTGACCCCCCGGTTGCGCTCGCTCAGGCCTACCGGTCCATGCGCCAGATCTGGTAGCGCAAGGCCCCCAGCGCGCCGCAGACAATGGCCGCCAGCGCGATCGCGCTGCCCAGCGACAGGGTTGACACGCCGGACAGTCCCTGCCCGATGGTGCAGCCCATGGCGGTGACGCCACCGACGCCCATCAGGGCGGCTCCGGCCAGGTGGTTGGCGGTGTCTTCGACGTTGGCGAATCCCTCCCAGCGAAACTCGCGGCTGACGATGGCCATTGCACCGGAGCCCGCGACCACTCCGACCATGCTGACGATGCCGATGGTCAGAACCTTGGACTTGTCGCTGAAAAAAAGCAGCCAGTCCAGTGCGTAAGCAACTGGTGCGACCATGCTCAGCGATTCCATTCCGCCCGAATTGGTGGCCAGGAAACTCGCCTCCAGGGTCTGGGGGTGTTCTGCGACAAATCCCAGGCGACCGGAAATCCACCACATCAGCACGACCACCGCGCCGATGCCGGCTCCGCCCAGCCAGACCAGGTTGCTGCGTCCCTCCGGCTTTCGCACAACCCAGCCAACCAGCACCAAGGCCAGCAGCAGGCCCAACCCGAATGCCGCCATCGGTACCGTGGTACCGATGACCGGCGCCAGCAGCGATGGCAAATCCTGTGCGGTTGCGACCTCGAGCGCCACGCGGTCGACCGTGGCCACGCGCACGACGGCGGTGATGCCCTTGAGCGTGGCAAAGGCGGACAGGCCCAATACCAGCAGCACGACCCAGGCCTTGAGGTTGCCGGCGCCGGCACGCACCAGATTCTTGCTGCCACAGCCCGATGCCAGCACCATGCCAAAGCCGAACATCAGACCGCCGACCAGCAAGGAAAGCCACATCAGCCGGGTTCCGGCATACAGGCTGTTGTTTGCTGCGATCCATCCGGCTGCGACCATGGCGTTGAAGCCGAGCGCCGCCACGGCGATGGCCAGCACCCACATGCGCATGCGCGTCCAATCGCCCATGTTGACGATATCGGCAATGGCGCCCATGGTGCAGAAATGGCTGCGCTGCGCGATGGCGCCAAACGCTGCAGCTGCGCCAAATGCACTCCACAGCACCGTAGCGGTTAGTTGGACCAGGGCTTGCTCTTGCATTGCCTTATTGTCTCCTGATGTGGCGGTCCGGCAAGGCGGGCCGTGGTGCCGGCAGGCCAGGCGCCGCCAGGTCGCGCCCGGAACGAGCCAAACCAGAGGCCGCTTGCCCATCTGCTGCGGCATGCTGGCCTCGTGGGCAGCTCGAAATACATCAATATCGCTTGTTCCGAATACAATTAAGATCGACCAAAAATTTTCAGAGGACAGGTATGGACGATACGCGCAACGAGGACCGGGTTTTCGAATCGGTCGCCGAGCTTTTTTCGGTCCTGTCGACGCCGATCCGGCTGAAAATCATCAGTGCGGTCTGCCAGAACGAAAAAAGTGTTTCCGAATTGCTGGCAGAGATCGATACCACCCAGCCCAATATGTCCCAGCATCTGAGCACCTTGTACCGTTGCGGTGTATTGGCCAAACGCCGCGAAGGTACCCAGATGTATTACCGGCTGCAAAGTGAGCGGGTCGCCACGCTGTGTCGCGCCGTATGTACCCAGGTGGCGATCGAACTCGATGGCGATACGCCCATGAGTCCCTCGGATCGGCTGATGCCGGCAATGCACCGCTAACGCCGGTCGATTGGCTTATTGCACCCGCCGCTGACGCTGGGTGGCGCGGCGCAGCATGGCGCGCGGCATGCGTGCCAGTGGCCCGGAATCGGTCTCGACGAGCGCATGCAGGTAGCGCTCGCTCGGCTTGAGCAATGCGCCGTACACGACTTCGCACAATTGCCGGGCGCGAACACCGGGCCAGTCGGCCGGCAAAAAGGCCTTGGGCAGATTGGGGTCGCGCAACACCACCCGGCGGTATTCATGAATCAGCAGCGTACGCGCGATGAACGCCTGGGCCGGGTCCCATTGCGCCAGCTCCTGCAATAGCGGGGAAAACCGCTCGATGAATTGCGTCCAGGCCTGCGCGACCTTGGTGAGATCGAACACGGTGTGCATGATGGACTGCAGCGGCCCTGCCGGCAGGTTGGGCAGGTTTTCGGCACGCAGCACGGCGACCTGGCCCGGCACGCCGGACGCAGCGATGATCTCGGCCAGTGCGCGTTCATGCATGTGCGGGTGCGCGAACACATGGGGTGACAGGCGGCCAAAACTCTCCCACAGCAGTTCACGCTGCAGTTGCTGGCGTTGGCTGGCGCGCATGCCCGGGTCCAGCAGCACCAGGGTCCAGCGTCCATCCCATTGGGAAAGGTTGAAGTCGTAGATGCGCTGGCCGGCATGTTGCACCCGCAGCAAGCCTACATCGGAGAGCCCATAGTAGCTGCGCCGCCCAACCCGGGTGGCCGTGAACCAGTCGCCCGCACACAGCCGAAAGGCACTGGTTCGCACCAGGCGCGGGGATATGCCGAATTGCCCCAGCAGCATGATCAGGCTGCCTAACCAGATCGACTGGCCGCGCGGTGCGAAGGCATCGCCGAATACCGTGATCAGCAGCGAATTGGCGCGCAGGTTCAGACCGCGGAGCGCTTTGACCAGCGATGGCCTAGCCTGGAGAACCGGTTTGGGACTGGCCACGGCGTGCGTCAAAGTGATACAGAAAATATGATTGTACGAGTCCTTGTGTATCACTAAGATGCGCGCTCGGACTTTGAATATTGACGCTGGTCAATGCGCGGTCCAACGGAGGCAATCATGTACGCACAGCTTGTGGAAACGGGTACCAAGGTCGTCAGGACGCTGGAGCAAATGGAGCCGCAGGAGCGCAACTTCCAGCAGCGGATCGATGCCGGAATCAAGGTCGAACCCAAGGACTGGATGCCGCAGGCCTACCGCAACACGCTGGTGCGTCAGATGTCCCAGCATGCGCACTCAGAGTATGTCGGCATGCTGCCCGAGGGCAACTGGATCGGCCGCGCGCCCTCGCTCAAGCGCAAGGCTATCCTGATGGCCAAGGTACAGGACGAGGCTGGCCATGCCTTGTACCTGTACAGCGCGGTCGAGACCCTGGGCGTCGCGCGTGATGACACCTACCGCGAGCTGCTCTCGGGCAAGGCCAAATATTCCAGCATCTTCAACTACCCCAGCTTGACCTGGGCCGACATCGGCGCCATCGGTTGGCTGGTGGATGGATCGGCCATCGTCAACCAGATTCCGATCTGCCGCTGCTCCTACGGGCCATATGCGCGTGCGATGGTGCGGGTCTGCAAGGAGGAGTCGTTCCACCAGCGCCAGGGTTTCGACATCATGGAGACATTGTGCAAGGGAACGCCGGCGCAAAAGCAGATGGCACAGGACGCACTCAATCGCTGGTGGTGGCCGTCCATCGCGATGCACGGGCCGGCTGATGCGCAGTCGGTCAACAGTGCGCAGTCCATGGCCTGGAAGATCAAACTGCTCAGCAACGACGAGTTGCGCCAGAAATTCATCGACCAGACAGTGCCGCAGATCGAATTCCTGGGCCTGCAGTTGCCCGACCCGGATCTGACGTGGAATGCCGAGCGCGGCCACTACGACTATGGACAGATCGACTGGGACGACTTCTTCAGGGTCGTCAAGGGCTTTGGGCCGTGCAACCGTGAGCGCCTGGCGGCACGCAACAAGGCCTGGGATGAAGGCGCCTGGTTCCGCGAGGCGCTGAGCGCCCACGTGCACAGGCAGGCGCAACGCAACGAACGCACGGTGGCATGACATGACAAGCAGCAGCACAAGCCGGCACGATTGGCCTTTGTGGGAGGTCTTCATCCGCAGCCAGCATGGATTGGCGCACAAACATGTGGGTAGCCTGCATGCGGTCGATGGCGAAAGCGCGATCCAGCACGCGCGCGACGTCTATACCCGGCGCAACGAAGGCGTCAGCATCTGGGCGGTACGCGCAGCCGACGTGGTGGCCAGCAGTCCCGGCGACAAGGAGGCATTGTTCGATCCGGCGCAGAGCAAGGTCTACCGGCACCCGACGTTTTTTCCCATGCCCGATGGCGTGAAGAACATCTGAAGGCACAGGCAGTGGAACCAAAATTCAACTACCTGCTGCGCCTGGGTGACAACTGCCTGGTGCTGTCGCAGCAACTCGGCGCCTGGTGCGGGCACGGCCCGGCACTGGAGGAAGACCTCGCGTTGACCAATGTGGCGCTCGACCTGCTGGGCCAGGCGCGGCTGTGGCTGGCCTATGCGGGCGAGGTGGAGGGCAAGGACCGCGACGAAGACGCGCTGGCCTATCTGCGCGATGGCGCTGCGTTTTGCAATCTGCTGCTGGTAGAGCAGCCCAATGGACACTATGGCGACACAGTCATGCGCCAGTTCCTGTTCGACGCCTGGCACCAGCATCTGCTGGCAGGCCTTGCACAGTCCAGCGACCCGCGGATGGCGGAGATTGCGCAAAAAGCAGCCAAGGAGGTGCGTTACCACCTGCAGCGCAGCGCCAATCTGGTGGTTGCGCTGGGCGATGGCACGGCGCTGAGCCACGCGCGTATGCAGGCTTCGCTGGAGCAATTGTGGCCCTATACCCAAGAGTGGTTCGAGTCCGATGCGGTGGACCTGGCGTGCGCGCAGCAGGGCCTGGCACCAGCCGCGTCCGGTCTCGCCGATCGCTGGCGCGCCAGCGTCGAGGCGGTGCTGGCGCGTGCCACGCTGCAGATGCCTGCTTATGTCGGCCACCAGCGTGGCGGCCGGCAGGGGCTGCATTCGGAACACCTGGGGCATCTGCTGACCGAACTGCAGTTCGTGCAACGAGCCTATCCGGGCGCGCAGTGGTAAGCGACAGCGCGCCTGCAAAGACGACAGCGGTGCGTCTTGGCCGGGCCACCACCGATCAAGTCCTGGGCTGGCTGGACGAGGTCATGGATCCGGAGGTGCCGGTGGTGTCGGTGGTTGGCCTGGGTATCGTGCGCGAGGTGGCCTGGGTCGACGGGCCGCATGGCGACGCGCGATTGCAGGTCGTCGTCACGCCGACCTACTCCGGTTGTCCCGCCACCGAGGTCATCGTCAGCGCCATCCGCGATGCACTGGGGGCCCATGGCATAGGTCAGGTAGACGTATTGACGCGTTTGTCGCCGGCATGGACCACCGACTGGATGAGCGCGCCTGCGCGCGATGCCTTGCGTGCCTACGGCATTGCACCGCCGGCCGAGTGCGCGCCCGGGGGGAACGACAGCCAGGTTGTCGACATCGCGGCGCTGCTGGGCCATGGCGCGCGCGCGGCGGTTCCGTGCCCGTTGTGCGGCTCGTCCCGGACGCGCCTGCTTTCCCAGTTCGGCTCCACGGCCTGCAAGGCCCTGTACCAGTGCAATAGTTGCCTGGAGCCATTCGACTATTTCAAACCCCACTGAGACAGACAGCCCATGGCCATCGCCCGATTCCATTCACTGCAGGTCCAGCAGGTCCAGAGTGCCACCCGTGATGCGATCGCCGTCACTTTCGATCTGCCGCCAGAGCTGGCCTCCGATTTCGGTTATGTGCAGGGCCAGTACCTGACATTGCGCACGACGCTCGATGGGCAAGAGGTGCGCCGGTCGTATTCGATCTGTTCTGCGGTACAGGACAAGCGCCTGCGCGTCGCCATCAAGCGGGTCAACGGCGGCGCGTTCTCGAACTGGGCCGCCGAGCATCTCAAGCCCGGCGTGTGTATTGACGTGATGCCACCACAGGGCAACTTCCATGTGCCGCTGCAGCCCGAGGCGCAGCGCCATGTCGTCGCCTTTGCGTCGGGCAGCGGCATTACGCCGGTGCTGTCGATCGTCAAGTCCACCCTGCTGGCCGAACCGCATACCCGGGTGACACTGGTCTATGGCAACCGATCCTCGGGCTCCATCATGTTCAAGGAAGAGCTGGAGGACCTCAAGGACGGCTACCTGGGCCGTTTCAACCTGGTCTGGATCATGAGCCGCGAGTCACAGGACATCGATCTTTTCAACGGTCGCATCGACCATGACAAGTGTCTCCAGTTGCTGACCCACTGGATCGACCCGGCGCGCATCGACACCGCATTCATCTGCGGGCCGCAGGACATGATGCAGGGCACTTCCCGCGCATTGCAGGACAAGGGCGTTCCGGCGTCACGCATCAAGACCGAGTTGTTCGGCACGGTGCTGGACGACGGACGGGTTCGCCCGCCGCGCGCGCCGCTGCAGGGCAAGTCCCAATGCACCGTGCAGGTGGTGGTCGACGGGACCCGGCGCAGCTTCGTGATGGACAAAAACAAGGACAACCTGGTCGATGCCGGCATCAAGGCCGGACTCGAGATGCCGTTTTCATGCAAGGGTGGCGTATGTTCCACCTGCCGCGCGCTGGTGGTCGCGGGTGAGGTGGACATGGACATCAACTTCGCGCTGGAAGACTACGAAGTCGCCCGCGGGTTTGTTTTGTGTTGTCAAAGTTATCCGGTCACTGACACCCTGGAGATCGACTTCGACCGCGACCATGCGCATTCCTGAGCCCGGTTTAGCCACAATAAGGGTTGCGTCGTCCCGCCATTGCAGGGCTGCATGACCACAGGAGACGCGCGATGCCGAAACACACGACACCCACCGATCTGCTCGACCCGATCGAGCGCGCCAGCCGCGACGAGATCACCGCGTTGCAGTTGCAGCGACTCAAGGCCACCTTGGACCATGTCTACCGCAACGTGCCGCACTACCGCAAGGCCTTCGACGCGGCCGGCGTGAACCCGGGCGAGCTCAAGACGCTAAGCGACCTGGCGAAGTTTCCTTTCACGACCAAGCAGGACCTGCGCGCCAATTACCCATTCGGCATGTTCGCGGTGCCGCGCGCACAGGTGGCGCGCATCCATGCCTCGTCGGGCACCACTGGCAAACCGACCGTGGTCGGCTATACCCGCAAGGACATCGACAACTGGGCCGATCTTGTCGCGCGCTCGATCCGCGCCGCGGGCGGCAGGTCGGGTGACCTGCTGCATGTGGCCTACGGCTACGGGCTGTTTACCGGCGGACTGGGCGCGCACTACGGCGCCGAGCGCTTGGGATGCACGGTGATACCCGTGTCTGGCGGCCAGACCGAAAAGCAGGTGCAACTGATCTTGGACTTCAAGCCGCGCATCATCATGGTGACGCCCTCCTATATGCAGGTGATCATGGAGGAGTTCGTCCGTCAGGGGCAGGATCCGCGTGACTCCTCGCTGGAAATCGGCATCTTCGGCGCCGAGCCCTGGACCGAAGCCATGCGCGGCGAAATCGAGGCCCAGTCCGGCATGGACGCGGTGGACATCTATGGCTTGTCGGAAGTCATGGGGCCGGGTGTCGCCAGTGAATGTGTGGAGTCCAAGGACGGCCCGGTGGTATGGGAGGACCATTTCTATCCGGAAGTGATCGATCCGCAGACCGGCGATCCCTTGCCCGACGGCCAGGAGGGCGAACTGGTGTTCACCTCGCTGACCAAGGAAGCGTTTCCGATCATTCGCTACCGCACCCGCGACCTGACGCGGCTGCTGGCGCCGACCTCGCGCGCGTTCCGGCGCATGGGCAAGATCGTGGGCCGCTCCGACGACATGCTGATCATCCGCGGCGTCAACGTGTTTCCGACCCAGATCGAGGAACAGGTGCTGCTGCACGGCAAGCTGTCGTCGCTGTACCAGATCGTCGTGACCCGCGAAGGACCGCTGGACCAGGTCGAGGTGCTGGTCGAATTGCAGAGCGCCCATGCGGACCAGACCGGCGAGGGCCTGCGCGACATCGCCGAACGGCTGCAGCACCGCATCAAGAGCCTGGTGGGCATCAGCACCCGTGTGAGCGTCCTGCCGCCGAACTCGGTCGAACGCAGCCAGACCGGAAAAGCGCGGCGCGTGATCGACAAGCGTCCGAAGGCATGAGGGTGCAGCAGGCCGCTGGTGTAACCGGGTGGCTTGGTGATGTGCTACCGGCATGGGCAAGCGGTCAGCCACAAGCCCGGTCGTTGCGCTGGCGCGATGGGGCTGGCATGGCATTGCTTGTCTGTGGTTGCATCGTCGGTTCCGTCCCGGCAATTGGCCAGGAGCTGGAACGCAAACTGAGCGGCAGCGAGATCATCAAGGCCTTGACCGGGCGCCTGGTTGTCGGTTCTGACGATGGTCGGCGTACCGAGCAGCTGTTCCTGGCCGGCGGCGCGACCTTCTACACCGTTGAAGGTGGCCAGACCCAGGGCCTGTGGGAAGCGCGTGATGGCCGGTACTGCTCGCGCTGGCCGCCGGGCGTGACCTGGGTGTGTTACGACGTGCTGCAGCAGGGACAGGGCTTGCGCTTTGTCTCCCCGTCCGGTCGCAGCTATCCTGTCATCGTGCGGCCTTGAAGCTGGCGCTCGATGTCGGCAATCAGCAACTGCGTCGTGTTGGCGCGGGTCTCGCCCATTGGCGTCGAGCAGGGCGACAACGCGGTTGCGGCGCAGCCCGACGACGGCGCGAAGCGCTGATCGGGTTGCAGCCGATTTTGCAGTGCGCAGCACGCCGGGCACCTCTTTGAGCGCTCTCGGCCTGCGGCGGTGAACCGCTATCATCCGCCGAGTACCAAGGTTTCCCCATGCGCATGATTATTCTGGGCGCCGGACGGGTCGGCGAAAGTGTGGCCGAAAGTCTGGTGTCCGAGCAAAACGACATCACGGTGATCGATCCCGATCCCGATCTGCTGCGCAAGCTGGAAGACCGGCTGGATTTGCGCGGCGTGGTGGGTGACGGCATACAACCCTCGGTGCAACGCCGCGCTGGCGCGGACGACGCGGACCTGTTCATCGCCTGCGCCTCGCTCGATGAGACCAACCTCGCCGCCTGCAAGGTAGCGCGCAGCATGTTCGGCATTCAGACCACGATCGCGCGGCTGCGCTCACAGGAATTCGAGGAGGGCCAGCCGTTGCTGGCGGCTGACGGCTTCGCGGTCGACCATGTGATCTGCCCGGAAGAGTCGTTGATGCAGTACATCAACCAGCTGATCGACTATCCCGAGGCATTGCAGGTGCTGGAGTTCTCGCAAGGACGCGCCCACCTCATCGCCGTGCGTGCGGCGTCGGGCAGCGTGCTGGTGAACCACAGCATCGGGGAGTTTCGCCAGTTGTTTCCGCAGGCTCCGATGCGGGTGGTGGCCATCTACCGGCAGGACTTCGAAGTGCCGATCGAACCCGACACCCAGGTCCTGCCGGGCGACGAAGTATTCGTGTTGGCCGACAAGGCCAAGATACGGCCGCTGCTGCGGGCCATCCACAAGGACGACCGCCCGGTGCGCAGCATCATGATCGCTGGCGGCGGCAAGGTCGGACTGCGCCTGGCGCGCAGCCTGTCCGGACAGTGCCAGGTCAAGATCATCGAGGTCAATCGCAAGCGCGCCGACTACCTGGCCGGTGAGCTGCCCGGCGACATCATGGTGCTCTCGGGCGACTCGACCGATGAGGAATTGCTGATCGAGGAGCGGGTTGGCGAGATGGATCTGTTCATCGCGCTGACCAGCGACGACGAGGACAACATCCTGTCGGCGATGCTGGCCAAGCGACTTGGCGCACGGCGCGTGATCTCGCTGATCAACCGGCGCGTCTATGCCGAGATGATGCAGGGCAGCGCCATCGATATTGCCCTGTCGCCGGCGCAGACGGTGATCGGCGAGTTGCTGGTGCATGTCCGGCGCGGCGATGTGGCGGCGGTGCACAGCCTGCGCCGGGGCGCGGCCGAGGCGATCGAGGGTATCGCGCGGGGTGACCAGCGCACCTCGCGATTGGTGGGGCGGCGCATCGACGCGATCGAGCTGCCAACCGGTGCACGCTTTGGTGCCATCGTACGCGGCGAGGGCGCGCAGTGCGAGGTGATGATGCCGCACCACGACCTGTTGGTCCAGGAGGGGGACCATGTGATCATCTACGTGCCCAACAAACACCAGTTGCGGGCCGTGGAGAAAATGTTCCAGGTCAGCGCGACGTTCTTCTAGGCAGCCATGAACAGCCTGACTCCGGTCCTCAACGTACTGGGGATTATCCTCGTCGGGTACTCGCTGATGTTCCTGGTACCGCTCGGCTGGGCGCTGGCGCTGGACCCATCCGATCTGCACGGCGTGTGGGCCATCGCGATGGCCGCGACACTGGGAACCGGGCTGCTGTTGCTGTTGCTGACGCGCAGGCGCAGTCGGGAACTGCAGCCGCGCGATGGCTTCCTGCTGGTGAATCTGGTCTGGATCGTGCTGCCGGCCTTCTCGGCACTGCCCCTGATGATGACGATCGGGGAATTGAGCTGGACCGACGCCTATTTCGAGGCCATGAGCGGGCTCACCGCCACCGGCGCCACGGTGTTGACCAGACTGGACCAGTTGCCGGTGTCCGTCAACATCTGGCGTGGTTTCCTGCAACTGATCGGCGGGCTGGGCATCATGCTGCTGGTGGTGGCGGTGCTGCCGCTGCTGGGCCTGGGCGGCGTGCAGTTGTACAAGGCCGAGACACCCGGGCCGATGAAGGATACGCGATTGACTCCGCGCATCGCCGAGACTGCGCGTGGACTGTGGGGCGTGTATTTTTCGTTCTCGCTGGCCTGCATGCTGGCCTACCGCTGGGCCGGCATGTCGTGGCCCGATGCGTTCATCCACATGTGCTCCACGATGGGCCTGGGCGGGTTCTCCTCGCACGACGCGAGTTTCGGCTATTGGAATTCGACCTCGATCGAATATGTCGCGATCGCGTTCATGGCCTTGGCGGGTATCAGCTTTGCACGCTATTTCATCGTCTGGCGCACGCGCTCAGCGCGCTCGCTGATGCGCGACCGGGAGGTGAGCACGTATGTGCTGGTGTTGCTGGCATCCTCGGTGGGCTTGACGGTGCTGCTGATGTTGCACGGCACCTACGACGATTGGTCCCTAGCGGCCCGCGCCGCGGCGTTCCATGTGGTGTCGCTGGCCACGACGACCGGCTATGCCTCTGCCGACTACGCGATGTGGCCGGTGTTCGCGCCGATCTGGCTGATGTTCCTGGGCACCTTCGTGTCCTGCGCCGGTTCCACCGGCGGAGGCATCAAGATGGTGCGCATGGTGCTGCTGATCAAGCAGGCGCGCCGGGAGCTGGTGCGGGCCGTCCATCCGCGGGTCGTCAACCCGGTGACCATGGGGCGCGCCACGATTCCCGCCTCCGTGATCGCGGCGGTGATGGCCTACATGCTGATCTATGGCGCGACGACACTGGGCCTGACGATGCTGATGCTGCTCTCGGGTCTGGACATCGTGACCGCGTTCTCGGCCGTGGTGGCCACCGTCAACAACATCGGACCGGGGCTGGGGCAGGTCGGGCCATCGACCACCTTTGCCATCCTGAACGATTTCCAGACCTGGATCGGCACCGTGGGCATGCTGATGGGACGACTGGAATTGCTGGCCGTCATCGTATTGTTCACGCCCGAGTTCTGGCGCAAATAGATTGCCGATCAGTGCCGCACGGCCGTTCTGAAGAAACTGACAGCCCGCTCGGGGGCAGTTTCATTTCAGGGCCGGTGCGGCGCAGGCGCGACCGTCGGTCTTCCAGGCAGGCGCAACACTCCGGTGGACAAGGCCGTGCCCACGATCACAACCACGCCACATACCAGCATCCAGGGGGTGAGGCTTTCATCGAGCAGCAGCGTGCCGTACAGCACCGCGAACACTGGCACCAGGAAAGTCACCGTGATCGCGCGGGCCGGACCAAGCTGTTCGATCAGCCGGAAATACAGGACATAGGCGACGCCTGAACACAGGACGCCCAGTGCCAGCAGGGACAACCAGGGGGTCAGGCCAGGGTTGTGGTCCGGCCACCACCACAGCATGGGCAGTACCAGTCCCAGCGTCGCGCCCAACTGGCTGCCGGTGGCAATTGCCAGGGGGTTGACGCCATTGAGATAGCGCTTGGTGAAGCTGGCCGCGTAGGCATAACAGAGGGTCGCTAGCAGGCACGCCAGCACCGCCCAACCGCCCCCGCCGGGCTTGAAGCTGGCCTTGTCCGCCGCCAGCATCGCTACCCCGGCAAAGCCGATGACCAGCCCCAGGATCCGCGCAGCGTTTAATCGGTCCTTCAGCCAGAGCCAGGCGATCACGGCGCCGAACAGGGGCACCGTTGCGTTCAGGATCGCCGACAGCCCGGTGCTGATATGCATGACCGCGTACGCGAACAGCACGAACGGCAGCGCCGAATTGAGCAGCCCGATGAACAGGATCTTGCCGGCATGATCCCGCAGCGCGTTCCAATGGCCGCTGAACCACAGCATCGGCAGCAGCATCAGCGTGGCAATGCCGACCCGCGCGCCCGCAGTGGCCACGACCCCGAACTCGGGCGCGCCCAGGCGCATGAAAAGGAAGGACGAGCCCCAGATCGCGGCCAGCGCGACGAATTCGATGATCGGATGGCTTTTCATGGTCAGGTGGTAGGGGTTGTGCCCCGGATGGCCGTGGCAGCTGCCGAGCCGATTGCCGCACTCGGCGGCGGCATGCACCGGTCAGGCTGTGATTGTCCTGCCTAATTGCGCCTGCAAACGTGTGCCGCGGGCGGCGGATCCTGCCGCCGGGTCAATCCTTGACTCCAGTGCCAGCAGGCTGGCCTTGCGTGTCAGTCCGCCGGCGTAGCCGGTCAGCGCGCCATTGCTTCCTACGACCCGGTGGCAGGGCACGATGATGCTGATCGGGTTGCGCCCGACCGCCGCGCCGACCGCCCGTGCGGCGGCTGGCCTGCCGATCTGTGCGCTGATCTGCGCATACGAGCGTGTGTTGCCTGCCGCAATTTTCAGCAGTTCCCGCCACACCGAGCGCTGAAAGGGGGTTCCGGCGTCCAGATCCAGTGGCAGGTCGAAGTCGCGCCGCGTCCCGGCCAGGAACTGGCGCAACTGCAGTTCGGCGCTGCGCATGACCGGATGCCGCTCGTCGCGCGGCCAGTCGTCTGTGCCAGGATAGTGGCGCTGGCCGACGAACCAGGCGCCTGCCAGGCCCTTGCCGGTGGCGGCCAGCGTGATGGGACCCAGCACGCTGTCCATGTCGGTACACACCAGATCAGTAGGCCATTGCATGTCAATCTCCTTGGGTTGCTGGTGACGCGCGGGTCGGCACTGGCAAACTGCTCCAGGCGCGCAGCACCGCATAGCTGCGCCAGGGTCGCCAGACCTGGGACCGCGCCTCGGCGGCGCGTGCGGGGCGGGCATCGTGCTGCACACCGAGCGCCTTGTGCAGCGCCACGTCGCCCGATGGAAACGCATCGGGCCAGCGCAGGGCACGCATCGCGATGTACTGCGCGGTCCAGTCGCCGATGCCGGGCAGGGCGCGCAGCTGCGCCATTGTGGCTGCGATGTCGACGCCGGCATGCAACACCAGCTGCCCGCTGTCGAGCGCCATCGCCAGGCCCTGCAATGCCCGCTGGCGCTGGCGAACAATGCCCAGCGCGCCCAGCGCATCGCCACTGGCAGCGGCCAGTGCAGCGGGCGTGGGAAACAAGCGATTCAGGGCCGGGTACGGCGTATCGATGGCCTGACCGAACTGTTGCACCAGGCGCTGCGCCAGTGTACGCGCGGCGGCCACCGTGATCTGCTGGCCCAGCACGGCACGTACCGCCAGCTCGAAGCCGTCGATCGTGCCCGGAACACGCAGCCCGTCGGCGTCGGGGAAATGCGGATGCAATACCTGATTGATGTTGTGCGGGTCCGCGTCCAGGTCGAACATCTGGCGTACCCGCCGGCTCAGTTGCGGTAGCACCAGGCGCAGCCCGTCGCTGACCTGCAGCTCCAGGTGGCAACGTTGCGGGTCGAACCGCGCCAGCAACCAGCCGCAGTGGTCGGTGCCGGCCGTGTGCAGGCGCACCGTGCGCCCGAATGTGAAGGCGTTCGCAGGCTTGCCTGATTCCACAAACTCCACACCGTCAATCTGCCGCCGCTGCAAGAACGCGCCGATCGCCGCGATATCGTACGGCGGACGGTAGCCGAGCCGAACCCGGATGCTGCCCCCCGGCGGCGCCGCACCGGCGCGCCGCAGCTGCGTCGGGTTGAGCTTGTAGTGCGCCGCGAACGCATCGTTGAACCGGCGCACGCTGGCAAAGCCACTCGCGATCGCGATCTGCCCGACCGGCAGATCGGTGTCGGTCAGCAACTGCTTGGCTGCCAGCAGTCTGCGGGTCTGCAGGTACTGCATCGGCGAGACGCCAAACTGGGCCTCGAAGATGCGGCGCAGATGCCGGTCACTGACGCCCAGGCGCGTTGCCAGCCGACCGACCGACGCATCGTCGCCGAGCCAGGTGTCCGGTTCGTCCAGCAGCCGCGCCGCCTGCAGCGCCAGAATGGCCGATGCGTCCTGGATCGACCACCACTGGGTTCCCGCTGCCAGCTCGGGCCGGCAGCGCAGACAGGGTCGGAACCCGGCCGTCTCGGCCTTGGCGGCATGCACAAAGAAGCGGCAGTTCTCGCGCCGCGGCGTGCGCACTCTGCACACCGGCCGGCAATAAATGCCGGTCGAGGTGACACCGGTGAAAAAGCGGCCGTCGAAACGCGCATCGCGGGCCTTGAGGGCCAGGTAGCATGCGTCCTGATCGATGGTGCTGGTGGTGTCGGCCATGGCGTCATGGTACGCCGGTGCAGGCAGCGGATTAGCCGTTTTCGGACATGTGGATTTCGACCCGATAGGCCAACGCTGGCGCACACGGTCAATGCGCTGGCGACAGCGGCAGGCGGTTTGTCAGGCATCCATGCTGCGCATTGCGCAATTCGCCCTTGGGGCGGCCCGGCGGCGCAAGCGTGCGCAATACATCGTGCGTGTCTCGTGCGCGCCGCCGGCCATCAGCTGTGGGGTAACGCGCGCTCCATCGCCACGAGCAGTTGCAGGCTGTGCGCTGCCACCGGCATGGTCGCGTCGCCCAGTCCGTTCCCCAGGCCACTGCCACGGGCATGCTGTGTGTCCAACAGTACTTCCCAGGCGCCTGATGGCAACTGGAACTCGATGCCGGTGACGCCTGCGTTCACCAGCAGCAGCAGGGCGCTGCGCGAGCGCCCCGGCCGTCCGATCAGGCAGGCCAGTGCCCGCTCGCCGTCTTGCCAGGCATCGCCCTGCAGGATGGTGCCGTCGGGCTGCAGCCAGCTGAGGTCACGCTTGCCCTGTATATCGCTATTGCCGTTGTACCAGCCAGCGCCCAGTGGCAGGACATCGCGGCGTAGTTGCAGCAATCGCGCCGTGAAGGCGCGCAGATCGGCGTCGAGCGCGGACCAATCGATCCAGGTCGTCGCATTGTCCTGGTTATAGGGATTGTTGTTGCCGCCCTGCGTATGACCAAGCTCCGCGCCAGCCGCCAGCATCGGCGTGCCCTGGCTCAGTACGGTGCAGGCCAGCAACGCGCGTTGCAGCTTGCCGCGCAGCGCGAGAATGCCACCGTCCTGGGTCGGGCCCTCCATGCCGCAGTTGAAGCTCAGGTTGTCGCCATGGCCGTCGCGGTTGTTCTCGCCGTTGGCCTCGTTGTGGCGCTGGTTGTAGCTGACCAGATCCTGCAGCGTGAAACCGTCATGCGAGACGATGTAGTTGACCGACGCTGCCGGCGCCCGCTGGCGCGACTGGAACATGTCGCTGGAGCCGCACAGGCGCCGCGCGAATTCGCCACGCAAGCCAGGGCCGTTACCGTTGCCCGGCTCGGCCTGCCAGCCGAGCCAGAAGCGGCGCATGCCGTCGCGGAATTTGTCGTTCCATTCCATCCATCCGCGTGGGAAGCCGCCGCTCTGGTAGCCGCCCGGACCCAGGTCCCATGGCTCGGCGATCAGTTTCACGCCGCGCAGCAGCGGGTCCTGTGCCAGCGCCATGAAGAACGGGCCATCACGCTCGAAGCCGCGGTCGGTGCGGCCCAGCACCGGGGCCAGGTCGAAACGAAAACCGTCGACATGCATCTCGCCAACCCAATAGCGCAGGCTGTCCATCACCAGGCGCAAGACCTGCGGGCGGCGGATGTCCAGGGTATTGCCGCATCCGCTGAAGTTGTCGTACCGCGCCGGGTCGTCTTCGCGCAGGCGGTAGTAGCCGGCGTTGTCCAGGCCGCGCAAGCTGATCGTCGGGCCGGATTCATCGGTCTCTGCCGTGTGGTTGAACACCACATCGAGCATGACCTCGATGCCGGCCCGGTGCAATGCGCGAACCATGGCGCGAAATTCATCGCGCACCGACAGGCCGCCTTGTCCACTGGCCAGGCGCGGGTCGGGGCAAAAGAAGGCCAGTGTGTTGTAGCCCCAGTAGTTGCGCTTGCCTTGCGCGGACAGCCGCTGCTCGTCCAGCGCCAGGTGCACCGGCAGCAGGCTCACGGTGGTGATGCCCAGTTGGCGCAGATGGTCGATCGACGCCGGATGGGCCAGACCGGCATAACTGCCGCGCAGGTGCATCGGCAGCGCCGGATGCAGACGCGTGAAGCCGCGCACATGCAGCTCGTACAGCACCGTGTCGTGCGCCGCGACGCACGGTGGCTTGTCGTCACCCCAGTCGTAGTGATCGGACACGACGCGTGCCTTGAGCGCAGTTGCCGCGTTGTCGGTCGGGTCCGCTTGCAAAGGATTCCCGCGCGTAGCGCCGACATGCGCGTTGCGCCAATCGAACCGGCCAAGCACCTCACGCGCATAGGGGTCGAGCAGCAGCTTTTCGGCATTGAAGCGCTGGCCGCGTTGCGGGGCCCAAGGCCCATGGGCGCGCAGCCCGTAGACAAGTCCTGGTTCACACTGGGGCAAATAGCCGTTCCAGACCCCGTCGTGGGGGCCGAACAATGGCAGGCGCGCCTGCTCGTGCAGGCCTGCGTGGTCGAACAGGCAGACATCGATTGCGCTCGCGCTGTCGGAGCAAACTGAAAAATGCACGCCCTGTCCGTCCCAATGGGCGCCCAGCGGCTGGCCGGGGCGGCCGGGCAGCCAGCGGGGCGTGGTTGCGCGCTCGGAGCTGCCGGTATTCATCAACGGCGCACCCGTCTTCGCGCTGCCTGAGGCAAGCGCAGGACGAACGGCAATGGGCTGGTCGTGCAGGGTGAAAACATCGACACGGGGGGCGCGGGTTGCGGAGCAGTCAGTCCGGAATCGGCGCGACGTGCCAGATCTGCGACGCATACTGGCGTATGGTTCGGTCAGACGAAAACGGTCCCATGCCGGCCACGTTGTTGATCGATTTTTCCCACCATTGCGCCGGCTGCTGGTACAGCGCATCGACCCGCGACTGGGCCGCGATGTACGAACCGTAGTCGGCCAGCAACATGTAATGGTCGCCGCGCCACAATAGCGCATCCACCAGTGGACTGTAGCGGCCCGGCTCGTCGGGTGAGAACCGGTCTCCGGCAATCGCGTCAAGCGCGCCGCGCAGGGCCGGAATCGTCTCGTAGTAACCCATCGGATGGTAGCCGCGCTGGCGCAGCGCCCGTACCTCGCCGGCGCCCAGGCCGAAGATGAAGATGTTGTCGTCTCCGACGTTCTGCCGGATCTCGATGTTGGCGCCGTCGTCGGTGCCAATGGTCAGCGCGCCGTTCAGCGCCAGCTTCATGTTGCCGGTGCCGGACGCTTCAGTGCCGGCAGTCGATATCTGCTCCGACAGGTCGGCGCCGGGCATGATGGTTTCGGCCACCGACACGCCGTAGTTGGGAATGAAAACCACCTTGAGCCTGTCGCCGATCACCGGGTCGGCATTGACCACCCCGCCCACGTCGTGAATCAGCCGGATGATGGACTTGGCGGTGTGGTAGGACGACGCGGCCTTGCCGGCAAAGATGACGGTGCGCGGCACCCAGTCGGCTTCGGGCTGGGCCAGGATGGCCAGGTAGCGCGTCACCACATGCAGCACATTGAGCAACTGGCGCTTGTATTCGTGAATGCGCTTGACCTGCACGTCGAACAGGCTGTCCGGGTTCACCGTGATGCCGGCGGTGCGCGCGATCAGCCTGGCCAGGCGCAGTTTGTTGTCACGCTTGATGGCCGCAAAGCGCTGCTGGAACACTTTGTCGTGCGCATGGGCGCGCAAGCCCGCGAGTTGCTCCAGGTCCAGTCGCCAGCCCGCGCCCAGGGTGCTGTCGAGCAGGTCCGACAGACCGGGATTGGCCTCGGACAGCCAGCGCCTGGGCGTGACGCCGTTGGTCATGTTGGTGAAGCGCTGCGGCCACATGTGGGCGAAGTCGGCAAAGATGGTTTGCACCAGCAGGTCGGAGTGCAATGCCGATACCCCGTTGATCGTGTGGCTGCCGACGATCGACAGATGCGCCATGCGCACCCGGCGCTCGCCATGTTCGTCGATCAGCGACAGCCGCGCCAGAAAGGCGTCGTCGCCGGGGCGGTGCCGCGCCGCAGCCTCCAGAAAATCCTTGTTGATGTGAAAGATGATCTCCAGATGCCGCGGCAATACATGCTGCATCAGCGCCACGGTCCACGTCTCCAATGCCTCGGGCATCAAGGTGTGGTTGGTATAGGAGAAGGTGCGGGTGCAGATCGACCAGGCCAGGTCCCAGGCCATGCCGTGTTCGTCGCAGAGCACCCGCAACAGTTCGGCCACACCGATGGCGGGGTGCGTGTCATTGAGGTGTACGGCCACCTTGTCGGCCAGGTTCTCCAGTGTGGCGTGTTCGCGCAGGTGCCGGCCCACCATGTCCTGAATCGAGGCGGCAACGAAAAAATACTCCTGCTTGAGGCGCAGCTCGCGTCCGGCGGGCGTGCTGTCATTGGGGTACAGCACCCAGGAGATGTTTTCGTATTCATTCTTGGCACCCGCAGCGCGCGCATAGTCGCCGGTGTTGAAGGCACCCAAATCAATGTGCGCCGGTGCCGCCGCTTTCCACAGGCGCAGGGTGCTGACCTTGCGGTTGCCGTGTCCGGGAATCACCATGTCATAGGCCTTGGCCTCGACCTCGGCCGCATGGCGCCAGTTCGCCGTACCGTTCGTGTGTTCGACCCAGCCGCCGAAGCGCACGGGGTAGGCGACCTCGGGGCGGGGGAACTCCCACGCGGTGCCATCCTTGAGCCAGGGGTCCGGGTACTCCATCTGGCTGCCTTGCTGGATCTCCTGCGCGAACATGCCGTATTCATACCGAATGCCATAGCCGAAGGACGGCAAGCCAACGGTGGCCATCGAGTCGAGGAAGCAGGCGGCGAGGCGACCCAGGCCGCCATTGCCCAAAGCCGCGTCCGGTTCATGGTCGGCTACGTCCTCCAGGCTGCGCGCATATTCCTGCAGACCCTGGCGGGCCGCGGCGCCCAGGTCCAGCGCGGCCAGCGCGTTGGACATGCTGCGCCCGATCAGGAATTCCATCGACAGGTAGTACACGCGCCGGGCTTTGCCATTGCGCTCGCGGGCCTCGTTTTCGACCCAGCGTTGCGCGAGCTGGGCGCGCGCTACCTGCGACACCGCCAGCATCAATTCGTTCGACGTGGCCAGCCGGGCATCGACCGCCACATGCTTGAGCAACTGCTCACCGATGGCCGTACCCAGGCTGGAGGGAACAGGGGAAACGCGCTTGTTCACGGACAATTCCTGGTTGATACGGGTTATGCCACGACGCCGGCGAGCCGACCCTGCAAAGTAGGGTGTGGCCAGGAACGCGAAACCCGCGCTGAAATTCTCGCATGCCAGGCACTGGCGCGGAGCCGAACGGCTCCTTGGGTTGGCATCGGCATTAAGATGGGTGCGGAAAAACAACCGCGACCTGCAAGGAGGCACCATGGAATCGCAAGAACTGGCCCAGAGTCTGGATTTGCCCAAGCGCGCCATTGCCCTGGTGCTCGCGGGAGGGCGCGGCAGCCGCCTGATGGCCTTGACCGACCATCGCGCCAAGCCGGCGGTGTATTTCGGCGGCAAGTTTCGCATCATCGATTTCGCGCTGTCCAATTGCCTCAATTCCGGTATCCGGCGCATTGGCGTCATCACGCAGTATTCGTCCCACAGCCTGCTGCGCCACCTGCAGCATGGCTGGGCCTTCCTCAAGTCGGAGATGAACGAGTTCGTCGACCTGATGCCTGCGCAGCAGCGCAACGACGACGAGAGCTGGTACCGCGGCACCGCAGACGCCGTACACCAGAACCAGGACATCCTGGCCAGCTATGGCGCCGACTACATCGTCGTGCTCGCTGGCGACCACATCTACAAGATGAACTATGCGCTGATGCTGGCCGACCATGTCAAGAAGGGCCGGTCCTGCACCGTGGCCTGTATCGCGGTGCCGCGCCAGGAGGCGACTGCATTTGGCGTGATGCAGGTGGACGCCCAGAACATGATCACCGACTTCCTGGAAAAGCCGGCCGACCCGCCGCCGATGCCGGGTCATCCCGACATGGCGCTGGCCAGCATGGGCGTTTACATTTTTGATGCCCAATACCTCTATGCGGAACTGGCGCGCGACATGGCCGACGAGAAGTCGAACCATGATTTCGGCAAGGACATCATTCCGCATGCGGTGCGCAGGGGCTGCGCGGCGGCCCACCCGTTTGCGTTGAGCTGCGTGCCGCACGGCGCCGACAAGGATGCCTACTGGCGCGACGTCGGAACCGTGGACGCTTACTGGGATGCCAATATCGACCTGACCGCCACCGAGCCCAAACTCGACATGTACGACCGGCGCTGGCCGATCTGGACCTACCAGCCACAGCTGCCGCCGGCCAAGTTCGTGCACAACCAGGATGATCGGCGCGGCATTGCGATCGAGTCGCTGGTATCGGGTGGCTGCATCGTCTCGGGCGCGGTGTTTCGGTCCGTGCTTTTTTCCAGCGTGCGGGTGCATTCCCGTGCCAGTGTGAACTGGACCGTGCTGTTGCCCCAGGTGCAAGTGGGCCGCGGCGTGCGTCTGACCCGCACGGTGGTCGACCGCGGCTGCACCATCCCCGACGGCATGGTGATCGGCGAAGACGCCGTGCTGGACTCCGAGCGGTTTCATCGTAGCGCGAATGGCATTTGCCTGGTCACGCGAGACATGCTGGCCAAGATCGGCACATGAAGGTCTTGCATGTCGGGGCGGAGATATTTCCGCTGATCAAGACCGGCGGGCTGGCCGATGTGATGGGCGCATTGCCCCAGGCGCTGGTGGGGCAGGGGGCCGACGTGCGACTGGTGTTGCCGGGGCTGCCCGCCATCCTGCAGGGGGTCGCGCACATGCAGCTGGTGTGCGGCATCGGCCCGGTGTTTGGTGCCGCGCGCGTGCGCCTGCACCGTGGGGTGATGGCGCACAGTGGCGTGCCGGCCTATGTGATCGAGGCGCCTTATCTGTACCAGCGGGCGGGCAACCCGTATCTTGATGCCGATGGTGCCGAATGGTGCGACAACCTGCAGCGGTTCGCGCTGCTGGGCTGGGTGGCAGCCCACCTGGCCAGTGGCGAGCTCGATGCCGACTGGTCGCCCGATCTGGTGCATGCCCATGACTGGCATGCCGCGATGTGCTGCGCCTACCTGGCGGCGCATCCGGGACCATCGGTCGCGTCGATTTTCACGGTGCACAACCTCGCCTACCAGGGTCTGTTCGACGCCGCCGACCACCACCTGCTGGGGCTGCCGGCACGCTTCATGGAACACCATGCGTTGGAGTTTCACGGGCAACTGGCTTTCATGAAAGCCGGCCTGGCCTACGCGCAACGGGTGACAACGGTCAGCCCGGGTTATGCGCGTGAAATGGCGACCGACGAGTTCGGATTCGGACTCGATGGGTTGATCCGTTCACGGGGCACCGATGTGTCAGGCATCCTCAATGGTGTCGATGGCGCGGTGTGGAATCCCCAGACCGATGCGCTGATCGCGGCGAACTATCGCGGCCAGGCCTTGCAGGGCAAGGCGCAGTGCAAGGCGGCATTGCAGAAAGCGCTGGGCCTGGGCGTGGAGCCTGCGGCACCGCTGCTGGCCATCGTCAGCCGGTTGACGTCGCAAAAAGGCCTGGACCTGCTGCTGCAGGCCTTGCCGGCAATGCTGGCGCAGGGCGCGCAGTTGGCGGTGCAGGGAACCGGAGACGCGGCGCTGGAAGCCGCTTTTGTGCAGGCGGCTACGCGCCATGCGGGGCGGGTTGCGGTGCGGATCGCCTACGACGAAGCCGTGGCTCATCAGATGGTGGCCGGAGCCGACATGATCCTGGTGCCGTCGCGCTTCGAGCCCTGCGGCCTGACGCAACTCTACGGCCTGCGCTATGGCACGGTTCCGGTCGTGCGCCGCGTCGGCGGCCTTGCCGATACCGTGGTGGATGCCACAGAATCGGCGTTGGCCGACGACACGGCCACTGGTTTTGTATTTGGACCGGCGACGCCCGATGCATTGTTGCTTGCCGTGGAGCGCGCTATCAGTCTCTATCGACAGGGCGAACCGTGGCAGGTGTTGATGCGCCGCGGCATGGCGCAGGATTTTTCCTGGGACCATGCGGCGCGGGAGTACATGGCCCTGTACCGCGACATCCTGGGCCGCGGCGCAGGCTGAATGCCAACCAAGGGCTCGCGGCGGACGAAAGCGTCTGCGCCACACGCGATGAGGCCATCGTTGACGTCTGTTCCGGGGGCGGCGCTTACAATTTCTTGGAGCCACGCAAGCACCTCATTCAATTACTGGGAGCAGCAGCATGCAGACAGACGCGTCGATCTTCAAGGCCTACGATATCCGCGGCATTGTTCCAAGTACCGTGACCGATGCCGTTGCCGAGGGCATCGGCAAGGCCTTTGGCACTATCGCCCTGGCTCAAGGTGAAGCCGCGGTCGCGGTGGGTCGCGACGGCCGGCTGAGTGGCCCGTCGCTGAGCGCGGCGTTGATGCGCGGCCTTGCGGCCGTTGGCATCGACGTGATCGACATTGGCATGGTGACCACGCCGATGCTTTATTTTGCCGCCAGCACCGTGTGCTCCAGCGGCATCCAGGTGACCGGCAGCCACAATCCGCGCGACTACAACGGCTTCAAGATGATGCTGGGCGGGCGGGCGATTTTTGGCGAAGACATCCAGGCACTCAAGCGCATGATGGACCAGGAGAACTGGCAGCCAAAGGCCGGCGGCACAATCCGCCAGCACGATGTTCAAATGGCCTACACCGAGCGCATCGTGTCCGACATCCGGTTGGCGCGGCCACTCAAGATCGTCGTCGATTGCGGCAATGGTGTTGCCGGAGCATCGGCGCCGGCCATCCTGCGCGCGATCGGCTGCGAGGTGACGGAACTGTTCAGCGAGGTCGATGGCAATTTCCCGAACCACCATCCCGATCCGAGCAAACCCGAGAATCTGCGCGACCTGGTCGCCGCGCTGGCCGCGGGTGATGCCGAACTCGGGCTGGCCTTTGACGGCGACGGCGACCGGCTGGGCATCGTCACCAAGCAGGGCAACAACATCTACCCGGATCGGCAGATCATCCTGTTTGCGCGCGATGTGCTGTCGCGCGTGCCCGGCGGAACCATCGTGTTCGACGTCAAGTGCTCGCAGCGGGTAGCGCCTGCCATAGCGGTGGCGGGTGGCAAGCCGCTGATGTACAAGACCGGGCACTCGCTGATCAAGGCGCGCATGAAGGAAGTCGATGCGCCGCTGGGTGGCGAGATGAGCGGGCACATCTTCTTCAAGGAGCGCTGGTACGGGTTCGACGACGGTACCTATGCCGGCTGTCGCCTGCTGGAGATCGTCAGCCGCTCGCCCGATGCAAACCGGGTGCTCGATGCCCTGCCAACCAGTTTCTCCACGCCCGAACTGAACGTCACCTGCGCCGAGGGCGAGGCGCCGCAACGGGTGCAACAGGCCGTGGCATTGGCCGATTTCGGGCCGGACGCGACCGTCAACACGATCGATGGATTGCGCGTTGACTGGTCCGACGGCTTTGGCCTGATGCGTTCGTCCAACACCACGCCGGTGCTGGTGTTGCGTTTCGAGGGGCATACCGAGGCCGCGTTGGCGCGCATCCAGGGCGCCATGCTGGACCTGCTGGCGCGGGTCAAGCCCGACGCCCGGATCGGTGGGAGCGCACATTGACCCGGTGCATTACCGCCGCCTGGCAGCGCGGGAATGTGCCCCCCATCCAGACTGCGCCTGGCCCCCGAACGGGTGCAGTCGTTCTTGGGGCGGCCCGGCGAACGACTTGAAAGCCGCCTGAACTGACCGGCGCGTCTGGCATGAACGACTCCATCAGCGATCTGGGCCTGATCCTCGGACTTGGCGCTGTCCGGTTGGGCGACGACTGGCGTGCGGGCCTGCCGTTGGAGATCCTGGTGGCTGGCGTGCATATTCCTTTATTGCTGCTGGTGTTGCCACCATGATGCCGAGCGACAACCATCCGGCTAACACCGCTCGCACGCAGACCGACATAGAACTGATCGTCCAGGCCTTGTCCGAGGGGCGCAACAAGCGGGTGCGCAAATACCTCGCGCGCATGCATCCGGCCAAGACCGCGGCGTTGCTGGAAATGCTGAACGAGGACCAGCGCAGGGCCTTGTGGCAGCAGGTGGAGCCGGGTCTGGAGGCACGCATCCAGCCGCACCTCAAACTGGTACTGAGCGACGAACTGGCGGGGGAATCGGTTGACGACCCTGTCGGCGATCCGGCCGAGCAGCGCCATGGCCATGAGCATGGCCATGGTGGCGGCGGCGTGAACCACCTTGACGCAGTGCGCAAGGCCTTGCAGGCGGGCCGGCTCAAGCGGGTGGCCAAGACATTGCGCCGCATGCATCCGGCCAAGGTGGCCGGCCTGCTCGAGGCATTGCCGCCCGGGGAGCGGCTGGCGGTCTGGAGCATGGTGGATACCGAACGCGCAGGCAAGGTACTGACCTATCTGCACGACGAGATTCGCAATACGCTGGCCCAGGAACTGGATCTGGACGATCTGGTTGCATCGGCGCACCACCTGGAGCTCGACGACCTGGTCGATCTGATCCAGAGCCTGCCGGGAGAACTGGGCTCGCGGTTGATGCAGACCACCAGCGGTACCCGGCGCGAGCAGCTCGAGTCAATGCTCTCCTACGCCGAGGACTCCGCCGGCGGCCTGATGAACGCGGACGCGATCGATGTGCGGGCCGACGTCAAGGTGGGAACGGTATTGCGCTACCTGCGCTTGCTGGAATCCCTGCCGCCGCAGACCGACATGCTGATGGTGGTGGACCGTCAGGGCAGCTACCAGGGCATCCTGCGCCTGGGCGCGCTGGTCACTGCCGACCCGTCGCGCCGAGTTTCCGACCTGATGCAGACCGACATCGCCGGCATTGCGGTCGACACCGACAGCGCCGTTGTAGCGCGGATGTTCCAGGATCTGGACATGGTGTCGGCGCCGGTGGTCGATGCCGACAACCGCCTGATAGGTCGCATCACGATCGATGACGTGGTCGACCTGATCCGCGAAAATTCCGACCGCACCATGATGCAGATGGCCGGCCTGGATGACGAGGCCGACATATTCGCACCGGTGCTGGTGAGTTCGCGCCGGCGCGCCGTATGGCTGGGCATCAATCTGGTCACGGCCTTCCTGGCGGCCTGGGTGATCGGCCGTTTCGAGGCCACCTTGCAGCAGATGGTTGCGCTGGCGGTGCTGATGCCGATCGTGGCCAGCATGGGCGGTATCGCCGGCAGCCAGACCCTGACGCTGGTGATCCGCGGGCTGGCGCTGGGGCAGGTGCAAAAGGGCAATATCCGCGTCCTGCTGAACCGCGAGGTTGGTGTGTCGATTCTCAATGGCGCGTTATGGGCGGTCGTGATCGCACTGCTGGCCGTGGCGTGGTTCGGCAGCTGGGGTCTTGGTGCGGTGCTGGGTGCTGCGATCCTGATCAATCTGCTGTGCGCGGCATTGGCCGGTCTGGCTGTGCCGCTGGTGCTGGTGCGGCTGGGCATCGACCCCGCTCTGGCGGGCAGCGTGATCCTGACAACCGTGACGGATGTGGTCGGATTTTTTGCGTTTCTCGGTCTGGCAACCGTGTTGCTGCTGTGATGCGTCGTTGGCGCGATGAACACGCCGCATCACCGCGCTAGTCGCTGCAACGGCCCGTTGCTGGCGCGAACCGGGGATTCGGACCCAGCGCAAGGGGCATGGGATGGACCCGATAACCGGCTTCCTGCATGCGCTGCACACGACCTTGCGATGGCCGATCACCCAGACACCCCAGACTACCGGCCAGTCAGGCCGGCGTCTTGCGCGAAGCCCGTTTGGCCGGCGCCTTTTTCACCGGCGCCTTTTTCACCGCCGGCGCTTTCGCTGCGGTTTTTCCGGCGGCACGTGTGGCCGCGCCCTTGCGTCCCGCTGCCGATTGACGGGCAGACTTGGCGTCGGCATCGACGGACTTGGTTAGTTGCGTGGTTGTGCGCTTGACTGAACCGCGGGCTTTCGATGCCTTGCGTTCGACCGACTTTTTCGCTTCCTTGGCGGCCTTTTCGATGGTCTTGGCGATGCCAGCCAGCTTCTTTTGCGCCGACTTCGCGGCTTTTTCCGCCTTGCGTCTGGCGGTTTTGACGGCGCTGGTGATCTGCTTGTTCACGGCCTTGATCCTGGCTTCGGCCGCTTTCTCGGTGCGTGTCACTTTTTTGCGAACTTCCTTGGCCAGCGTTTCAGCCTGGCCCTGAGCCTTGCGCATCAAACGCCTGGCGTCCTGCTCGACCTCTTTCGCCGACGACTTGACCCGCTTGGCAGCCGTTCTTGTCTTGATGGCCATGGTTTCACTCTCCAGTTTCACAGCATCCTTGATCGTGTCGGCGACCGAGGCCGCGTTTGGCGTGGTTGATGTCGTTGCCGCGGGCTTTTGCGCTGCGCCCGCAGCGGATCGAGATTTGGTTGGGCTGTTCATGGGGGTCCCTTGATGTTTGCCGGCCGATACGTCGACCCGACCCGGCGGTCTTTTTGCCGCCAAATTGTACGGGCGATAGCTGGCGTTACCGGTGCGACCGGACCACGGCAGATTCCGGCATCCTCATTGTGCCCGCATTCGGCGCCACCCTCCCGCAGGTCGGATATTGGCCAGCGGGGTGGCTGCGTTATCGCGCCCAGGATGCAGTCAAATCGACGCTGCTGCGTCGCGCCATCGATGCACCGCGTCCAGGCAGCCTGCGCGTGGTGGCAAAATGGTTTTCTGGCCGGCGGTCAGGCAGGCTTCAGGTGCGTGTCGGGCCGGGAATGGTAGCCCTCCAGGAATGGCTTCCAATCGACTTCTCTCCAGCGCAGCGCGGGATCGAGCCGCTGCTCCTTGCGCAAGGAGCGCAGCAGACGCGCCAGGTTGCGCGCTTTCCAGTCGTCGCCGGCGCGAAAGCCGCACTTGTCGAAATCGACGATCCAGGCCTTGCCATCGGCGTCGAGCATCAGGTTGTGGCAGTTCAGGTCAGAATGGAACACCTGTTCGTCATGCAGCTGGCGCACCGCGCGTCCGAGTGTGTGCCATTGGTCTGCCGACAGAGCGCGGACATGGTGCAACAGATGGGAGACGTCCTGCGCGTCGGGGATCAGCGCGACCAGGATGTCGGCCCGGTAGAACAATCCATGCCTGGCATGGCGCGAGGCGCAGGCCTGTGGGACCGGCAGGCCGCGCGCGCGCAGCTGTGCCAGGAGCGTGAACTCGGCCATGGCCCGGGTCTGGAACAAAGGCTGGCCGAGGAACAGGTCGCGGCTGACGCGGGCCATCAGACCGCCGCGGTAATAGTGGCGCAGCAGGAACACGGCACTACCGTTGCGGACCCGATGCACATGGCCGCGTCCTGCGCCCAGGCTCTCGCTGCCGCCCTGACGCTGCCACCACGCCGGATCGAACAGTTCTGCGATGGCTGCGTCGAAGCAGACGGGATCGACCCATACCGTGTCGCGGCCCTGGCGCAGCTGCGCGGGCGCACGCAGGGTGGCTTGTCGCGCTGCGTACGGCTGCAGCCGCGCCAATGTGCGCCCGGTGGCGCCGGTCATGGCCCGGTACACTTCCCGACCGCGGGCCGCCCGCATACCGGCGCTGCCGGACGGTGCCTGCAGGGCAAGAAAATGGTCGAACACCGCCTGCGCATCCTCCACTTCCAGCACCGCCTCGGCGCTGCGCAGGCTGCTCATGATCTGGGCAAAATTGCGGGTGTGCCGACCGGTGATCAGCGGTCGCTCCAGCGCCAGCACCTCCAGCGGGTTATGACCGCCGCGCTCAATCAGACTGCCTCCGACAAAGCATGCGTCGGCCACGCCGTACCACAGCAGCAATTCGCCCATGGTGTCGCCCAGCAGAACCTGCGTGCCGGCGTCCGGCGGCCGGCCCTGGCTGCGGCGCACGAACTCCAGACCCGACTGCGCCAGCATGTCAGCCACGACGCCAAAGCGTTCCGGATGGCGCGGCACCAGAATCAACAAAGTGCGCGGAGACAGTGCCAGGTGGCCACGGAATGCGGCGATCAGGGCCTCGTCTTCACCGGCATGGGTGCTGCCTGCGGTCAGCACCGGTCGGTCCCCCAGCGCGGCGCGGGTGCTGGCAATCACGCCGCGCAGCTCGGGCTGGATGCGCAGGTCCGACTTGATGTTGCCGGTCACCGCCAGGCGTTGCGCGCAGGCGCCGAGTAGCGTGAACCGATCGGCAGTCGCCTGGTCTTCGCAACAGACCAGGCGCAACGATGCGATGGCCGGCCGCATGATGCTGTGCCAACGCCGATACCCGGCTGCCGACCGTTCCGACAGGCGCGCGTTGGCCACCACCACGGGCACGCCCATGCTGTGCGCCTGGTGCAGGAAATTGGGCCACAACTCGCGTTCGAGCAGGACCACCAGACGCGGCCGCCAGGCCTGCAGGAACCGGCGTGTGGCACCGGGCAGGTCGAGCGGGAAATACACATGGTCGACCCGGTCGCCAAAGGCACTGCGGATCTGGGCGCTGCCAGTGGGCGTGGTGCAGCTGACGAGCGGGCGCCCCCAGCGCGAATCCTCCAGCAGGGCCTCGATCAGCGGCGTTGCCGCGAGTACCTCGCCGACCGATCCGCAGTGCACCAGCACCACGCCGGGTCGCGGCGCATCGGCGCCGGCGCGCCCGAAGCGTTCAGTCCAGCGCTGGCGGTAGCGCGGATCGGCACGGCCGCGCCACCACAGGTAGGCCAGCAGCGGCAGGGCGGCGGCACCCAGCAGCAGGCTGTAGGCCCGTCGCATGCGCATGGGTCAGCGCCAGTGGTCGGCCACCCATTGTGTGGGCGGCACTCGGCGATACCACTTGCCGCTGACACCGTCGATGGCGTCCGGTGGATTGGGCTTGCCGTGGAAGGCGATGATCCTGGCGCCCGGCGGAATGGTCGGTGGCCGGAACCAGCTCATCAGGCCGCGCGGCACGCAATGGCGTTTGAAGCTGACACACCAATCCTGCGGCCAGTATTGCACCTTGCCCTGGCGACCCAGGAACTGGGTGATGAACTCCTGCTCGTTGCGCACGTCGGCGATCGAGGCGGGGTATCCGTTCTTCAGATGGTCCAGCGCATCGGTATGCGCGCCAATGGTGTAGCGATAAACCGAGGTATTGCCGGTACCGTCCTGCTTGGTCCACTCCTTGATCACGCAGAAGCTGCCGGGGTGGTCGAAGAAGCAGTCGATGCTGTCGACGATGACGATGTCCAGGTCCAGGAACAGCGTCGGGCCTTGCAGGTCGTACAGGGGGTTGGCAAAGCTGGTCAGCTTGAGCCAGCCATGGCCGAACGACCAGTTCTGGCGGGTGTCGAATGGGTCAAAGCCGACCATCGGTATCGGGCGCACATCGATATCCGGGTCTATGCCTTGTCGCTCGTCGCACAGGCAGATGAAACGAAATGGACGTCGCAGGTGGCGGCGCACCATGCTGTGCAGCCGGTTGACGTATTCAGGGCCATACTTGCGGCCCCACTTGATGCACAAGACGTTGACGCTCTGCATGGTCTGGGATTCCTCCGTCGCTGTTCAATGCAGTGTCGTCACTGCGTCGGCACACCGCCGCAACGACCAGACATCGCGCCTGGGACGTCGGCGTCGTGCGCCGGTCTACTTGCGCAGTATCGCGTTGATCGGCTGCAGGTCCTGTGCCGTGAGGCTGCCGTTGGCCTGGCGCAGCCGCAGCCCTCCGACCAGCACGTCGTAACGCGCGCGGGCCAGATCGCGCTTGGTCTGGAACAACTGGCTCTGGGCGTTGAGCACGTCGATGTTGATGCGCACGCCGACCTGGTAGCCCAGCTTGTTGGCCTCCAGCGCGCTCTGGCTCGATGCCTCGGCCGCTTCCAGTGCCTTGGCCTGGCCCTGGCCCGACAACACCCCGAAATAGGCCGCGCGGGTGGCCTGCGAAAGGATGCGGCGGGCCGCTTCCAGATCGGTGCGCGCCTTGTCCTCGAGCGCCAGCGTCTCCTTGATGCGGTTCTGGATGGCGTAGCCGGAAAACAGCGGCAAGTTGAACGCCAGCGCGATGGAGGCGACATTGGTACGGCTGTCTACTCGCGACGAAGAACTGCCGTCGTTGTGGGTCAGCGCGTAGCTGCCATTGAGGTCCAGCGTCGGTTTCTCGCCGGCCTGCGCCTTGCGGGTTTCCAGTTGCGCCACTTCCAGCGCCAACGCTGCCTGGCGCAACTGAGGATGGTTGAGGATGGCCTGGCTGACCCAGGCCTCGACGTTGGCCGGCAGCAGGGCCGGCAAGGCCACTGGTGGAGCCAGTGGATGGGGGTTTGTGCCGTCTTTGCCGACCAGGCGGTCCAGCGCGATGCGCTTGACCAGCAGGTCGTTGGCCGCGGCGATTTCCTGCGCAATCACCAGGTCATAGCGGGCCTGGGCTTCCCGGGTATCGGTGATGGTGCTGGTGCCGACTTCGAAATTGCGTTTGGCAGCGGCTAGTTGTTCCGCGACCGCGGTTTTCTGCGCGTCGACAAAGGTGACAGCGTCCTGCGCCGCCAGCACGTCGAAATAGGCCTGGCTGACGCGTACGATCAGGTCCTGTTCGGCCACCTCCAGCAGCGCCTGGCCCACGATGACGGTCTTTTGCCCCTGCTCGTATGTCAGCTTGTTGACGGGGCGGTACAGCGGCTGGGACGCACTGACGGTGGCGCCCTGCGCGCCAAACGCGCTATTGGGTATGCGCACATTCGCATCGATGTAGGTGCGCGACTTTGACATGGCCAGCCCCACTGCCGGCAGCAGACCGGCGCGCGACTGATCGGCGCGCGCCACCGTGGCTTCGTATTGCGACCTGGCCGACTGGAGCGCGGCGTCATAGGCGTGCGCCGCTTCGTACAGTTCAACCAGGCTTTGCGCACCGGCTGGCAACGCCAGGCATCCGCCGAGCATCAGACACACGGAGATCCTGCGGACCCTGGGCATCGTGCTGTGCTTGCGTGATTTCGGTTGTTGGTTCATGTGAGGATCCGTGGTTGTCAACGCGCCGATCAGTAACGCGGAATGCTGTTGTCCAGCTCTAACGCCCACGCATCGATGCCACCGGCAATATTGGCCACCTGTGGGTAACCCTGGTCGATCAGGAAGCGGGCTACCTGCATGCTGCGTCCGCCATGGTGACACAGGCAGGCGATGGGAGTTTGCGGATCGAGCTCCTGCAGCCGAGCCGGCACGCTTGCCATGGCCATCGGCAACAGCGTGAAGTCGCCGGCCTTGATGCTGGCGGTGTGCCATTCGGCCGGCTCGCGCACATCGAGCACCACGGCGCTCTTGTCGCCCTGGTTGCGTTTCAGCCAATTGGCCAGTTCGCTGGGTCGGATTTGTTCGATCATGGTTGGCAAGGTCGCAAACGGAGCTTCAGAAGCGGAAGCGGGACGGCTCAGGAAAGTTCTGCAGGCGCGGCGCGACAGTGTCCCACGGCTGGCTGCTGCGGTAATCGGTCTCACCCAGGCGGGTGATGAAGGTGGCATGCATCATGGGTTCGTCGCCGACGATGGCTCCCAGTCGGCCACCCATTTTGAGATGCGAGAGCAGGTTCTTGGGTACGTCGGCGACAGAGCCACTGAGTACGATGACGTCGAACGGGCCCTCGATCGGTATCGCCCGGGCGCCGTCCTGGTGGCGTACTTCTGCGTTGTGCACGTCTGCCAGTTGTAGATTGGAGCGGGCCAGGCCGACCAGTTGCGCATTGATCTCGAGCGTGATGACGCGCTGGGCCCGGTGCGCCAACAATGCCGCCATGTAACCCGACCCGGCGCCGATCTCCAGCACCTTCTCGTGCTTTTGCACTGCCAGGTCCTGCAGCATGCGCGCCTCGACGCGCGGCGCCAGCATGCACTGGCCGCCGGGTAATGGGATTTCCATGTCGGCGAAGGCGAGCGCCTTGTGCGCGCCCGGCACGAAATCTTCGCGCCGGACCACAGACAACAAGTGCAGCACATGGGCATCGAGCACATCCCAGGGGCGGATCTGCTGCTCGATCATGTTGAAACGGGCTTGTTCGATGTTCATGGCGGCATGCATGGCGGCTTTCTCGGGGTTCAGGTCAGGCGGTCGATTTTAGGGACTGGCCCTAACGGAGCCTTGACTCCCAACAAGCGCCGACCCCATTGGGCCAGATCGTCCAAATAACAATAGGCAACCGGTACCACCACCAGCGTCAGCAGCGACGAGGTGATGACGCCGCCAATGACCGCCTGTCCCATCGGTGCGCGCATCTCGGCGCCTTCGGTCAGCGCGAAAGCCAGTGGCACCATGCCGAACACCATGGCCAGAGTGGTCATCAGGATCGGGCGCAGACGCACCTTGGCAGCCATCAGCAGGGCTTCGTTGCGATCCAGGCCGGGAATCGCGCTTCCGTCGGGACCGATCGTGTCCTGGCGCGCGCGGATCGCGAAATCGACCAGCAGGATCGCGTTTTTCGTGACCAGGCCCATCAGCATCACGATGCCGATGACCGAGAACATCGACAGCGTCGAGCCGAATATCATCAGCGCCAGCACCACGCCGATCAGCGTCAGCGGCAACGAGGTCATCAGCGCCAGCGGCTGCAGGAAGCTTTTGAACTGGCTGGCCAGGATCATGTAGATGAAGATGACCGCCATCACCAGCGCGGACACGGCGTAGCCGAAAGCCTCGGCCATGTTTTTGGTGGAGCCGCCGAACTTGTAGCTGTAGCCTGGCGGCATCCGCACGCCGTCCATGACCGCGCGGATGCTCTCGGATACTTCGCCGGCCGAACGGCCAAACACGTTCGCGGACACGCTCACCTCGCGCGTCAGGTCGCGTCGGTTGATCTGGTTGGGGCTGGTCGTTTGCCGCACCGTGGCCACCTGGTTCAGCCGCACCACCCGCATGCTGCCGTCCGGATTGGTTCCGAGCGCGAAGGGCAATCGTTCGAGGTCCTGCATGGCATTGCGCGCGTCAGGGCGCAGCCGCACGTTGACGTCGTAGGTCTGGTCGTCGCTGGCGCGCCAGTTGCCAACCGTCTGGCCCGCGACCATGGTGCGCAAGGCCGCGCCGATCTGGTTGATGCCCAGGCCCAGGTCGGAGGCCACGTCGCGGCGCACCTGCACGTCCAGTGTCGGCTTGTTGGGCTTGACGCTGGAGTCCAGGTCGACCAGGCCGGGGATGGCGCGTATCTTCTCCAGCGCCGGCACGGTGATGCGCTCGAGTTCGGCCTGGTCCGGGCCCTGGATCGAGAACCGCACCTGTTTTTCACCCCCCACCGAATCGAGCAGGCCCACATGGGTCACGGTGATACCGGCGACCTGCTTGAGCCGCTCGCGCAGCAGCGCCGACATCGCGTCCACGTTGCGCGCGCGTTCCTTGCGGTCGACCAGGCGCACATAGACCGACGCGTAGATCTTGCCCTGTGCATTGGCGCTGTTGATGGTGACCAGCGTATAGCGCACCTCCGGCAATTCCCGCACGATGGACTCGACCTGGCGCGCCTTGGCCTCGGTCACCTCGAGCGACGATCCGACCGGTGTGTGGAAATCGAGCGTGGTCTCCGAAAAATCGGATTTGGGCACGAACTCGGTGCCCAGCAGTGGTACCAGCAACACGCTGCCGACAAAAATGGCCAGCGCGATCAGCAGCGTGGCGAGCTTGTGCAGCAATGACCAGCGCAGGATCGCCTGGTAGGCGTCGATCAGCAGGTCGGTGCCACGGTCAAAGGCGCCGGTGACCCGGCCAATCGTCTTGTCGTAGAGGTTTCGGGGTGCATGCCGCTTGCCATGCTCCTCGATGCTGGGGTCATGCCAGATCGACGACAGCATCGGGTCCAGCGTGAAGCTGACGAACATCGAGATCAGCACTGCCGCCACGATGGTCAGGCCAAACTCATGGAAGAACTTGCCGATGATGCCGCCCATGAAGCCGATCGGCAGGAACACCGCCACGATGGAGAAGGTGGTGGCGAGCACCGCCAGGCCGATCTCCTGCGTGCCTTCCATCGCCGCGCGGTAGGAATCTTTGCCCATTTGCAAATGGCGCACGATGTTCTCGCGCACGACGATGGCGT
>JAYUQC010000168.1:0-9667 GCA_043759735.1 Rhodoferax sp.
TGCGCAGCGGCAAGATCCGCTACTGGGGGGTGTCGAATTTCCGCGGCTGGCGCATCGCCGAAATGGTCCGTATCGCCGCGCAGCTCGGCGTGCCGCAGCCCGTGGTCTGCCAGCCCTATTACAACCTGCTCAACCGCATGCCCGAAGTCGAAATATTGCCGGCCTGCCGCTATTTCGGCATCGGCGTGGCCTCGTACAGCCCGATCGCGCGCGGCGTGCTGACCGGCAAATACACGCCCGGCGCGGCGCCCGACCCCGCAAACCGGGCCGGGCGCGCCGACAAGCGCATGGTGGAGACCGAGTTCCGACAGGAGTCGCTGGTCATCGCGCAGACGCTGGACCAGCATGCAAAGGCACGCGGCGTGACGCTGGCCCAGTTCGCCACGGCCTGGGTATTGGCCAACGGCATCCTCAGTTCGGTGATCGCCGGCCCGCGCACGCTGGCACAGTGGCAGGATTATTTTCCCGCGCTCGAATTCCAGCTCGATGCCCACGACGAAGCCCTGGTCGATTCGCTGGTGCCCTCGGGCCACCCGTCCACGCCCGGGTATACCGACCCGGCCTATCCGCTCAACGGTCGCATCGCATTGCCGGCCCGGTCATGAGCGCCGCCGGGCCGTTCCCAAGGGCGAATTCCGCAATGCGCAGCATGGAGGATGCCTGATGAGCGCCGCCGCACTCGAGGTCGAGCAGCTGCAGGCAGGTTACGAGCCGGGTCTGCCGATCGTGCGCGGCGCATCGCTGACCGTGGCTGCGGGTGAGATCGTTGCGATCCTGGGCCCCAACGGCGCCGGCAAATCGACACTGGTCAAGGCAGTGGTCGGGCTGGTCCCGGTGAGCCAGGGGCGCAGCCTGCTGTTTGGCCGCGACATCACCCGGCTGCCGGCCCATCGCATGGTGTTCGAGGGGCTGGCTTTCGTACCGCAGACCGAGAACGTGTTTGTCAACCTGAGCATCGCGGAAAACCTGGAGCTGGCCGCGGCGATCGTCAAGGCCGATCGCCGCGAACGGCTGCCTGCGGTGTATGCGATGTTTCCGGATCTCGCGCGCCAGCGCAAGCTGCCGGCCGGGCAGCTCTCGGGCGGGCAACGCCAGATGCTGGCCGTGGCGCGGGCGCTGATCACCCGGCCGCGCCTGCTGATCCTGGACGAACCGTCGGCCGGGCTGAGTCCCAAGCTGGTGGCCCAGGTTTTCGCCAAGCTGCGCGAAGTGCGCGCCAGCGGCGTCACCGTGTTGCTGGTCGAGCAGAACGTCAAGGCCGCACTGGCGCTGGCCGACCGTGCCGCGGTGCTGGTCGAGGGCCGCGAACGCATAGTGGCCAGCAGCGCGGAACTGCTGGGCGACGAGCGGGTCGCGCAGCTGTACCTGGGCCGGCACACCGGCAAGCACACCACACGGGACATGGTGTGATGCTGCAAATCATTGCCGACGGTCTGATCATCGGTTCGGTCATCTCGCTGGGTGCAATCGGCCTGGGGCTTACGCTGTCGATCGTGCGTTTCTCCAACTTCAGCCATGGCGAATTGCTTGGCTGGGGTGGTTATTTCGCGCTTAGCGCGCTGTCGCTGTTTGCCGCCGCGAGCGAAGGCATGGGTACACCCATCGGCCCGTTCTCGTTCGGCTGGGCGATGCTCGGCGCGCTCACCGTCGCCACCGCACTGACCGCACTGTTGGCGCTGGCGCTGGATGCAGTGCTGTTTCGCCGGCTGCGCAATCAGGGCGCCATCACGCTGGTAATCGCCAGTTTCGGCGCCGCGCTGGCGCTGCGCAATCTGCTGCTGTTCTGGCACGGCGGCGTGCCTCAGTACTACGCGCAGAACCTGCAGATATCGCTGCAGCTGGTCAAGCGCGACACGTTGGGTGGCCTGCGCGTCACGCCCGATCAGATGCTGGTACTCGGGCTGACTCTGGTCACGGTCACCGTGCTGCACCTGTTCCTGCGCCACAGCACGCTGGGGCGTTCGATGCGCGCGACGGCCATCAACCCGGCACTGGCCCGGGTCGCTGGCATCGACCCCGAACGCGTGCTGCGCGCGACCTGGATCATCGGCGGCATGCTGGCCGCCGTGGCGGGCGTGTTCGCCGGCATCACGGTACAGCTGCGTCCCACCATGGGCGTTGACCTGCTGTTGCCGCTGTTTGCGGCCGTCATCCTGGGTGGCATCGGCTCGGTCTGGGGTGCGGTCCTCGGCGGCCTGATCGTCGGTCTGGCTGAAAGCGCGTCGGTCTCGATCGTCGGGGCCGAATACCGCGCGGCAGCCGCGTTCTTCGTGCTGATCCTGATCCTGCTGATACGGCCGACCGGTCTGTTCGGGGAGAAACACTGATGCCCGACTTCATCGGCTGGTTGTCCTATGGCAGTTTCTTCCTGGTGTTTGCCAGCACCTTCGCAATCATCGTGCTGGGGCTCAATCTGCAATGGGGTTTTACCGGCTTGTTCAATGTCGGCGTGGCCGGTTTCGTCGCGCTGGGCGCCTACAGTTCCGCGCTGCTGACCACGCCCGAGACCGCGGAGCGCATCGGTGGTTTCGGCTGGCCGGTGGCGCTGGGCTGGCTGGCCGCGATGGGCGTGACCGGTCTGGCCGGCCTGCTGGTCGGCGCGGTTGCACTGCGGCTTCGCCACGACTACCTGGCCATCACGACGTTCGGCGTCGCGGTGACGATACAGCTGGTGGCCAACAATGCAACGCAATGGACCGGCGGCCCTTTCGGCGTGCAGTTCATTCCCAAACCCATGCAGTCATGGCTCGGCACCGGGCTGCCCTGGACACTGGCTTACCTGGCGCTGGCGCTGACGATCCTGGGTGGCGTCTACCTGGCACTGGAAAAGCTCGTGCGCAGCCCCTGGGGCCGGGTGCTGCGGGCGATCCGCGAGGACGAGGATGCGGCGGCGTCGCTGGGCAAACGCGCTTTCCTGTTCCGGCTGCAGAGCTTTGTCATCGGCAGCATGCTGATGGGCCTGGGCGGCGCGGTGTATGCGCATTTTGTCGGCTACATCGCGCCCGAGGATTTCCTGCCGATCCTGACCTTCCAGCTCTGGGCCATGCTGATCGTGGGTGGTTCGGGCAACAACCGCGGTGCGGTGCTGGGCGCTTTCGTCGTGTGGACATTCTGGGCAGCCGCGGGCGGTCTGCTGCGCGTCTGGATACCGGCTGCCGACCAGGCCCGCGGCGCTGCCTTGCAGGTGGTGCTGATCGGGGTGCTGATTGCGCTGATGCTGGTGCTGCGCCCGCGCGGCCTGATCGGTGAGGAGGTAGCGGTGTCGCGCCACGCCGATGGCAATTCGCCAACGGCCTGATTCGGCCCCGCGTATCCCAGACCGCCGACGCCGCATGCGCTGCATTACCACCGGGTCAAACTGGCCGAGGTGCCGAAACAGATGGAACAGGCCGACGCCGCGGCCGACGCCAGTGAGCCGCTCCAAGGGGCCCGACATGCACAACGTCGGCCTGATGCAGGACCGGGCGACGCTGCGCAGATCGAGCCGGCACATGACCAAAATGGTCGACCAGCGGAACGCCGGTGATCCCCTGTTCCAGCGCAATGCCGCGAATCCGCAATGCGCGGCATTCGAGGCCGCGAGCGACCTGGCGTTTGAAGGGGCTGACGCAGCCCAACATACACGGAGCCGCTGCTGCATGCGCGGCGCTTGAGGGTCAAAACCGGGGCAGCGTAGTTTCAAGCCGTACACCTATGGATGGCGCGGCTCACGGCTACGCAGTGCGGCACCTTCGGGAGCCGTTCTGAATGGAGCCGTTCTAGGCCGCAACTTGCTACCATCCCCGTCCATGCCCGCCCCCAAACTAACCCTGGCCCGACTCGAACAGTTGTTGCTGACCGCCTGCGACGCCTTGCGCGGCAACATGGACGCCAGCGAGTACAAAGAGTACATCTTCGGCATCCTTTTCCTCAAGCGTGCCAGCGACTTGTTCGACCAGCGGCGCGAGGAGATTCGGCGCGAAGGCAGGGCCGCCGGGCTGGGTGACGCAGACATCGCGCATAACCTGGACGACAGAGACCAGTATTCAGGCAAATATTTCTATGTGCCGTCGCGCGCCCGCTGGAACGACGAATGGATTGATGACGACGGCAATCGCCAGCCGGCGCTCAAACACACCAAGGACAACGTCGGCTCGACGCTGAACAAGGCACTGGAATCTCTGGAAGACGAAAACCCGGATGCGCTGCAGGATGTGCTGAAAGGCACGATCAACTTCAACCGCAAGATCGGCCAGCACACACTGGACGACGACACCCTGGTCGACTTCATCCAGAACTTCGACCGCATTCCGCTGCGCGACGACGACTTCGAGTTTCCCGACCTGCTGGGCGCGGCCTATGAATGGCTGATCAAGTATTTCGCCGATTCGGCGGGCAAGAAGGCCGGCGAATTCTATACGCCGGCCGAGGTGGTGCGCATATGCGTCGAAATCTGCGATCCGCAGCAGAACATGCGCATCTACGACCCGACGGTCGGCTCCGGCGGCATGTTGATCCAGGTGCGCGACTATGTGCGCGAGAAAGGCATGGACGCCGGCACCATTGCCCTGTACGGCCAGGAGAAGATGGGCACGACCTGGTCGATCTGCAAGATGAACATGCTGCTGCACGGCATTCCGGACGCCGACATCCGCCAGCAGGACACCTTGCGCGAACCGCAGCACCAAGCCGAAGACGGCCAGCTGAAACGATTCGACCGGGTGCTGGCCAACCCGCCCTTCAGCCAGAACTACCTCAAGAAGGACATCAAGTTCCCCGGCCGTTTCCCGGTCTGGATGCCGGAAAAAGGCAAGAAGGCCGACCTGATGTTCGTGCAGCACATGCTGGCCGTGCTCAAGACCGACGGCCGGCTCGCCACCGTGATGCCGCACGGCGTGTTGTTCCGCGGCGGCGAGGAACGCGAGGCGCGCAGATATTTCATCGACCGGGGCGTGCTGGAGGCCGTGATCGGCCTGCCCGGCAACCTGTTCTACGGCACCGGCATACCGGCCTGCATCCTGGTGCTGAACAAGGCCAATGCCGGCGAGCGCCGCGACGTGTTGTTCATCAACGCCGACCGCGAGTACCGCGAAGGCAAGGCGCAGAACCACCTGCGCGCCGAAGACATCGACAAGATCGTGCACGCCTACCGCGCCGGGCGCGACATTGCCGCCTACGCGCGGCGCGTGCCGGTGGCCGAGATCGTGGCCGAGATCGTGGCCGAAGACTACAACTGCAATATCCGGCGTTATGTCGACAACGCGCCTCCGCCCGAGCCGCACGATGTACGCGCCCATCTGCATGGCGGCGTGCCGGTCAGCGAAATCGATGCGCTGAATCATTTCTGGCGCAATTACACCGGCCTGCGGGAAAGCTGTTTCGTTGCGCGTGCGGCGGACACCGGCACCAGCGCGGCGGGCACTACCGCGTACGCCGACTTCGCGCCAGCACTGCTCGGCACTGCCGGCCAGGCCGGCAATACCATTGCCCACCATGTCGCACAACACCCCGGGCTGCTGGCAAGACACCTGCGCTTCATGGACACACCGGCCGACTGGTGGCAAAACCATCTGCCCATCGTCGAAGCGCTGGCGCCCGACGCCGACAACCAGCACGCGACCCGGCGCAATGTGTACACCGTGCGCGCGGCGCTGCTCGACGGCCTGGAACGCACGTTCGCCGAGCAGGACCTGCTGACCCGCTACCAGGTGCGCGGCGCGTTCGCCAATTTCTACCAGTCGCTGGCCTCGGACCTGAAATCCATCGCCGCCAGCGGCTGGGGGCCGGAGCTGATACCCGACGACGACATCCTGCAGAGTCAGTTCCCCGAGGTTCTGGCCGAACTGGAGCAGCAGCACAACCGGCTGGCCGAATTGCAGGCCCTGTTCGCCGCGGCCAACGAAGAAGACTTCGACACCGACGCCGATGACACCGGCGTCTTGCCCGCCGACGAGGTCAAGGCGCTCAAGGCCGGCCTGAAGGACAGCCGGGGCCTGATGAAAATCGCCAAACGCGAGCGCAGCATGAGCGACTGGGACAGCCACCGGCTGGACGCCGAACGCATCGAACGCCAGCTGGAACGCCACAAGGCGCTGGAAGACGAAGCCCGCAACCTGAAAGCATTGATCAAGTCCACCGGCGAGCGCCGCGACGCACTGGTGGAACAGGCGCGCCAAAAAATTAGCAAGGATGAGGCACGTCAGATCATCGTGGAGCGGCTGGGAAAGGTGCTGTTCGCCAGTTACCGGTTCTATCTGCGCACCGATCAACGGGCCTGCGTCGCGGCGATCGAGAACCTGTGGCGCAAATATGCGGTGACGGCGAAGCAGATCGAGGCAGAGCGGGATGCGGCGGCGGCGGAGTTGCAGGGGTTTTTGGTGGAGTTGGGATATGCGTGATTGGCAACATGTGGCACTGGCCGACCTCGCCGACATCCGCGTTAGCAACGTCGACAAGAAGGCATTGGCGTCCGAGCAGCCAGTCCGGCTATGCAACTACATGGACGTCTACTCCAACGATTACGTTCGAGCCGACTTGGCGTTCATGAACGCAACAGCAACTGAAGCTGAAATACGACGCTTTACTGTCGAACGAGGCGACGTTCTTATTACCAAGGACTCCGAAACTCCTGATGACATCGGAATACCTGCAGTCGTCATGGATGACGTGGCAGATCTAGTTTGCGGGTATCACCTGGCTCTACTGAAACCGCGCCAGGCCTTGGTCGACTCGGTTTATCTTTGCAAGCAGTTGGCGACGACGAGTACAGAACGATATTTCGGCCGATATGCCGCTGGCTCAACCCGGTACGGTTTATCCAATGGCGCGATCGCGAGGACCCGAATCCCATTGGCGCCCATAGCCGTCCAGCGAAAGATTGCCGCAATTCTGATTGCCCTCGATGCCGCGATCGAAAAGACCGAAACCTTGATCGCGAAATACCAGCACATCAAGGCCGGGCTGATGCACGACCTCTTCACCCGCGGCGTTTTGCCCAATGGCCAACTGCGCCCGCCCCGCGATCAAGCGCCAGAGTTGTATCGGGAGACGGCGATTGGGTGGATTCCGAAGGACTGGCAGTCATCGACTTGTGGCAAATCATGTGCCATCGATTCGGGCATCACACTCGGCCCTCACCGCCGTCCCGACAAACATGCTTCGCCGTACCTTCGAGTAGCAAATGTCCATCGCGATGAGATTCGTCTGAGCGATGTGGCATCGATGGAGATCTATCCAGGCGAAGCGGACCTTGCGTTGAGGAAGTTCGATCTTTTGATTGTGGAGGGACATGCGAATCGATCCGAGATCGGGCGATGTGCCATGGTGAACGATGACGTTGAAGGCCTATTCTTTCAGAATCATTTGTTTTGACTGCGAACCTCAAATCCAAATTCCAATTACCTACTGCTGTGGATGAACTCGCATTACGCTAAAGGCTATTGGGAAAGAAGCTGTGCAACAAGTTCCGGACTCAACACGATTAACCGCAAGATGTTGAAGGCGATGCCTTTATTCGTTCCGCAAGTGGCCGAACAAAATCAGATTGCTGCTTCGGTAGCATTAGCTAAGGCGCAGATACATCAATTGAATCGCTCACTACTGAAGCTACAGGTGCAAAAGCTCGGCCTCATGCACGACCTGCTTACCGGCAAAGTAGAAATTGAAGTCCCAACCCCCGAACCGGAATTTGCATGACGATTTCCTTTGTCCATGGCGACCTGCTGCAAGCCGACGTGGATGCGCTAGTCAACGCCGTCAATTGCGTGGGCGTTATGGGCAAGGGCATCGCCTTGGCATTCAAGCACCGCTTCCCGGCGAACTATCGGGAATACGTTTCGGCCTGCCAAAAGGGACAGGTGCAGACCGGTACGATGTTCGTCACCCGACAGGACGGTTTGGTCGGTCCGCGCTGGATCGTCAACTTCCCGACCAAACGGGATTGGCGCGCGCCGTCGCAACTAACATTGGTCGTGTCGGGTCTGCGGGACCTGCGGCGTTTCCTTGTCGACGAACAGGTGGCGTCAGTGGCGATTCCGGCACTCGGTGCCGGCAATGGCGGCCTGGATTGGCAAACGGTGCGGGCCGAGATCGAACACGCGCTCGGCGACCTGGATGTGGATGTCCGGGTCTTCGAGCCGCTGGAGAACGTGCGCCGCACCGCCACCGACTCTCGGCCTGTGCAAACCGGTACGCCGGGGCGCCACGCCTGATCGCAGGGCAGACTGTTGCAGATGGCCGACAAACTCCCGCTCAACGTCCGCGATCTGCTGCACCAGCGGCATGTCGAGGGGGAACGCATCGAATACAAGGCGGGCTGGAACCCGGATGCGATCCTGCGCACCATCTGCGCGTTCGCCAACGACTTCGAGAACCTGGGTGGCGGTTATGTCGTCATCGGGCAGGACTGCGATGCCAACGGCCAGCCGGTATTTCCGCCGGTGGGCCTGGCCGCGAAAGACCTGGACCGGATCCAGCGCGAACTGCTGGCTTATTGCCAGCTGATTCAGCCGCCCTACTTCCCGGCCTTGACGCAACAGACCATCGACGGCCGGAACCTGCTGGTCCTGTGGGCGCCGGGCGGCCAGACGCGGCCGTACAAGGTGCCGATGGCGGTGACGGCGAAGAACCACAAGACCTGGCACTACTACATCCGCCGCTACAGCAGCACGGTGCAGGCCAAGGGCGAGGACGAGCGCGAACTGCTGAACCTGACGGCGACGGTGCCGTGGGACGACCGCTTCAACCAGAACGCCGGGCTCGGCGATCTGTCGCATGATTTGATGACAGCCTATTTGCGCCGAGTCGGCAGTGCACTGGCCGACGATGCGGCCGCCATGTCGGCGGAGGCGCTGGGCCGCCAGATGAACGTGGTCGGCGGCCCGCCGGAGTCGCCCTGGGTCAAAAATGTCGGCCTGCTGTTCTTCAACCAGGCGCCGGAGCGGTTTTTCCCCTGCACGCAGATCGACGTGGTGTGGTTTCCGGAAGGCGCCGGCGGCGACCGTTTTGACGAAAAGGTCTTCAAGGGGCCGTTGGACCGGATGCTGGTTGACGCGTTGGCTTTCATCCAGCGCAGCTACCTGGTGGAAACCGTCGTCAAGCATGCGGACCGGGCCGAGGCCACCCGGGTGTTCAACTTCCCGTATGCGGCGATCGAAGAGGCCGTGGTGAATGCGGTCTACCACCGCTCCTACGAAGAACGTGAACCGGTGGAGGTGCGCATCAGCCGCGATGAACTGATGGTGCTGAGTTTTCCCGGGCCCGACCGGTCGATCCGGCTGGCCGATTTCGCCGCCGGCCGGGCGGTCAGCCGGCGCTACCGCAACCGGCGTATCGGGGAGTTCCTGAAAGAGCTGGACCTGACCGAGGGGCGCTCGACCGGCGTACCTAAAATGGTCAAGGCGATGCTGGCCAACGGTTCGCCGATGCCGGTCTTCGAGACAGACGACGATCGGGTTTCCTATCTGGTTCGGCTGCCGGTGCATCCCAGCGCCAGCGTGCCGGAATCGGCCAGCATTTCCCCGAACGCGCAGGGCACCACGGATGTGACCCCGGAAGTCACCCCGGAAGTCACCCCGGAAGTCCAACGTGTCCTGCTGGCGCTGGACGGCGAAAGGAGCCGGCAACAGATCCAGCTGGCCCTGGGCCTGAAGGATGCCGAACATTTTCGCAAAAGCTACCTGCTGCCGGC
>JAYUQC010000169.1:0-9643 GCA_043759735.1 Rhodoferax sp.
AACGATGGGCGCGGACCCGTTGGCAGCAGCGCCGGATCCGCCGCCGCGCGTTGCCGGCGCAGGTCCGTCAGCAGCAGTGTGCCGACGACACCGAACAGCAGCGCCAGGAAGACGAACGCCCAGCGCCAGCCCAGCGTCTGGGTCAACAGACCACCCACCAGTTGCCCAGCGCCGATGCCCAGTGTGGTGCCCAGCCCGACCCGGGCGATGGTTTCCTGCAACTGGTCCAGCCGCACGTTGTCGCCGATCCAGGCCAGCGACAGCGGGATGATGGCCGCCGCGGCCAGTCCCGTTGCCATGCGTGCCAGCACCAGCAGATTCAGGCTGGCGGCAAGCACCGCCAGCAGGCTGCCGATACTGCAGGCCAGCGTAGCCCAAGCCACGATACGGAACTTGCCCAGCCGGTCGCCCAGCGGCCCATAGACCAGCTGCGCCACGCCGTACACCACCGCGAACATCGACACGACCTGCGCCGCCTGCGCCAGGCCGACCTCGAACACGCGCGCGAGCTCGGGCAGCATCGCGTCGCAAATGCGTTGCGCCACCATGCTGGAGAAGGTGGCGAACGAGAGCAACAGGATGGTGCGTCGGGTCTGCGGGGAAATGGGGACCGCGTTTGGCGTCAAGGGACGGAGGGTAAGGCAATATCGATAGCGCGGGGATCGACGCCGGCACGGGATCTGGCGCTGGCGCATTTTAGGCAGGGTCGGGCGTGGCCCGGATCGTGCTTGCCGGTTACCATCCATGGCGGCGCGGATGTGATCAGCGCTTGCCTTGCCCTTGTGCCTTGAGCCCGCTGGTGCTTCGTGTCTACCGTCATCATTTTTCTGGAGTCGTCCCATGCTTCATCGCCTTCTCATCGCCGCCGCTGCGGCCGTCCTTGCCGGCACGGTCGCCGCACAGCCCTATCCCAGCAAACTGGTCAAACTGCAGGTGCCGTTCGCACCGGGCGGCACGACCGATATCGTGGCGCGGGTGATATCCGAGCCGCTGGCGCGCGCGCTCGGGCAAAGCGTGATCGTCGAGAACAAGGCCGGCGGCGGCGGCGTCATCGGCGCCAATGAGACGGCAAAAGCCGCACCCGACGGGTACTCCCTGGGCATGGCGACGGTGTCGACGACAGCGGCCAATCCGGCCATCAACCCTAAGATGCCTTACAACGCAGAGACCGACTTCACGCCCATCATCAATATTGCGGCGACGCCCAATGTGATTGCGGTCCACCCCAATTTCCCGGCCAAGAACTACAAGGAGTTCGTCGCGGTGCTGAAGAAGTCTCCCGGCAAGTATTCCTACGCGTCCTCGGGCACCGGCGGTATCGGTCACTTGCAGACCGAATTATGGAAAACACTGCAGGGCGTGTTTGTCACCCACATTCCCTATACCGGTGCCGGTCCGGCGTTGCGGGACACGGTCGGCGGCCAGGTCGAGATCATCTTCGACAACGTGCCATCGGCCCTGCCGCACATCAAGGGCGGCCGGCTCGTCGCCCTGGCAGTCGCGGCGCCGCAACGCCTGGCGGCGCTGCCGGATGTTCCGACATTCAGGGAGCTGGGGCTGGAGCCGGTCAATCGCATGGCCTATTACGGCATCGTCGGTCCCAAGGGTTTGCCCAGAGAGGTTGTCGACAAGGTCAATGCGGCGGCGCGCAAGGCGCTGGAGGATCCTGCCGTGCGCAAGCGCATCGAGGACACGGGCTCGGTGGTCGTGGGCAATACCCCGGAGCAGTTTGCGCAGCAGATGAAGGAAGAACTGGCGGTGTACCGCAAGGTCGTCGACACTGCCAAACTCAAACTCGAGTGATTCGGTCCTGGCCCTCGGTTGTGCGCATCAGCCAGGCGAGGGCAGACGACAGCGGACAATACGTGCCATGAAAGCTCCCCCGCGCCTGCAGTCCCTGATCGAAGAAGGCCTGATCGATACCGTTGTGCGCCAGCTCATGAGCGGCAAGGAGGCGATGGTCTATGTGGTGCGCAGTGGCGACGAGACCCTGTGCGCCAAGATCTACAAGGAAGCCACACAGCGCAGTTTTCGCCAGGCGGTGGACTACACCGAGAACCGCAAGGTGAAGAATTCGCGCCAGGCGCGGGCGATGGCCAAGGGCACGCGATTCGGCCGTCAGGCCCAGGAGGCGGCCTGGCAAAATGCCGAGGTCGATGCCTTGTACCGACTCGCCGCTGCCGGTGTGCGCGTCCCCAAGCCGCACAATTTTCATGACGGCGTTTTGCTGATGGAGCTGGTGAGCGACGCCCAGGGAGACGCCGCCCCGCGGCTCAATGATGTGGAATTCACGCCGGAGCAGGCGCGCGTGCACCATGCGACATTGCTGCTGGAGGTGGTGCGCATGTTGTGCGCCGGCGTTGTGCATGGCGACCTGTCGGAGTTCAACATCCTGCTGGCTTACGACGGCCCGGTGGTCATCGACTTGCCGCAGGCCGTCGACGCGGCCGGCAACAACCACGCGCAGCGCATGCTGCTACGCGATGTCGACAACCTGCGCGCCTTTTTCGGGCGCTTCGCCCCGGAGTTGCTGCAGACCAGTTTCGGGCCCGAAATCTGGGACCTGTACCAGCGCGGCCTGCTGGATCCAGCAGTTACCTTGACCGGTCGTTTCGCGCGCAAGGCCGGTGCGGTGGACGTAGCCCATGTGCTACGCGAAATTGACGACGCGCGGGAGCAGGAAGCGGCACGGCAACTGCGCATGCAGGCCGCGCGATGAGCCGCCGGGCCGTTCCCAAGGCGAATTCCGCAGTGCGCAGCACAGCAGGTAGTCCAGCGACCTGCCGGCCTCTGATGGTTCGGGCCGACAGGCAAACGGTTTCATGACGCAACGGTTGACGCCCGGGACCGCGTTGCTGCTGACCGTGCCGCCATTGATGTGGGCCGGCAATGCGGTCGTGGGCCGATTGCTGCGCGACGACATCCCGCCGATCACGCTGAATTTTTTCCGCTGGATCCTGGCGTTCGTGATCCTGCTGCCATTGGCGTCCTGGGTGCTGCGACGCTCCAGCGGCCTGTGGTCGCACTGGCGCCGGTTCGCGTTGCTGGGTCTGCTCGGCGTGGGCATGTACAACACGCTGCAGTACATGGCCCTGCAGACCTCGACGCCGCTCAACGCGACCCTGGTCGCCTCCAGCATGCCCTTGTGGATGCTGGCTCTCGGTGCCCTGTTTTTCCAGACCCGTCCTTCGCGCCAACAGTTGCTCGGGGCGGTGTTGTCGATTGCCGGCGTGATCGTGGTACTGGCACGCGGGCAATGGTCCGAGCTGTTGGAACTGCGGCTCGTACTCGGCGACCTGTTCATGCTGGCCGCGACCGCCTGCTGGGCCAGCTACAGCTGGTTGCTGACGCGCCGCGCCGAACCCGAAGCGATCCGCAACGACTGGGCGGCGTTCCTGCTGGCGCAAGTGACGCTGGGTCTGATGTGGTCGGGCCTGCTGTCTGGCGCCGAATGGGCACTGGCCGAGGCGCGCATCGACTGGAGCTGGCCGCTGCTGGCCGCTTTGCTGTTTGTCGCGGTCGGCCCGGCGGTGCTGGCCTATCGCTGCTGGGGCCTGGGCGTACAACGGGCGGGGCCCGCGGTAGCAGGTTTTTTTGCCAACCTGACCCCGCTGTTTGCCGCCATTCTTTCAGGTGCGTTTCTGGGCGAGATACCGCAGGCCTATCACCTGCTCGCGTTCACCTTGATCGTGGGCGGTATCGTGGTGTCATCGCGGCGCTGACTCCGCCGATGGCGCCAGGCTGCGCCAAAGCCGGCCGCGTTTGCGACCAGTCACTGCCAGTGCCGCTGGCGACGGTGCAGGTCAGATCGGACGGTCCGTTTGCATCAGACCTTGCGCGCCACCATTCCGACCAGTGCCGACCGTCCCCGGTGGTGCTGGCCCTCGGCGAGATCGTCCTCGTACATCCGCAGCTCGATGATGCTCATGCCCGCGAAGGCCGTGCGCAGCAGTTCCTCGGTGTACAGATTCTCGAGCAGCGGCGGGCCGCCGGTCTTGTATTCGAGCTGCTTGGGGGTGTAGCCCTGCAGGACCAGTAGCCCTCCAGGCGCAAGGGTCGTGGCCATGTTCGCGAATAGCCGATGGCGCATGTCCGGATCGGCAAACTGGATGAAGACCGCCGCCACCACGTCATACCGGGCAACGGGCCAGGTCAAGGTGTCGCAATCGGCGACGGCATAGTCCACCTGCACCCCGGCATCGGCGGCCAGTTTGCGCGCCTTGGCCACGCCGACCGCCGCGATGTCGAAGGCGTCGACCTGCAGTCCCCGGCGCGCCAGCCAGACGCTGTTGCGGCCTTCGCCATCGGCCACGCACAGGGCTCGTCCGCTGGCGGGTAGATGGCGGGCCTGCGCCAACAGGTAGGCGTTGGGCTCGGTGCCAAACAGATAGTCGGAGTTTGCGAATCGCTGGTTCCAGGTCGCGGCTGCGTCGGTGTAGCGGGTGATGGTCATGGTGCTGGTGGGAGTGCGGAAAACCCGATTCTCGCGCCAAGTGGTCGCGTTTGGTGATGCGCGCCGTGGCTGCTGCGATTGCCGGTCGCGTGCGCATGCACAATGGCCCGACATGGAGGTTTCACGATGCACCATCTCACCATCCTGACCGGCGCTTCACGCGGCATGGGCCTGGCCATGGCCCGCCAACTGTGCAGCGCAGATGCGACGCTGCTCTGCATCTCGCGCAACCGCCTGGCTGAACTGCAGGTCTGGGCCGATGACAACGGCGCGCGGCTGACACAGTGGACGGCCGATCTGGCAGACGCAACGCCGGTGGCTGCGCGACTGCGGCCGTGGCTTATGGAGCAGGACCGCTCGCAGCTGGCAAGCGCGACGCTGATCAACAACGCCGGCGTGATCGGGCATCTGGGCCCGCTGGAAACAGTCGATGCGAAAGACCTGACGCAGGTGATGCGGATCGACCTGGAGGCGCCGATGTTGCTCAGCGCCGCCTTTCTGGCCGCGACCAGCGACTGGACGGTGCCGCGCAGGATCCTCAATATCTCGTCCGGGCTGGCGCGCCGCGCCATGGCCGGAACCGCCCTGTACTGTGCGGCCAAGGCCGGCATGGACCATTACAGCCGCTGCGTTGCACTGGACGAGGCACGCAAGCCGAACGGCGCGCGGATTGTCTCGCTGGCCCCCGGCGTGATCGACACCGGCATGCAATCGCAACTGCGGGCCGGCGATCCGCAACTGTTTCCCGATCGCGACAATTTTGCGCGGCTCAAGGACACCGCCGCATTGAGCTCGCCGGAACAGGCCGCCAGCCAGGTGCTGGCCTATCTGGCGCGGCCCGACTTCGGCGATCCTGTCGTTGCCGACGTGCGGGGCACGTGACGATTTTGCCGCGTGGCTTCGGTGTCGCGTAAACTTGAATTTGTACAAATGCATGAAGCCGTCATGCGAACGGCCATGTAACGCGACCTGGATATCGGCCTCACGGCGCCCTATTGCAAGCTCGATGCTGGCGGCGCGCCAATACCATGCACAACCCATCACGCTTTCTGATCATCGCCATCCTGGTCCTGGGACTGGCCGGCATCGGGTATCTCTGGTGGCAAAAGCAACAGGGCCCGGCTCTGGTGCCGATCGCCGCGACTGCGCCGACCACGACGACGCACGCAGCGGCGACGGTGGCTCGGGCGCCCGACCCAGTGGCATCGGCACCCGCCAACTATCCGGTTGAGGCGATTGCGCCGGCCCAGGGCGGGCCCGAACCGCTGCCACCACTGGCCAATGACGACAAGGCGGTCAACGCGGCGATAACGGAACTGCTCGGTCGCGAACAGGTTTTGTCGTTTCTCGATCCGGGCGATTTCGCACGCCGGGTCGTGGCGACGGTGGACAACATGGCCCGCGGTCATGCGGCTTCGCGATTGTGGCCGGTCGCTCCGGCGCCGGCGCGGTTTCTGGTTGTCGAGCAAAATGGAATAACCACCATCGCCGGTGGCAACGCGGACCGCTACAACGCTTTCGTCCGATTCGTCACGTCCATCGATAGCGCCGCAGCGGTGGCACTGTATGTGCGGATGTATCCCGTGCTGCAAGAAGCCTATGAAGATCTGGGATACCCCGGCAAATATTTCAACAACCGACTGGTGGAGGTAATCGACCAGTTGTTGCAGACGCCGGAGCCAGAAGCGCCCATCCAGCTCACGCTGACCAAGATACAGGGGCCGATTTCGGCCAAGCGCCCCTGGTCGCACTACGAATTTGCCGACCCGGCGATGGAGGCCCGCCCGGCCGGCCAGAAGATTCTGCTGCGCATGGGCCTGCGCAATACCGGGCTGCTCAAGGAAAAATTGCGCGACCTGCGCAAGCGCATCGCCGGTCGTACCGTCGGCTGACCGCTGACCGCTGACCGCTGATCGCTGATCGGTTGCGGGCATCCGTACGATACGACGAACGGCGCAGGTCGGGATCGACAGCCCGATGGCTACCAGCGACTGCCGCGCGTCTGCCGGCATGGCCCCCGGTTCGGCCGCTCCCGGGCTACTCGAAGCAGGGCCCGACCTCCCGTACCTCGACCGTGGTCCAGCGTACGGCGGGGCATTGCGCCGCGATGGCCAGCGCGTCTTCGCGATGGCTGCAATGGATGAGCTTACGGTCTGCGACCGCACTGGCTTGCCGGATATTGATCCGGGTCAATGCCGGTGTCTGGCATCGCAGGACAATGGTGCAAATACCCTTTGGGGTATATACTCTATGGGGTATAACAATCAACACCATGACTGTCTTGCGTTTCGTCTTCGCCGCCCTGGCCCTGCTGTCCACGCAGGGCAGAGCGGCCATGGCCGACCCGGCCGGCATTCGCGTGCCCACCGTGCTGGTGGGCCAGTCTGGCGCCGGATCCGTGTTCAATGTCGACGCCGTGTTGCAACCGCAGCGCCAGGCCACGGTTACCGCGCAGGTCGGCGGCACGGTGCTGGCGTTGCGCGTCAAGGCCGGCGATGCGGTGCGCCGTGGCCAGCCGCTGGTTCGGCTGGACGACCGGGAAATGCGGGCCCAAACGGCGCGCAGCGACGCCGTCGTGGTCCAGGCGCAGGCCGAATTGCGCAACGCGCAACAGGTGCAGGAGCGCAACCGGGAACTGCGCAAAAGCGGATTCATCAGCGCGGCCGCGCTGGACGGCGCGGAGAACCAGGTCAAGGCAGCCCAGGCCGCGGTCGGTCAGGCGCAGGCAGCGTGGTTGCAGGCGTCGGTGGCGCAAGGGTTTGCAGAGCTGGCGGCACCTTTCGATGCCGTGGTTCTAACGACCCATGTCGAGACCGGCGACCTGGCCTTGCCCGGCCGGGCTCTGGTGACGCTGTACCAGCCAGGCCTGTTGCGCGCAGTGGCCTATGTTTCGGCGTCGCGTGTGCAGGAACTGGCAGCGCTGGCCGATGTACAGGTGCTGTTGCCCGACGGCACGGCCCTGGTGCCGATCGCGCGCGAGATGCAGCCCACTGCCGACCCGGTGTCCCAGACGGTTGAATGGCGTCTGCCACTGCCCGCTACCGCAGCCGGTTTGCGCCCGGGCCAGCTGGTGCAGGTACGCGCCACTGGCGCCGCGAAGGCCACCGGCGCAGCGACGCCTGACCGGCTGGTGGTACCGGCCGGCGCCATCCTGCGCCGGGGCGAGCTGACCGCGGTATATGTGGTCTCGCCGCAGGGATTCATGCTGCGCGCGGTGCGCGTCGGCCCGGCGCGCGGTGACACCATCGAGGTGCTGGCCGGGCTGCGTGCGGGCGAGCGCATTGCGCGTGATCCGGTGCGTGCCGGCATGGCGGGCGCCAGCGCGCAACAGGGCGGACCATGACAATCCGCGACAGGCTCCAGCCAGTGCCGTCCGCCGAGCAGACACTTGGCGTCGCGGGACGGCTGGCGCGCGCGTTCCAGGACAACGCGCTGACACCGCTGCTGGCGCTGGTGGCCTTGCTGCTGGGCCTGTTTGCGGTGCTGGTGACCCCGCGCGAAGAAGAACCACAGATCAACGTGACCATGGCCAATGTGCTGATCGCGTTTCCGGGCGCCAGCAGCGCCGATGTGCAAAACATGGTGGCCAGGCCGGCCGAGCAGGTGCTGGGCCAGATAGCCGGCATCGAACATACCTACTCGGTATCGCGTCCCGGCATGGCGGTGCTGACAGTGCAGTTCCAGGTGGGTGTGCCGCGCACCGAGGCGCTGGTGCGCCTGTATGACGTGCTCAACGCCAATCAGGACTGGCTGCCACGCAATCTGGGCGCGCTGGCGCCGGTGGTGCGGCCCATGGGCATCGACGATGTGCCGGTGCTGGCCGTGACGCTGTGGAGCCGCGATTGGGTGCCGGCGGTCGAACTCGAACGGGTGGCCCACGCGCTGGAGGCCGAACTCAAGCGGGTGCCGGGCGCACGCGCAGTGCAGACCATCGGCGGCCCGGGCCGCGCGGTCAATGTATGGCTCGATCCGGGCCGGATGCGCGAGCGTGGCGTCGACCTGCTGCGCTTGCAGCAGACGCTGGGCGCGGCCAACATGGGCCTGCCCGCGGGTAGCGTGATCGACCAGGGCAGTGGCGCGACGCGCATGCTCAGCGTGGAGACCGGTGCGCTGATCGCATCGGCCGATGAGGTTGCAGAACTGGTCGTGGGCGTGAGCAACGGGCGACCGGTCTATCTGCGCGAAGTCGCAAACATTGAATATGGTGCGCAGCCGCCGCACCAGTATGTGTGGTTCACGCCAGGCGCTGCGTCCGGCACCCCGAGCGCCGCAAGCGAGACGACCACGCCCCAGGCCGGCCAGTCCTACCCGGCATTGACGCTGACCGTGACGAAGAAACCGGGCCAGAACGCGGTCGAAGTAGCACGTGCGGTACGGGCGCGGCTGGACGAACTGCGCAACACCGTAATTCCGGATGGGGTCCAGACCACCATCACGCGTGACTACGGTGAGACCGCCGCCGAAAAAGCCAACAAGCTGATCCAGAAACTGGCCTTCGCCACTGGCTCGGTGATTCTGCTGGTCGGCTTGGCGCTGGGCCGGCGCGAGGCGGTGATCGTCGGTGTGGCGGTCATCCTGACCCTGACCGCCACGCTGTTCGCGTCCTGGGCCTGGGGCTTCACGCTGAACCGGGTGTCGCTGTTCGCGCTGATCTTTTCCATCGGCATCCTGGTGGACGATGCCATCGTGGTGGTCGAGAACATCCATCGCCACCAGCAGCTGGAGCCGGACAAGCCGCTGCGCGCGATCATCCCGGCGGCGGTGGACGAGGTTGGTGGGCCGACGATCCTGGCCACGCTGACGGTGATTGCGGCCTTGCTGCCGATGGCTTTCGTGTCGGGTCTGATGGGACCCTACATGAGCCCGATACCGATCAACTCCAGCCTGGGCATGGCGCTGTCGCTGGCGATCGCGTTCACGGTGACGCCCTGGCTGGCGCTGCGGCTGATGAAGTCCGGCGCGCACGGCGCTGCGACCGGCGTCGCCGACGCTGCTGCCGTGCGCCAACGCGCGCACGCCGACGATCGCAGCGCCGACGATCGCAGCGCGGTCAACGCAGACCGAATCGCCGCGCCGCCATCGGCACCCGTCGGCCGGCTGCAGCGGCTGTTCAACGCGATCCTGATGCCACTGCTGCTCAGCGCGCGCAAGCGCTGGTTCCTCGCGCTGGGCATCCTGGCCGCGCTGTTG
>JAYUQC010000170.1:0-9524 GCA_043759735.1 Rhodoferax sp.
CATCCGGCCGAAGTCTACCGCATCCTTTGCCCCTCGGCCGCACCCCTGCTACCCGTGCTCAACCGCCTCGTCTGGGCGGCTACCGCTGCTGTGCTGGGGCCGTTGGGGCCGTGATGCTCTCCGAGTAAGTGGGTGTTGCGCCTCGTGTCCGTGCCAGACGGAGCGGAGTTTTTCTTTTGGGGTAGCTGGTACAGGTACACTCGCCTCAAATAATTCCCTCTCGTGGGAGTATGCGAATGGGGTTCAGCGAACCTCTAGTGATTGCTGGCGCAACGTAACCGGTAACTACCCGGCGTCGTTTATGCGACTGCCCGGGTGTGCAATGCGGAGCGCAGCGGCTTCCCGGCGAAGTGCTGCTTCCAGTGCCGCGGGGTGAGTTCGGCAACTCTGGAGGCCGGATGCTCGCCCACCCGCTGCAGCACATCGACCAGGTAGTCGTTCGGGTCGGTCTGGTGCAGCCTGCAGGTCACGATCAGGCTGTTGACGATGCCCACGTACTTGGCGCCGACTTCGGTCCAGGCAAACATCCACGCTTTCCTGTTATGGAAATGTTTCCATAACAGGAAAGCTTATCCATGTGGCGCGGTCGAATTGTGTTCATGGTGTGGACCGAGCGCGACGACAGCGCTCACTTGATCTCTTGCCGTTATGCCGACCGCACGCAAACCGAAAACTACTTCGCCTACGTTTAGCCCCGAGCAGATTGCCGCGGCGCGAATTGCAGCCGAACCGTCTGCTTCTGCGGATGGGATCGACTGGAGCAAAGGCGTCATAACTCGAGGTGGCGGTGTTGCCGCAACCATCAGCGCGTTGTGCCGGACGCGCGGCAAGAACAAGAATCCAACCAAGGAACAGGTAGCCATCCGTTTCGATCCTGACGTTCTGGCGGCGTTCCGGGCCGACGGGCCTGGCTGGCAGAGCAGGATGAACACGGCGCTCAAGGAGTGGCTCGAGCAGCATGGGGACCGCAAAGCCGGATCGGCAACCAAGGTGCGAGGCTGAGACAGCGACAGACGCACTCCGCAGGATTAGCCGATGTATCCGGCAATGTATCCGGGCAGCCTTTCGGAGCGCCGCGCCCTGCTTGGTTCTACGGAGAATCAGTGACTTGGGAGGTCGCTGGCGGAGAGGGCGGGATTCGAACCCGCGTCAGGTAATTAGCCTGAACACGCTTTCCAGGCGTGCGACTTAAGCCGCTCATCCACCTCTCCGGGAAGCCCGTAAGCGTAGCCGAGGGCTGCCGGAAAGGGAAGGGCGGGGCGAGCCTGCCGGGCTCGGCCTGGCCGATGGGTGTCTACTTCACCGCCTGCTTGAGCTGCTCCAGGATGGCCGGGTTCTCCAGCGTCGATACGTCCTGGGTCACCTCTTCGTTCTTGGCCAGCGAGCGCAGCAGGCGCCGCATGATCTTGCCGCTGCGGGTCTTGGGCAGGTTGTCGCCGAACCGGATGTCCTTGGGCTTGGCGATCGGACCGATCTCCTTGGCCACCCAGTTGCGCAGCTCGTTGGCGATCTTCTTCGCCTCCTCGCCAGTCGGGCGACTGCGCTTGAGCACCACGAAGGCGCAGATCGCCTCGCCGGTGACATCGTCGGGACGCCCGACGACGGCAGCCTCGGCGACCAGGTCGGTCTTGGCCACGAGTGCCGACTCGATCTCCATCGTGCCCATGCGGTGACCCGAGACGTTGAGCACATCGTCGATGCGCCCGGTGATGCGGAAATAGCCCCGGTCGGCGCTGCGCACCGCGCCATCGCCGGCCAGGTACAGCGTGCCACCCATCTCGGGCGGGAAATAACTGGACTTGAACCGCTCAGGATCCTTCCAGATGGTGCGGATCATCGAGGGCCACGGCCGCTTGATGACCAGGATGCCGCCGGTGCCATTGGGCAGGTCCTTGCCGGCCTCGTCGACGATGGCCGCCATGATGCCGGGCAGCGGCAAGGTGCAACTGCCGGGAACCAGTGGCGTCGCGCCAGGCAGCGGTGTGATCACATGGCCGCCGGTCTCGGTTTGCCAGAAGGTGTCGACGATCGGGCAGCGCTCGCCGCCGACATGCTTGTAGTACCACATCCAGGCTTCCGGGTTGATCGGCTCGCCAACCGAACCCAGGATACGCAGACTGCTCAGGTCCGACCGCGCCGGATGCACTTTCTCGTCCGCCTCAGCCAGCTTGATCAGCGAACGGATCGCGGTGGGTGCGGTATAAAAGATCGAGCACTTGTGCTTTTCGATCATCTGCCAGAAGCGACCGGCATTGGGCCAGGTCGGCACGCCCTCGAAGATGATCTGGGTCGCGCCCGCGGCCAATGGGCCGTACGCCACATAGGTGTGGCCGGTGATCCAGCCGATGTCGGCAGTGCACCAGAAGACGTCGGAGGGCTGAAGGTCGAAGGTCCAGTCCATTGTCAGCTTGGCCCACAACAGGTAACCGCCCGTGGCGTGCTGGACGCCCTTGGGTTTGCCGGTGGAGCCAGAGGTGTAGAGGATGAACAAAGGGTGCTCGGCCGGTACCGCGACCGGCGCGCACTGGTCCGACATGCCCTTGAGCGCCTCGGCGAAGCTGAGGTCGCGTCCGGCGACCATGTTGCAAACCGTCTGGGTGCGTTCGAACACAAACACGGTCTTGATCGACTCGCAGCCTCCCAGCGCCAGGCCCTCGTCGACGATGGCCTTGAGCGGCAACTCCTTGCCCCCGCGCATCTGGAAATTGGATGTGATCACCGCCACCGCGCCGGCGTCGATGGTCCGTTCCTGCAAGGCCTTGGCCGAGAAGCCGCCGAACACGACACTGTGGGTGGCACCGATACGGGCGCAGGCCTGCATCGCGATCACGCCCTCGAGCGTCATCGGCATGTAGATCAGCACCCGGTCGCCCTTGCAGATGCCGCGGGACTTGAGCGCGTTGGCGAACTGGCTGACCCGGGACAGCAACTCGCGATACGTGGTATGGGTGACGGCGCCGTCGTCCGCCTCGGTGATCACCGCGATCTTGTTCTCGACTGCCGTCCCCATGTGCTTGTCCAGGCAGTTCGCGCTGGCATTGAGCTCACCGTCGGCGTACCACTGGTAGAACGGCGCGTTGGACTCATCCAGGGTTCGGGTGAAGGGCTTGTCCCAGACCAGGTTTTCCCTGGCCAGACGAGCCCAGTAGCCTTCGTAGTCCTCGGCGGCCTCGGCGCACAGCGCGTCATACGCCGCCATGCCCGAAATTCGCGCAGCCTTGATGACCGCGGCGGACGGCTCGAACACCCGGTTTTCAACCAGGACAGATTCAATGGCACTCATGCTGGGGTCTCCTTAACGGTATGGATTGGACTTCCCGACTGTCGCGCCAGCCACTTACAAGGCACTGACGCACCCGTACGCAGCCTGCCGGCGCGCTTCGCGACAGTCGCTGGCCACCTACAATGCACCCCGACTACTGTAACCCCGGCAACCCAGGTTGCATCGCATGACCGAACCCTTGAAATCCCCTTCCGAAGCCATCGGCCCCATATCCAACCTTATTTTCGCCAGCCGCTGGCTGCAGCTACCGCTGTACCTCGGCCTGATTGCGGCGCAAGGCGTGTACGTGTTCCAGTTCTGGGTCGAACTGGTGCACCTGCTCGAAGCCGCGTTCGGCAACCAGAACGCGCTGCAGGCCCTGATCACCAGCACCGGATACAGGGCGGACTACGAGATCCGGTCGCTCAACGAAACGGTGCTGATGCTGGTGGTGCTGGCGCTGATCGACGTGGTCATGATCTCCAACCTGTTGATCATGGTCATCGTGGGCGGTTACGAGACATTCGTCAGCCGCATGAACCTGCAACAGCACCCGGACCAACCGGAGTGGCTCAGCCATGTCAATGCATCGGTGCTCAAGGTCAAGCTGGCAACCGCCATCATCGGCATCTCTTCGATCCATCTGCTCAAGACCTTCATCAACGCCGCCAACTATGACGTCAAGGTGCTGATGTGGCAGACCATCATCCATATCGTGTTCCTGATGTCGGCGCTGGCCATCGCATATACCGACAAGCTGATGACGCCCAGCAAGCCGGCCGCGCCCCGCGCCGGGCACTGACAACACAGCCCCACGCCATCGCCGCGGCGAGTGGCCATAGCCCAAGGACCATTGGCGCAAGAATGACGATCGGGAGTGGGTTCAGCATCAATTGTTATGGTGGCGGTCGCGGCGGCCCCCTGCGGCCATGATCCAAGCCGGTGCCGCAATGGGCCTTGGCAACAAAGGGCCTTGGGTACACTCAGCGCATCGTTGCGGGACGCTCGTCAGCGTGATTGCGGCTGTCGCAGGCCGCATACTGCGAAGTCGAACGGACCTGCCACCGCCCTGGCCCGCCCGGCTGGCGTCGCCATGCGCAGAAAGAGCCCTTCATGATCCACCGCACGCGTTTCGTCCGAACACTTTTTATTCTGGCCCTGGCACTGCTGGTTGCGGGGCCTGCGCTCGCAGCCGAGGTAGAGGGCAATGCCTTGTCGGTTTTGTGGGCCGTGCCGTTTGCCGGCCTGCTGTTGTCGATCGCCGTGTTGCCACTGGCAACGCCTCGTTTCTGGCATCACCACTTTGGCAAGATCTCGCTGGCCTGGGCGCTGGCCTTCCTGCTGCCGTTCGCGCTGGCGTTCGGACCGGGTGCCGCTGCGGCCGGCCTGGTGCACGCAGCGGTTGCCGAATACATCCCGTTCATCATCTTGCTGACGGCCTTGTTTGTCGTTGCCGGTGGCATTCATGTGCGCGGCAATCTGCATGGCACGCCCGCGCTCAATACCGCGATCCTGGCCATTGGTGCCGTGCTGGCGAGCATGATGGGGACCACCGGCGCATCGATGCTGATGGTGCGGCCCCTGATACGCGCCAATGACAACCGCAAGCATCGCACCCACGTCATCATCTTCTTCATCTTCATCGTCGCCAATGCGGGCGGCTCGCTGACGCCGCTGGGCGACCCGCCGCTGTTCCTGGGTTTTCTCAAGGGCGTGGATTTTTTCTGGACCCTGCGCCACATCCTGCCCGAAACCCTGTTCCTGGTCGGCAGCCTGCTGGCTATCTTTTACCTGCTCGACAGCTGGTACTACAGGCGCCGCGAAGAGGTACTGCCGGTCGATCCAACGCCTGACACCCGCAAGTTCGGCATCGACGGTCCGGCCAACCTGGCACTGCTGCTGGTGATCGTGGGGCTGGTGCTGCTCAGTGGCCTGTGGAAGACGCCCATGGGGTTCTCGGTGCTGGGCACCGAGGTCGGCGTACCGGGTCTGGTGCGCGACCTGGGCCTGATCGTTGTCATCACGGTCTCCATCATGATCACGCCGGCAACTGTCCACGTGGACAACCAGTTCTCATGGGCACCGATGCAGGAGGTGGCCAAGCTGTTCGCCGGTATTTTTCTGACCATCGTGCCGGTGATCGCGATGCTCAAGGCCGGTGTCGATGGTCCCTTCGGCGCCGTGGTGGCCGCAGTCACGCGACCCGACGGCAGCCCCGATCCGGCGATGTATTTCTGGGCCACCGGCATATTGAGCTCATTTCTGGACAACGCGCCGACCTATCTGGTGTTCTTCAACACGGCCGGGGGTGATCCGGCCACGCTGATGGGGCCGTTGGCACCTACCCTCACCGCCATTTCGGCCGGCGCGGTTTTCATGGGGGCAAATTCCTACATCGGCAATGCACCCAACCTGATGGTCAAGGCGGTGGCGGAAGACCGCGGCGTACCGATGCCCAGTTTCTTCGGCTACATGGCCTGGTCGTGCGCCATCCTGGTGCCTTTGTTCGTGGCCATGACCTTGCTGTTTTTTAGCTGAACGTCGCCTCGCCCGGGTGTCGCTGGTCAGGGCAAACGGTGTCCTGCGACAGGGCAAGCGCCAACGGTTGGGTAAACTCGAACCAAGCCCTTCGTGGCGAACCAGGATTGCCCCATGCCCTCTCCCGCCACCATTCGCCAGAACGACCTGATCGAGTCCGTCGCGGCCGCCTTGCAGTTCATCAGCTACTACCATCCCGCCGACTACATCGCGCACCTGGCACGGGCCTATGAACGTGAGCAAAGCCCGGCGGCCAAGGACGCGATCGCGCAGATCCTGACCAATTCGCGCATGAGCGCGCAGGGCCATCGGCCGATCTGCCAGGACACCGGCATCGTCAATGTGTTCCTCAAGCTGGGCATGGATGTACGGCTGGAGGGCTTCACCGGCACGCTGGACGACGCCATCAACGAAGGGGTGCGCCAGGGCTACCAGCATCCGGACAACACCTTGCGTGCATCGATCGTTGCAGACCCGCAATTCGAGCGCAAGAACACCCGGGACAACACACCCGCGGTGATCCATGTCGAACTGGTCGTCGGCAACAAGCTCGACGTGACCGTGGCCGCCAAGGGCGGCGGTTCGGAGAACAAATCCAAGCTGGTCATGCTCAACCCGTCCGATTCGGTGGTCGACTGGGTGCTCAAGACCGTGCCGACCATGGGCGCGGGCTGGTGCCCCCCCGGCATGCTGGGCATCGGCATCGGCGGCACCGCCGAACGCGCGGTGCTGCTGGCCAAGCAGGCGCTGATGGAAGACATCGACATGTACGAGTTGCTGCAGCGCGGGCCGCAGAACAAGACCGAGGCGCTGCGCATCGAGCTGTTCGAGAAGGTCAATGCGCTGGGCATCGGCGCGCAGGGCCTGGGCGGACTGACAACGGTGCTGGACGTCAAGATCAACATGTTCCCGACCCACGCTGCCGGCAAGCCGGTGGCGATGATCCCGAACTGCGCCGCCACCCGCCACGCGCATTTCGTCATGGACGGCTCGGGCCCGGTCTATATCGACCCGCCGTCGCTCGACCTGTGGCCGGATGTACAGTGGACACCGGACTACAAAAAGAGCCGCAAGGTCGACCTCAACACCTTGTCCAGGGACGAGATCGCCACCTGGAGGGCTGGCGACACGCTGCTGCTCAGCGGCAAGATGCTGACCGGCCGCGACGCCGCGCACAAACGCATTCAGGACATGCTGGCCAAGGGCGAAAAACTGCCGGTGGACTTCACCAACCGTGTCATCTACTACGTCGGGCCGGTCGACCCGGTGCGCGATGAAGTGGTGGGGCCGGCCGGTCCGACCACTGCCACCCGGATGGACCAGTTCACCGAGATGATGCTGGCGCAAACAGGCCTGATCGGCATGATCGGCAAGGCCGAGCGCGGGCCGACCGGCATCGAGGCGATCAAGAAACACAAGAGCGCGTATTTGATGGCGGTGGGCGGTGCCGCCTACCTGGTCTCGAAAGCAATTCGACATGCCGAGGTGGTCGGCTTTGCCGACCTCGGCATGGAAGCCATCTACGAGTTCGAGATCGCCGACATGCCGGTCACCGTGGCGGTGGATTCAGAAGGGGTGTCGGTGCACAACACCGGGCCGAAAGAGTGGCAGGCGCGGATCGCTGCTTCTTCGGTGGGCAAGATTGCGATCTCGGTGGTCTGACTCTGTCGCGCTACGTCCGCTCGATCCGCGCATACGCGCTGTGCGCATGGATCGACTCGAAGTTTTCGACATCCACGCTGTAGCGCCCAACGCGGGCATCGGCGTTCAGCCGCAGCGCCACGTCGCGCACCAGATCTTCCACGAATTTGGGGTTCTCGTAGGCGCGTTCGGTGACCCACTTTTCGTCAGCGCGCTTCAGCATGGGCCAGATCTCGCTCGACGCGGAATCTTCGGCAAAGCGGACCAACTCGAGCCACGAAATCTCGTCCAGCAACCCAACGCGAATCGTCACGTGGGAGCGCTGGTTGTGGGCACCGTAGTCTGAAATTTCCTTTGAACACGGACACAGCGATTTGACCGGCACCACCACTTCGGCGCTGACGCTGGACACACCGCCGCGCGTTTCGGCGATCCACTTGCCCTGGTACTCGAGCAGGCTTTCAACGCCCGACACCGGCGCGCGCTTGCGGATGAAGAACGGGAAGCGGACCTCGATGCGACCCTCGGTGGCGTGCAGCGCATCGAGCATGCGCACCAAGCCCGCCCGCATCGCGGCCGCGTCCATCGGCGCATCCAGCGCATCCAGCCAGGCGACGAAGCGCGACATGTGGGTGCCCTTTTGCTCGGCGGGCAAGGCCACGTCGAGATCCCACTGCCCGACGGTGGCGGTGACGGCCTTGCCCACGCGCAACCGCAGCGGGTAGCGAACATCCTTAACACCGACGCGCTGAATCGCCAGGTGCCGCTCGTCACGTTCGCTTTGCGTGTCGGGAATGTGCAGTGCGCTTTTCAGATCGGTCATGTGGTTCATGGAAGTCTTTTTCGGCCCGCCCACTCGGCGGCGTTCGGCACCGTTCGGCACCGTTCAGCCCAGCGTGCCTTCGTCAAACGCGAGCATCGCACCAATCGATGCGCCCCACCCCGCTGGGGAATTGAACGCGGCGTTCAGCGATTCACGGCCGGCCGCACCAGCACCGGCCGCGCACCGAAGCGCTTCAGGATCGATTGCTCGATGCCCGCCGCGTCGAGCCCGCACAACTGAAGCAATTTGGCCGGGTCGCCGTGCTCGACGAATTCGTCTGGCAGGCCCAGCACCAGCACCGGTATCTGGATGCCGGCCGCCTGCAGGGCCTCGACCACCGCACTGCCCGCGCCGCCCATCGTGCAGCCTTCTTCGACGGTCACGATTGCATCATGACTGCGCGCCAATTCAGTCACCAACGCGACATCCAGCGGTTTGACGAAGCGCATGTTGGCCACGCTGGCGTCGAGCCGCTCGGCCGCCGCCAGCGCCGGATGCAACAAGGTGCCGAACGCGAGGATGGCGATGCGCTGGCCCGGCTGGCCCAGCGACTTGCCGGCTTCACGCCGCAACTCGCCGGTGCCCATTGGAATTTCGGTCATCTGAGACTGGATCTCTACGCCCGCGCCGCGTCCGCGCGGGTAGCGCACGGCAGTCGGGTGGTTTTGCTTGAACGCGGTGTACAGCAACTGGCGGCACTCGTTCTCGTCTGACGGCGTCATCAGGCTCATGTTCGGAATGCAGCGCAGGTAAGCGATGTCGTAGGCGCCGGCATGGGTCGCGCCGTCGGCACCCACCAGCCCGGCCCGGTCGAGCGCGAAGACCACCGGCAAGTTCTGGATCGCCACGTCGTGGATCAACTGGTCGTAGCCGCGCTGCAGGAAGGTGGAGTAGATGGCGACCACCGGCTTCAGGCCTTCGCACGCCAGACCGGCAGCGAAGGTGACGGCGTGCTGTTCGGCAATGCCGACATCGAAATAGCGCTTGGGAAAGCGCCTCTCGAACTCGACCATGCCCGAGCCTTCGCGCATGGCCGGGGTGATGCCGACCAGACGTTCATCCTGCGCCGCCATGTCGCACAGCCACTGGCCGAACACCTGGGTGAAGGTCGGCTTGCCGGGCGCGGCTTTCTTGATGCCCTCGGCCGGGTCGAACTTGCCGGATGCCGCGTGGTAGCCCACCGGGTCGGCCTCGGCCAGCTTGTAGCCGTAGCCCTTTTTGGTGACGACATGCAGAAACTGCGGGCCCTTCAGGTCGCGC
>JAYUQC010000171.1:0-26643 GCA_043759735.1 Rhodoferax sp.
TGCCCGTGGACTTCCAATCCCTCCAGAGCCAGAGCCAGAGCCAGAGCCAGAGCCAGAGCCCCACCTTTCCTATTCCACCCACGTGCAAGGAATTGCCCCATGGACAGAGACAAGATCCTGCTGACACCCGGCCCGCTGACAACTACCTTGCGCACCAAGCTGGCAATGCTCAAGGACTGGGGATCATGGGATGCGGACTTCAATGCCGTTACTGCCAGTGTGCGCAAGAGCCTGCTGGCCATCCTCCATGGCGCGGACAGCCATGTGGTCGTGCCATTGCAAGGCAGCGGCACCTTCAGTGTCGAGGCGGCCGTGGCCACCGTGGTGCCGCGCGATGGCCATGTGCTGGTGCTCGACAACGGCGCGTACTGCAAGCGCGCAACCAAAATCACCAGCATGATGGGTCGGCGCTGCTCGGTGCTGGCGTTCGATGAAGCGCAGCCGGTTGGCGCGGCAGCACTGGATGAAAAACTCAGGTCCGACCCCGGTATCACCCATGTGGTGCTGATTCACTGCGAAACCGGCGCCGGTGTACTGAACCCGCTGCAGGCGGTCGCCGATGTATGCGAGCGCCATGCCAGGGGCCTGATCGTCGACGCGATGAGTTCCTTCGGCGCGCTTCCGATCGACGCCCGCACGACGCGCTTTGACGCGCTGGTCGCGGCCAGCGGCAAGTGCCTGGAAGGCGTGCCAGGGATGGGCTTCGTGTTCATCCGCAAGGCGATCCTGGATGCGTGCGCTGGCAACAGCCAGTCGCTGGCGATGGACCTGCACGACCAGTACGTCTATATGGAGAAGACGACGCAATGGCGCTTCACGCCGCCGACCCATGTGGTGGTGGCCCTGGCCGAGGCGGTCAAGCAGTTCGAGGAAGAAGGCGGGCAGCCGGCGCGACTGGCGCGCTACAGTGCAAATTGCCAGGTGCTGGTGCAGGGCATGGCAGCGCTGGGATTCAGGCCGTTTCTGGACCCGGCGGTACAGGCGCCGATCATCGTCACGTTCCACGCGCCCGCGCACCCGAACTACGATTTCAAGCGCTTTTACGAGGCCGCAAAAACCCACGGATTTGTCTTGTATCCGGGTAAATTGACGCAGGTCGAGACATTTCGGGTGGGCTGCATCGGCGCCATCGGGCCGAACGAAATGCGCCAGGCGGTGCATGCCGTTACGCTCACGCTGCACGACATGGGGATCGCATCGGGCGCGCCGGCGCGCTGAGCGACACGAGCATGGCAAGGTCGGCACGGCAAGGGCCGGGGCGACCCCGTGCACCCATCGAATCAACGATGAGAAGTCGAATCCATGTTCGCTACCACCACACTGCCCGGCCTGGTCGAGCCGGCCGGGCCACGATCCGCCTGGGCATGGAAAAAACCGTGCGCGAGGCCTTGAGCAGCAAAGGGCTGGCCAGGTCGCAGATCACGGTCCTGGACGCCCTGCTCCTGGCGCTGCAGGAACACAAGGCCGCGCTGGCCGACAGCAACTACAGCGGTGCTGCGGCGCGCAAGCAGCCGCTGTTTACGGAAAGCGATCTGGTGGAATTGCTGCGGCCATTGGCGGTGAGGTGATCCTGGACATTGAGGTTTCCGATGTAAATCACATTTGACTTGCATCCAAACGATGAACATAATGCCGTTTAGATTGAATTTGGGGCTGATATGGCCAATATTTCTGTCAAGGACGTCCCAGAGCAGTGGGCAGAAGCGCTGCGCCAACGCGCCTCGCGCAACCACCGGTCGCTGCAAGGCGAGTTGATGTTTCTCATCGAACAGGCCGTGCAGGGCGGCGAGGTGGGCGCTCCAAGGCCGGATAACCCGATGGGCCACGAGGGAAGGGTGGTTGGATTTGACCAGCGCGGCTACCCCATCGTCCGACAAGGCTGGAAGACGGTAGAGCAGGTGGTTGCAGAACTGAACGCCAAGTACCCTGGACCTGTCACCGACGCCCCACTCGGTGTCGACATCATCCGCGCCGACCGGGATTCCCGTTGAGCCAGCGGCTGTTTGTGGCGGAGCCGCCACCGCACTACATGGTCCTGCCGCCACTGGTGGTGGACTGCAGCACGCTGGCCGGTCTGGTGTTCCAGGAAGAGTGGCAAGCTCAGGCAGCAGAGCGCATCCGAGGCAAGGCCTTGCACGCGCCCTCCTTGCTGCCCTATGAGATGGCCAGCGTAGCGGCAAAGAAGCAAAAGGCCGGCCGGGCGGACATTGCTGCCGACGGACTGCGAATGTTCTCGCAGATGGATGTCGAGCTCCATCCCGTCGAACCGGCCGCCATCCTCGACCTGGCCACGCGTTATCGCCTCTCCACGTACGACGCCGCCTACCTCTGGCTGGCCGCCGAACTGAAAGCGCCGCTAGCCACTTTCGACGAAAAACTGGCCACCGCCGCACAGGCGCATCTGGCCAGTCTGCCGTGACAGTCGCCGGTCCGCGCGCCCTCAGAGCCACCGACTTCGCCACGCTTGTGCCGGTGGCGCTGGTCCTGCTGGCCTTCAAAACCTTCCCGATCTGGACCGCGCTGTGGTGGGCAACTCGGCCATCATGAATATCGAGCCCGTATTCGCACTGGTTCTGGCCTGGCTGGTGTTCGCTCAGGTCATCGCGCCGGTGCAGGTGGTGGGCGCCCTGCTGGTGGTCAGTGCGTTCATGGTGCTGGGCCTGCGCCAGCGCTGACCTGAGCTTGAACCTGCAAACAGTTGATCGGACCGGCCAGGGTCGCTCGGCCACCGGCAGGCGTTCGCGCAATGCTACTTGCCGTTGTGGCGGCGCAGCGTCTCCGATGGTTTCTCGCCGAAAAGAACCTGGTAGTCCTGCGCGAAATGCCCGAAATGCCAGAAACCGCAACTGGTTGCCGCTTCGGTCACCGAGCCGGCCTGTTTCAGCGCCTGCCGCGCCTGGTGCAGGCGCACGGCCTTCAGGTAGGCCAACGGGCCGATTCCCAGCAGCTGCCGAAAACCACTTTGCACCGTACGCCGGCTCACACCCAGGTCCAGGCACAACTGGGCCACCGTAGGCGGATATTCGGGTCGCGCATGCACCAGCGCAATGGCCCGTCGCACCAGGCTCCAATGGCCGTTGCGCCTGCCCGGCGGCGCCATCGCGGGCATGTACGGCGCCATGTGCTCGAGCAGAAAGTCGGCCACGGCGGCAACGATTGCCGGGTTCGACAGCAGGTGCGGGTGGGTCCGGGCCGAGCGGAACAGGTTCAGCAGGTAGGTCTGCAATTGGGCCAATGCCGCCGGAGCCAAGCCCAGCACTCCCGACTGCGGCGGCAAAACCAGGTCCTGTCGGTGCGCCCCTTCGGTTCCGGCTGCGCCGAGGGCCACCTGCTCGAGCCGCAGTTCGATCCCCAGCATGGTGTGAAGACGCGACGGACGGAATTCGAAACCCGACGATCCGGAAAAGAGATGCAAAGCATCGCTCGAACAGGGAGTCCCGCAGAACACGCTGGTGCCACTGGCATGCAGGGGAATTCCGAGCGCCAGCACATTGCTGTCCAGTACGCCTGTCTGCAGCACGGACTGCTGGACTTGTTCAATGAATAGGCGGATGCCCGTCCCCTGCACCTGGCTGAGTTTGCCGTGAAACGCGCCGGCGCTGAGTTGCAGGTAGTCCTGGTTCCACCCCTGCAGCGCCGATGCCTGCTCCTGAGCATCGGTAAATTGCAGCTGTGCCGCACCAGGTGCATCTGATACGCCAGAAGCCAGATAGCGGATGGCCTCAGGCGGCAGGTTATTGGCGCGGGCGAACACCGTTGGATTCTCGCAGGTGCATGCACCTGCATGTTGTTCGGGTTTCTACCAGTGCCGGCCGTTGATGCCGGATTGCATCGGCACGGGTTCTGCCGGTTTGCCGATTCGGGATAGCGAGGGTCCTCGTCTGTTCCTAATATCGCGCTCTGCCTGGTGCCAAACCCAACCTGAAGGAAATCGCAATGAATGAATCCTCCGGCGTCAACTACACCAAGGTTGACCAGAGCTATTTCGATAAGCGCGGCCTGCGCCGTTATGCCGGGGTCTGGTCGTTGTGGGCACTGGGCGTGGGCGCGGTGATCTCTGGCCATTTCTCGGGCTGGAATCTGGGCCTGGCCAACGGTTGGGGCAGCATGTTCCTGGCCACCATCATCATCTCCGTCATGTACCTGGGGCTGACCTTCTCGCTCGCCGAGATGTCGCCGGCACTTCCGCATACGGGCGGCGCGTATTCGTTTGCACGCACCTCCATGGGGCCATGGGGCGGATTCCTGACCGGGCTGGCGGAAAACGTCGAGTATGTGCTGACGCCCGCGGTGATCGTGTATTTCATCAGCAGCTACATGGGGGGCATCTTCGGTACACCCACTGAGTGGCTGCCACTGTGGTGGATCGGCTTTTACATCGTCTTCGTCGGACTCAACATCGTCGGTGTCGAGTTGTCATTCAAGGTCACGCTGGTCGTGACGCTGCTGGCACTGGGCTGCCTGGTCGTGTTCTGGGTCAGTGCGCTGCCGTCGATCGACTTCGCCAAATGGGCGATGAACGTCGGCTCCGATGGCAAGGCCCTGGCCGATGGCAACGGGCCGTTTCTGCCCAAGGGTTTCATGGGCGTGCTGGCCTGCCTGCCGTTCGCGGTCTGGCTGTTCCTGGCGATCGAGCAATTGCCGCTGGCGGCGGAAGAGTCGGTGGACCCCAAGCGCGACATGCCACGCGGCATCCTGGCCGGCATTTTCACGCTGATCGTGTCGGCCTTCATGATCCTGTGGCTCAACCCGTCGGTGGCCGGCATCGGCTCGCACAAGCTGGGCACCTCGGGCGAGCCGCTGCTCGACGGATTCAAGGCGATCTATGGCGAGGGCATCGCCAAGACACTGGCACTGGTCGCGGTGCTGGGCCTGGTGGCCAGTTTCCACACCATCATCTTCGCCAAGGGCCGGCAGATCTACTCGCTCAGCCGCGCCGGCTATTTCCCCTCCGGTCTGTCGGTGACCCATGGCAGCCGCAAGACGCCCCACATCGCGATGATTGCCGGCTCCCTGCTGGCGCTGGCGGTGATGTTCATCCTGTGGTTCAACCTGGGCGCGGACAAGGGCGCGGCGGTGATCGGCGGTACCCTGCTCAACATGGCGGTGTTCGGGGCGATGTTCTCCTACATCATGCAGGCCCTGTCGTTCATCTTGTTGCGCAGGAATTTCCCGCAACTGCATCGACCCTACCGTAGCCCGTTCGGTGTGCTGGGCGCCAACCTCACTGTGGTGATCGCCGCTGTGACGCTGTATTTCCAGCTCACCGATCCGGTCTACCAGCAAGGCGTGATGTGGGTTGCCATCTGGTTTAGCATCGGCATCGTCTACTTTGCGCTGGTCGGCCGTACGCGCCTGATCCTCTCGCCGGAAGAAGAGTTCGCACGGGAGCACGCTCAATCCCAGCGCAGTTGATTCCAGGATCTGAACCCAGAACTGAAGCGACATTCCACCATGGCCCCATCCAGAAAAGCCGCGTTGGCAGAACATCCCGCCATCCAGGGCGTCAGGCTGTCCGGGGCCTCCAAGGTCAAGGTCGCGGTCAGCGACATCGACGGTGTGCTGCGCGGCAAATACCTGCACATCGACAAGTTCCTCGGCGCAACCGAGCCCTACCCCGCGGGCGGTTTCGGTTTTTGCGACGTGGTGCTGGGCTGGGACATGATGGATGTCACCTACGACAACACCACCGCCACCGGTTGGCAGCACGGATTTCCCGATGCGCTGGCCCGGCTCGACCTGGGCACCGCGCGCAATATCCCGTGGGACGCGAACACGCCGTTCTTTTTGGGTGAGTTCGTCAACGCCGACGGCACGCCGCACGCACAGTGCCCGCGCCAGGCACTAAAACGGGTACTCAAGCGCGCCGAAAAGATGGGTTTCCAGGTCATGACCGGCATGGAGTTCGAATGGTTCAACTTCCTGGAGACTCCGGATACCTGGGCGGCGAAAAAGGGCGTGGCGCCACAGACACTCACGCCGGGCATGTTCGGCTATTCGCTGCTGCGCATGAATCAGCACCGCGATTTCTTCAACGCGCTGATGGACCAGATGCTGGCCTTCAAGGTGCCGATTGAAGGCCTGCACACCGAGACCGGCCCGGGTGTGTACGAGGCGGCGATCGGATTTTGCGAGGCGTTGGAACAGGCCGATCGCGCCATCCTGTTCAAAACCGGTGCGAAGGAGATCGGCTCGCGCTTTGGCATCATGCCCAGCTTCATGGCCAAGCCGCACCAGACCATGCCGGGCTGCAGTGGCCATATCCATCAAAGCCTGTCAGATGGCAAGAACAACCTGTTCTACGACGCGAAGGAGCCGCGCAAGATGAGCAAGCTGTTCGAGAGCTACCTCGCCGGACAGGTGGCCTGCATGATGGAGTTCGCGCCGATGATCTGGCCGACCATCAACAGCTACAAACGCCTGGTCGACGGCTTCTGGGCGCCGGTCAAGCCGACCTGGGGCATCGACAACCGCACGGCGAGTTTCCGCGTCATCGCCGGCAGCCCGAAGGCGACCCGACTCGAGACACGTTGCCCTGGTGCCGACGTCAACCCCTACCTTGCGATGGCAGCGGTCATAGCCGCCGGCCTTGACGGTGTCGAAAAAGGGCTCAAACTCAACACGCCGCCGATCACCGGCACCAACGTGGGCGGCGAAAATATCCCCCGCGCGCCGCGTACACTGATCGAAACCAATCGCAACTTCCTGCAATCGCGGGTGGCCCGCAACTGGCTCGGCGACGGTTTCGTCGACCACTTCGCCGCCACCCGCGATTGGGAGTGGCGCCAGTGGCTCGATGCAGTGACCGATTGGGAGATGAAGCGTTATTTCGAGATCATCTGAACGAGCGACCCGAACGCCGATCCCCGGATGCCCCGCGTCAGGCGGTTTGAACCGGCATAGGCTGGTTCGCAAGCAAACAATTGGAATCTGACCCCCATTTATGACGATCACCAACTTCTCCTTTCCCACCCCGATCGAGTTCGGTGCTGGAGCGCGCAAACGGGTGGGCGCGCATCTGCTGGCGCAGGGTTGCAGGCGCCCGCTGATCGTGACCGACAAGGCGCTGGGCGCGTTGCCGGTTTTGACGGAATTCAAGAGTCACCTGGACGGGCTCGACGTGGCGGTTTTTTCCGGCGTGTTCGGCAATCCGACCTGCAGCCAGGTGATGGACGGTGCGGCGGCGTTCAAGACACACAACGCGGACTGCGTGATCGGGTTTGGTGGCGGCGCCGCGCTGGATGTGGCCAAGATCGTCGGCGTGGCGGCCACGCATGACGGCGACATCCTGGAGTATGTGTGGGACCACCCCCAGGTGAGGCCGATCACCAACGCTTTGCCGTATTTCGTCGCTCTGCCAACCACATCGGGCACCGGCTCCGAGGTCGGGCGCTCCAGCGTCGTGAGCGAAAACGACAGCCATCTCAAGCGCGTTGTGTTCAGCGCCAAGATCCTGGCGAAAACCGTGTTCGCCGATCCCGAGCTGACATTCGGCTTGCCGGCCCATGTGACTGCTGCCACCGGCATGGACGCACTGACCCACAACATCGAAAGCTACCTGTCGCCGGCCTACCACCCGTTGTGCGACGGCATCGCGCTCGAGGGCACGCGCATCGCCGCGCGGGCGCTGCTGACCGCCGTCCGGGAGCCGAACAACCCGCAGGCCCGATCCGACATGATGATGGCCTCGATGATGGGAGCAATCGCGTTCCAGAAAGACCTGGGCGCGGTGCATTCCTGTGCCCATGCGCTGGGTGCGGTGTGCGACCTGCACCATGGCCTGGCCAATGCGCTGATGATCGATACCGTGCTGGCCTGGAACTACACTGCGGCGCCGGCCAAATTCGACGCGCTGGCGCATGTGTGCGGTGTGGCTGGTGGCGGCAAGGCGTTTGTGCCATGGTTGCGCGAACTCAAGGCCAGCGTCGGCATACAAGGGCCGCTGGCCAGGCACGGTGTCAAGCCCGAGCACCTGCCGCGCCTGGTCGAGATCGCCACTGCCGACATGTGCCACCAGACCAACCCCCGCCCATGCACCGCGGCGGATTTCGAAGCCCTGTTCAAGGCGGCAATGTGAGCATGGCCAAGAACGTGAACGACAGGCCCAAGATCGGCGTCAGCGCCTGCTTCCTCTATCCGGACCCGGCGCGCGCTGCGTTCGGGCGCAAGACCTTGCAGTACGTCGAACAGTCGGTGCCGCATTGGGTCATGTCCGGCGGCGCCCTGCCGGTGATGATTCCGTCGCCCACCGGCGAAACGGCGCGCGGCGACATCACGATTGCCGACTATGCGCAGTGGCTTGACGGACTGGTGCTGCACGGTGGCGCCGACCTCTGGCCCGGCAGCTATGGCGAGACGCCGCTCAAAGAAGCCTGGATCGGCGACCGCAACCGCGACGCCTACGAGATCTCCCTGGTGCATGCTTTTGTCGCCGCCGGCAAACCGGTGTTCGGCATCTGCCGCGGCCTGCAGCTGATCAACGTGGCCTTTGGCGGCAGCCTGTACCAGGACATCGGCACCCAACAGCCGCAGGCGCTGGTGCACCGCGACGCGCAGGCCTACGATCTGAACTTTCATGCCGTCGAGCTGGTTGCCGGCAGCCGCCTTGCGCAATTGCTTCCTGGCGAAAACCGCCACACCATCAACAGCGTGCACCACCAGGGTATCAAGAACCTGGCCCAGGATTTTGTCGTGGAGGCCCTCAGCCCGCAGGACGGCATCATCGAGGCGATCCGGCATACGGCCGGCCCCTGGGTCGCCGCGGTGCAATGGCATCCGGAATTTCACAAGGAAGAACACGGCACGCTGAACGACACGCCCCTGTTGCAGGACTTTCTGGCCGCTGCACGGGCGGCGCGCAGCCCCGGATGAGCATGCCCCAACTCGCCATCCACAACCCCGCCACGCGCCGTGCTGGCACAGGTGCATGCCGGCAGCGTCTACTGGAACTGCTGCGACCGGGTCAGTCCGCACCTGCCCTGGAGCGGCGTCGGAGATTCGGGCATCGGCCTGACCCTATCGACCTACGGCATCCAGACCTCCACCCGGCCCAAGGCATGGCATTTGCGCCGCGCATGACGCTCAGCGACGAGCGTGGGGGAAACCCAATTTCCCGCCGGGCCGCCCCAAGGGAAATCAGCCCCCTCGGGGGGCAGCGCGGTACACGCAGTGACAAGCGTGGGGGAAACCCAATTTCCCGCCCGGCCGCCCCAAGGGAAATCAGCCCCCTCGGGGGGCAGCGCAGTACACGCAGTGACAAGCGTGGGGGAAACCCAATTTCCCGCCGGGCCGCCCCAAGGGAAATCAGCCCCCTCGGGGGGCAGCGCAGTACACGCAGTGACAAGCGTGGGGGCCATCTCACATTGTTTGACCTGGACCACACGCTGCTGTCAGGCGACAGCGATGTGTTGTGGTGCGACTTCCTGATGGACCAGGGTGTGCTCGAGCGCGCTGCGTTTGCCCAGCGCGGTGTCGACATCGAGGCGCGCTACAAGGCCGGTACGGTTGACGCGGCGGAGTTCGCCGATTTTTATTTGTCGACCCTCAAGGGGCGCACGCCCGAAGAGTTGGAGCCGCTGCGCCAGGCATTTCTGCATGAACAGGTGATCCCACGTATTCCACAGGCGTCGCGCGACCTGGTGCGGGAACACCGGCAGCGGGGCGACCTGGTGGTGCTGACGACGGCGACCAACCGCTTCTTGACGACACTCACGGCCCACTACCTGGGTATCGCCGACGTGATCGCCACCGAGCCCGATCTGGTGGACGGCCACTTCAGCGGCGCCGCTTGCGGGGTACTGAACATGCGCGCCGGCAAGGTGACCCGACTGCACGCCTGGCTGGCGCAACGTCGCCAGCGGCTGGATCAGTTCGACAGCACGGCCTACAGCGATTCGATCAACGACCTGCCCCTGCTGGAGGCAGCCAACCACGCGGTGGCGGTGAACGCGGACGCCCAACTGGCGGCGATCGCAGCGCAACGCGGATGGCGATCGCTGACCCTGGCCTGAGAACGTGTGCGGTAATCGCTTGAGCCGCCAATCCCGCTACGGATCGACCATGACAAACGACTTTTTTCGCGACCGCCAGGTGCTGGTCGTTGGTGGAACCAGCGGCATTGGCGCCGGCATCGGCGCCGCCTTTCACGCCCAGGGCGCAGTGGTGACTGTCAGTGGCGTGACCGCGACCGAGATCGAGCGCGCACGGGCAGCGCCGGAGCTGGCCGGCATTGCCGTGATCGCGCTGGACGTACGCGACGACGCAGCGGTGACACAGGCGATCGGCAAACTGCGCCGGCTCGACGTGCTGGTCAACTGCGCCGGCACCATCCGGCGCGGCGAGGAACATGATCCTGCCGTATTTGCACAGGTACTCGACATCAACCTCAACGGCAGCATGCGCACCTGCGCCGCCGCGCGCGCACTGCTCAAGGCCTCCAAGGGCTGCATCATCAATACCGCCTCGATGCTGAGCTTTTTTGGCGGCGGCCTGGTGCCGGCCTATTCGGCCAGCAAGGGCGGCATTGCGCAGCTGACCAAGTCGCTGGCGATTGCCTATGCAGCGGACGGCATTCGCGTCAATGCGCTGGCTCCGGGCTGGATCGCAACGCCGCTGACCAGCGCCTTGCAGCAGGACCCCGCCCGCAGCGGGCCTATCCTGGCCAGAACGCCGATGGGCCGCTGGGGCACACCGGCCGACGTCGCCGGCGCGGCCCTGTTCCTGGCCTCGCCCTGGGCCGGCTTCGTGACCGGCACCGTGTTGCCGGTTGACGGTGGCTACCTCATCACCTGAAACACACCATCCGCGCGCGCCCCATGACGATCATCCAGCACCCTGGCATCCAGCCTGAAATCGCCGTCCAGGCGATTCCCGACGACGAACGCGTGTGGGTGCCGCAGGCGCCCGATGTGTGGTTTCGCCCGCTGTTGCTCAACACCGTGACCGGCAGCTGGTGCAACCTGCTGCGGGTACGCAAGTCGGGTGTGTTGTCACGCCACATCCATCCATCCTGGGTCACCGGTTATGTGATCAAGGGCGCCTGGCGTTACCTGGAGCACGACTGGGTCGCCACGCAGGGCTCGTTCGTCTATGAACCGCCGGGCGAGATCCACACGCTGGTGGTGGACGAAGTCAGCGGCTCGAGCGAGATGATCACGCTGTTCAACATCCATGGCGCCATGATCTACCTCGACGCCGAGGGCAAGCAAACCGGCTACGAAGACGTGTTCAGCAAGATCGCGCTGTGCCGCGCGCATTACGCGGCCAACGGCCTGGGCGCGGATTATCTGGACCCGTTCATCCGCTGACGGGCTGCGTCGGTAGTGGGCCGCGGCGCTGCCGCAAGCCGGCGATATTGCGACCGGCGCGGTCCTGCCAACGCAGGCCGACACCGGCTGCCTGGCCGGCGTGCGGTCGCGTCTGCGCAACCGCACGCCGGCCAGCCGGCCTTGAGGGGCTTAGCTGCCGAACATCCGGTTGCGCGCGTTCTCCAGATGGGCGCGCATCGCCGATCCTGCTGCGTCGGCATTGCGGGCCTTGATGGCGGCAACAATGGCGGCGTGTTCGGCCTGCACCAGTTCCTGGCGTTCGGCGCTTTTCAGCAACGACAAATTGCGCATCAGGTTCATGCTGCCCATGACCTGCTGCTGCATCTGGGCAATGGCCGATATGAAAAACTGGTTGCGCGAGGCGCGCGCAAGCGCCAGATGAAACGCAAAGTCCTCGGCTGCACCCAGGCCATGTTCGGCAATCACGACATCGAGTCGCTGGAAATGGTGTTCGATGGCCGCGATTTCGCCATGGGTTGCCTTGCCGGCGGCCAGCGCGGCCGCACCGGACTCGACGACGATGCGAAACTCGAAACAGCGCTGTACATCGGACAGGTTCTCCAGCGGCGTAAAGCGCGGCAATTGCGGATCGGGCTGACGCATGACCACCGTACCCGAACCTTGCCGTGTCTGGGTGATGCCGTCGGCGCGCAAACGTGACAGGGCCTCGCGGATAGTCGGGCGCGACGCTGAAAAGCGCTCGGCCAGCGCCAGCTCGGTTGGTAGTTTGTCACCCGCACGAAATTCGCCCGCGATGATGCAAGCCAGGACCTCACGGTACACGCGATCGACCAGGCCCGTGCCGATGCCACGGGTCGGGGCGGCGCGGGCGTCGTCAACCATCATCGATCACAGGCTGCGTTCGAATGCCAGCAATTGCCTGGCCAGCACCCGAATATTCGGCTGGATGTCGAGCGGCGAGGCGCTGAGCAGCGGCAATTGCGGCCCCATGTCGGCAATGCCGCTGAGGCTGACAGCGTCATGCAGGACGCGGATCAGTGATACCGACTCGCGCAGGTCCTCCAACGGCAAGAAGCAGGCCAGCCACTGCGCCGCGGCGGCTGCGTCCCGCGTCTTCAAAGCCTGCAGCAGGCGCATGCATGCCCTGGGCGCAATACAGCCGCATCCGGTGGTGAAGGAGGCCAGGCCGAAACGCGACAGGTGCACCGGCGCCGGCCGCTCGCCCATGCCGCTGACGATGCGCTGCGCCGCAATTCGGGCGATCAGACGCTCCAGGTACGGATCATCAGCGGGGTCCTGGCGCACCACCGCGTATTTCACGGCGAAGATGCGTCCGTCATCCACCAGCTTGCCGAGCCGCTCGATGTCGATGGTGGCCTCGCTCTTGAGGTACAAGGTGACCGGCATGCCGGCGGCATCGACAAATCGTTCGATTCCGTCTGCCACTCCTTCGGGGCTGGTGAAGCCCTGCATCGGCAACACCATGGCAGTCTGGTACCCGCTGCCGCGCAGCATCCGGGCCTGGTCCATCATCTTGCCGAAATCAGGCCCGATGGCCGGAATCACCCGCGTGGTCGACGCCGCCTGGCTCGCCAGCATGTCCAGCATCTGCGCATATTGCGCCATGCCGATGTGGTACAGATTCGCATTGCCACCATACAACAGGATGCGGTGGCCGCCCGCTTCCATATGCCGGATCAGTGCCAGGTTCTGCGCCGGGTCGAGCGAAAGATCGGTACGACGGGCGAGCGGCGGCACCGACAGCACGCTGGCGGAGAATTCTTCGATCCTGAGCGGACTCGTGTTCATTGGATGGAGCCTTTGCCAGAAATCAGGATATCCATCAGGCACCAGATGCCGACTCGCCTTGCAACGGATAAGGTATTACGCATGTCAAGTTGTAATACAAATATTGCCTGCAGACAGTCGGGTTTCCCCTAGTTTTCGGCCAATTACTGGCGAAATTGCCACACACTAGGGTTTAACCTGATTTGACGCGCCAAAACTTGTCTGACAAACTGAACGCATACTCCACTCTGGAAACCTGCCATGAAAAGCCACTCTTCGCGTTCCATCGTTCGCACCAGCACCGGTCGGCGCACCGTGCTCAAGGGTTTTGCCGGCGCCGCGGCATTGGCCGGCATTGGCCTTCCGGCGCTGGCGCAACAGGCCAAGGAAGCGCCGGCTGTGGCCAAACTGGTCAGTGACAAGAAGTTGCCACCACTGGCGCAGCGACTGGGTTCGGCGCCGCTGGTCGTGCAGGCTGAAAAAGTCGGAGTCTATGGTGGCGCATTGCGCCGCGGCCTGCGTGGCAGCGCCGACCACAACGGCATCCTGCGGATGGTCGGCAACCAGGGCCTGGTGCGCTGGAACATGGCGTTCACCGAGGTGTTGCCGTGTGTCGCGTCGAAGTGGGATGTCAACGCCAGCTCGACCGAATTCGTCTTCACATTGCGTCCCGGCATGAAATGGTCCGATGGCCATGCCTTCACGGCAGACGATATCGTGTTCTCGATCGAGGACTGTGCCAAGAACTCCGAGTTGTACAAGTCGGTGCCCTCGACATTGGTCATCGCGAACAAGCCGGCGGTCGTCACCAAGGTCAACGACTCCTCGGTGAAGTTCACCTTCGCAACGCCCTATGCACTGTTCCTGGAGCAGCTCGCAACGCCGCTGGGTCAATACCCCACGCTGTTTCCCAAGCACTACTGCAGCCAGTTCCATCCCAAATACAACCCCAAGGCGGCGGACGCGGCCAAGGCGGCCAATCTGTCGGACTGGGCCGCGCTGTTCCGCAACAAGTGCGGCGACATCGAGATCCCGGCGCGCTGGGGTAACACCGAAAAGCCGACGCTCGATCCATGGGTCGTGACCGAAGCCTATTCGGGTGGTGCGACACGGGTCGTGATGGAGCGCAACCCCTATTTTTGGCAGGTCGATCAGACCGGCCAGCAACTGCCGTACATCGACCGGCTGAGTTTCAGCATCGCGCAGGACGTCGAGTCGCTGATGCTCGATGCGTTGTCGGGCAAGCTCGACATCCAGGAGCGGCACATCGACTCGCTGCAGAACAAGCCAACCCTGTCGCAGAACATGAAAAAGGGCGACTACCGGCTGATCGAACTCATCAACGCCGGTGCGCAGCAGGTGCAGATCTACCTGAACCTGACGCACAAGGACGCGAAGATGCGCGAGATGTTCGGCAACAAGCAGTTCCGCCAAGCGCTGTCGCTGGGCATGAACCGCAAGGAGATCATCGAGCTGGTCTACCTGGGCCAGAGCGAGCCTTACCAGACCGGACCGCGGCCAAGCCATCCCTGGTACAACGAGAAACTGTCGCGCCAGTTCACCCAGTTCGACCCCAAGCAGGCCAACGAGATCCTGGACAAGATCGGCTACAACAAGCGCGATGGGCAGAACTTTCGCCTGCGCCCGGACGGCCAGAAGGTGTTCTTCTCGATCGATGTGATCCCGACGCTGTATCCGGACGCGGTCGACACACTCGAGTTGGTCAAGCGGCACTGGGAGGCGATCGGCGTCGACATCAAGATCAACACCATCGAGCGCGCGCTGTACTACACCCGCGGCGACAGCAACGACCATGATGCCGCCACCTGGCCCGGCCCGGGCGGGCTGGACCCGATGCTCGATGCGCGCGACTATTTTGCCCAGCATATTCAGGGCTCGCGCTACGCGATCCCGTGGACGCAGTGGTATGTTTCGGGCGGCAAGGACGGCCTGGAGCCACCCGAGAGTCAGAAGCGACGCATGAAGCTGTATGACGACGCACGCGCCACGGCCGACCTGAAGAAGCGCGGCGAACTGATGAAACAGGTGTTCGACATGTGCGGCGAAGCATTCGAGACCATCGGTGTGTGCCTGGCGGTGAACTCGTTTGGCATCTGCAAGAACAACCTGCAGAATGTGCCCAAGAGCTACCCCGGCGCCTGGTCATGGCCCAATCCGGGTCCCGCACTGCCTCAGCAGTTTTTCTTCACCCGCACCTGATGCTGCCCGTACGCGGGCCCACGCCATGCGGCGGGTGCCCGCGTGCATGCGTTGAAACATCCGCAGCCTGAGGCCACTCCCGCATGTTGAGGTTCATCGTCAAGCGGCTGTTCTGGATGCTGCCGTTCCTGATCGCGATCAGCTTCCTGTCCTTCGTGCTGATCCAGTTGCCGCCGGGCGATTTCGTCACCAGCTACATCGCCACGCTGGCCGCGTCGAACGAAGTGATCGACCGCAACACCGCGGCCGACCTGCGCAGCCGCTTCGGCCTGGACCAGCCGATGATCGTGCAGTACTGGAAATGGCTGTCCAATATCCTGCTGCACGGCGATTTCGGGCTCAGCTTCGAATGGCAGCAACCGGTCGGCGACCTGATCTGGGAGCGCATGGCGCTGACCCTGGTGCTGACGTTTTCGGCCTTGCTGATGACCTGGGGCATCGCGCTGCCGGTCGGGGTCTTCTCGGCGGTCAAGAAGTACTCGATCGCCGACTATCTGGTCACCGGCCTGTCCTTCCTCGGCCTGGCCATTCCCAGCTTTCTGCTGGCGCTGGTGCTGATGTATGTCGCCGCGGTCGAGTTCGGGCAGGACGTCGGCGGTCTGTTCTCCGAGCAGTACCTGACCGCTCCCTGGAGCGTCGACAAGACCATCGACCTGTTGCATCACCTGTGGATTCCGGTGACCATTTTGGCGGTGTCCGGCACCGCCAGCCTGATCCGCGTGATGCGCGCCAACATGCTCGACGAACTGCACAAGCCCTATGTCACGACCGCCCGCGCCAAGGGCCTGTCGGAGTTCACGCTGCTGGTGAAATACCCGTTGCGGCTGGCGCTCAATCCGTTCATCTCGACCATCGCCTGGCTGCTGCCCAATCTGGTGTCGGGCTCGATCATCGTGGCCATCGTGCTGAGCCTGCCCACCGCCGGACCGCTGCTGCTGCAGTCGCTGATGAGTCAGGACATGTACCTGGCCGGCGCCTTCATCCTGCTGATCTGCGCACTGACCGTGTTCGGCACGCTGATCAGCGACATCCTGCTGGCGTTGGTCGATCCGCGCATCCGACTCGAATGAACGCCGTGACCGACGCCGCCGCCCCGATCGCAACGGTTGCAGACAACGACACCCCCGAAGTCTCCAGCAAGCTGGCCGTCGCGTCGCAATGGCAGCTGGTGTGGTGGGCATTCAAGCGCCACCGGCTGGCGATGGCCGGGCTGGTGGTCACGCTGGCCCTGTATCTGGTGGCCATGGTGCCCGGATTCTTCGCGGTCAACGATCCATCGCAGCAAAACACGCGCTCGGCCTTCCATCCACCGCAGGGCCTGCATTTCATCGACGTGGCGGACGACGGCAGCTGGTCGATCCGGCCCTACATCCATCCCTATGTGCTCACCCGCGACCCGACCACGCTGGCCGCGGTCTACAAGGAAGATTCCAAGCGCAAGGTCACTCTGAGCATGTTCGGCCAGGGCTACGCGTATTCGGTACTGGGCCTGTTCACATCGACGACCCATCTTTTCGCATCGAACCAGGTAGGCCAGCCGCTGTTCTTCTTCGGTGCCGACCGGCTCGGGCGTTGCGTATTCAGTCGCATCATGATCGGCACCCAGATCTCGTTGTCGATCGGTCTGGTCGGCGTGTTCCTGGCATTGACGATCGGCATCGTGCTCGGCGGCATCTCAGGCTATTACGGCGGGCGCATCGACTTCGTGATCCAGCGCGTGATCGAACTCGTGCTGTCGCTGCCGACAATCCCGATCTGGCTCGCGGCCTCCGCTGCGGTGCCGCAGAACTGGCCGGCCGCGTTGAACTATTTCATGATCACGCTGATCCTGTCGCTGACCGGCTGGGCCCAGCTGGCGCGGGTGGTGCGCGGGCGCTTCCTCAGCCTGCGCACCGAGGAGTTCGTCACCGCGGCGCGGCTCGACGGGGTGTCGGAAGGCCGCATCATCTTTCGCCACATGCTGCCCAGTTTTGCCAGCCACATCATCGCGTCGGTTTCGCTGGCGATTCCCGCCATGATCCTGGCCGAGACCTCGCTGAGTTTTCTCGGACTGGGGCTGCAACCACCGACTATTTCCTGGGGCGTATTGCTGCGCGAGGCCCTGAACATCCGCTCGATCGCCACCGCACCCTGGCTGTTCGCACCCGGCGCGGCCGTGGTGCTGGCCGTGATCGCGCTGAACTTCCTGGGCGACGGTCTGCGCGACGCATCCGACCCGTACAACAAATAGGCATGGGTACAAACGCCATCCCCGCAGACGCAGCGCGCCCAGGCACAGGCCCAAGCGACGGCGTGCTGCTGCAGGTGCGCAACCTGCGCACCCACTTTCCGACCCGCACCGGCACCATCAAGGCGGTCGACGGCGTGTCGTTCGACGTCGCGCGCGGCAAGACCCTGTGTGTGGTCGGCGAAAGCGGCAGCGGCAAGAGCGTCACTGCGCGCTCGATCCTGCAGATCGTCGACGAGCCCGGCCGCATCATCGAAGGTTCGATGTTGTTGCACCGCCCGGACGGCAGCAGCCTCGACCTGGCCCGGCTGGGCCGGCGCTCACGCGAGATTCGCGCAGTACGCGGCGCCGAGATCGCGATGATCTTCCAGGAGCCGATGTCCTCGTTGTCGCCGGTGCACACGGTGGGCAACCAGATCATGGAGGTGCTGACGCTGCACCTGAAGATGAGCAAGGCGCAGGCGCGCGCGCGCTGTGTCCAATTGCTCGGGCAGGTCGAGATCCCGAACCCCGACAAGGCGATCGACCGCTACACCTTCGAGTTCTCCGGCGGCATGCGCCAGCGGGTCATGATCGCGATGGCGCTGGCCTGCAACCCGGCACTGCTGATCGCCGACGAGCCGACCACCGCGCTGGACGTGACCACCCAGGCCGAGATCCTGGACCTGATCAGCAGCCTGCAAAAGAGCCATGGCATGGCGGTGATGTTCATCACCCATGACATGGGTGTGGTGGCCGAGATCGCCGACCAGGTGATCGTGATGAACCATGGCAAGGTGGTCGAGACCGGCGCGGTCGACACCATCTTCCATGCGCCGCAGGACCCGTACACCCGGATGCTGATCGGCTCGGTGACCAAGCTCGGTCGCACGGCCGACATCCGGCTGCAACGCCCGCCGATCGCCGCCACCGTCGAACCGATCCTGCAGGTGCGCGACCTGCAACAGTATTTCGGCCATGGCAAGACCCTGGTCAAGGCGGTGGACGGCGTGTCGCTGAACCTGCTGCCCGGTGAATCGCTGGGCATCGTTGGCGAGTCGGGGTCCGGCAAGACGACGATGGGCCGCTGCCTGCTGCGCGTGTACGAACCCCAGGCTGGCGCCATCGACTATCGGCGTCCCGACGGATCGACGATCGACATCGCCACAACCGACAAGGCGACGCTCAAGGACTGCCGGCGCGAGATCCGGATGATCTTCCAGGACCCGGTCGGCTCGCTGAACCCGCGCATGACGGTGGCCCAGATCGTCGGCGAGCCGCTGCTGGTCAACGGCATTGCGAAGGGCAGGGAACTGGATGACCGGGTGGCCGAGCTGCTGCGCAATGTCGGTCTGGAGCCGGCCTGGCGCGAACGTTATCCGCATGCGTTCTCGGGCGGCCAGCGCCAGCGCATCGGCATCGCACGCGCGCTGGCGCTCAGTCCGCGCATCATCGTCGCCGACGAGGCCACCTCGGCGCTGGACGTATCGCTGCGCTCGCAGATGCTCGACCTGCTGCTTAATCTGCAGGACAAGCTCGGCCTGTCGTTCGTTTTCATCAGCCACGACATCGCGGTGATCCGCTATTTCTGCGACCGCGTCGCGGTGATGTACCGCGGCAAGATCGTCGAGACCGGCGCCACCGATCAGGTCTGCGATGCACCGAGCCACCCCTATACCAAGGCGCTGCTTTCCGCGATACCGCGCCCGGACCCGCGTGCGCGCAGCATGCACAAGCGTTTCCGCTACGACCCGGCCGGCAACTAGCGCCGTCCCACGCGCGCCCCACCATGAAAATCACCGACATCCAGACCTTTCTGATGCACGTGGGCGCGCCGCAGCCCACGGCCTGGGCGTCCGACAACGCGTTCGGCAGCCAGCAGTATTCGGCCGGCATCACCGGCACCCGCAACTGGCTGTTCGTCAAGGTCCATACCGACGCGGGCATCACCGGCATTGGCGAGTGTTCCGGCTGGCCGCGCGTGATCGAGACCGCGGTAAATGACCTCAAGCGGATCCTGATCGGCGAGGACCCGACCCATATCGAACGCCTGTGGCAGCGCATGATGTCGGCCATCATGGTGCACGGGATGACCGGTACCGTCGGCGCCGGCGCGATGACCGGCATCGACATGGCACTGTGGGACATCAAGGGCAAGGCCCTGGGTGTGCCGGTCTGGAACCTGCTCGGTGGTCAGGTGCGCGACAAGATCCGCATCTATGCCCATGCCAACACGCCCGAGGTGGCGCTGAGCCTCAAGGCGCGCGGTGTCAGCGCGATCAAGTGCGGCGGCGTGTCGGACCCGGTGCGCACGGTGGCGGCCCTGCGCGATGCAGTCGGCGACGACATGGACATCATGATCGACCTGCACGGCCCGCCGTGGCTTACGCCCGGCGACGCGGCGCGGTTGGCGCGTGCGCTCGAGCCCTACCACCTGCTGTTCATCGAAGACCCGATCGCGCCCGACAACCTGGATGGCTACCGACGCATCCGCGACGCGGCCCAGGTGCCGCTGGCCGCCGGCGAACGCATGAGCACCCTCTACGGCTTGCGCGACCTGATCGAACGCGAACTGGTCGACGTGGTCCAGCCCGACACCGGACGCGCCGGTGGCATCACCCAGATGAAAAAAATCGCGGCCATGGCCGAGGCGCACCACATCATGGTTGCGCCGCATTCCGGCTCGCTCGGCCCGGTAGCCGAATACGCGGCACTGCACCTGCTGGCGGCAATCCCCAATGGCCTGTTCCTGGAGCGCATCGAGGACGACTGGGAGGGTCGCCAGCACACCGTGATTCCGCATCCGGTGGCGGTCGAGGGCTTTTTGCAGGTGCCCGATGCACCTGGTCTGGGCGTGGACATCGACGAGGCCTTTGTCGCGCGTTTTCCGAGCCAGGCCAATATCGCGTCGCAGGTATCCGCCGCCTCGGGCTCGTATGTCCCGGGCAGCCACGACGAGAATGTCTATGTGCAGACGCGATTGCAGCGGGCGCGCTACTTCACCGGCCGCTGACGGCTGCTCTCCCCGCAAGCGGACACGTTCACCATGAAAATCGATCGACTGCGTGTCTTCATGTCGCGCGACAAGGACCGGCCACGCGTCATCGTCGCCATGGACACCGACGACGGCATCACCGGTTGGGGCGAGTGCTACAACCACGGCCCCGATCTGGCGCTGTTTCCGCTGCTGGACTACCTGCTGACATTCCTCAAGGGCCAGGATCCGCGCCGCATCGGCCACCTGATCCACTACCTGATGCAGCAAACCCGGTTTCCGCCCGGCGCGCTCGGCCTGGCCGCGATCTCGGCGCTGGACCACTGCATGTGGGACATCTCGGCCAAGGCACTCGGCGTGCCGGTCTACATGCTGCTGGGCGGCCAGGTGCGCGACCGGATCAAGGTTTATGCCGGTGTGTACACCGCACCCGACCCGCCGGCTGCGCGCGACCAGATGGATGCCTTACAGGCCGAGTGGGGCATTACCGCGTTCAAGCTCAGCCCCTACCGCATCGACATGCACCGACATCGCTGGGGCGAGGTGGTGCGCACCAGCGCCGAATACTTCCGCCAGCTACGCGAGACCGTGCGCAGCGACTATGAGATCGCCTTCGATGCGCATGCCAAGATTTTCGAGCCCACGCAGGCGATCCAGCTCGGCAATGCACTGGCACCCTACGACCCGCTATTTTTCGAAGAGCCGATACGGCCGGAGAATTTCGAGGCCTGGGGTGAACTCAAACGCGGCCTGCAGTGCACGCTGGCGACCGGCGAGTCGCTGTACAGCCGCTTCGAGGTGCTGCGCCTGCTGCAGGTGCGCGGTTGCGACATCATCCAGCCCGACATCTGCGTTGTCGGCGGCATGCTCGAGATGTGCAAGATCGCGGCACTGGCCGAGGCACATTTCGTCACCATCGCGCCGCACAACCCGATGGGGCCACTGGCCACCGCGATCAATGTGCATTTCAGCGCGGCGCAGACCAATTTCCGGATCCTCGAATACCGGCTGCCGCACGGTCCGGGTTATGTATTTGGCGCCGGCAGCGGCGAGGTCGCGGCCGCAGCTGGCAAGAACGCAGGCGCGCATTACGTCCGCGACCCTTACCTGCCCAGCGATGGTCATCTCCAATTGCGGCCCGAGCGCCCCGGCTGGGGCGTGGAAATGGACGAAGCGCTGCTCGGCACCGAGGACTACGTCCACTGGGAACGCAAGGTGCCGGTCAAGCCGGACGGCTCGACCGGCTACGCCTGAGACAGCGGGGTATCAGAAGCGCGGCCGCCGGTCGTCGAAATCGGGCCGGTGCTTGCGCATTTCGCGCGCGTCGTCGCGCACCCGGATGCCGCAGTCCAGGTAATTGCGGTGCAGCCGTGCCAGCTGCGTGCGGTCCAGCGTCACCCCCAGGCCGTTGCCGGGTGGCGGTGCGAGCTGGCCATTCTTGATCTGCAGCTTGCCGCCGGCGATCACCTCGTCCACCTGCCACGGGTAATGCGTGTCACAGGCATAGCGCAGGTTGGGAATCGTCACGCCGAGATGCGTCATGGCCGCAAGGCTGATGCCCAGGTGCGAGTTGGAGTGCATCGAGATGCCGATGCCGAACGTGCGTCCGATGGCGGCAAGGTGCTGGGTCGCGCGCAGGCCGCCCCAGTAATGGTGGTCCGACAGGATCACCTGCACCGCGCCCAGGCGCACCGTCTCCGGGATATGCCCAAAGGCGATCGTCACCATATTGGTGGCCAGCGGCATGCCATGGGCGAAGCGGGCAACTTCACCCATTTCCTGCAAGGTCGATACCGGGTCTTCGAGGTACTCCAGCAATCCATCGGCGGCCAATACCGGCATCACGCGCCGTGTCGTCTCGACCGTCCAGCCGCCGTTGGGATCGATGCGCAGTGGCATGCCGGGAAAGGCCGCGCGCAGCGCGCACAGGGCGTCGATCTCGACCTCCGGCGCAAACACGCCACCCTTGAGCTTGATCGAGCCAAAGCCGTACCGATCGATCATGCGGCGCGCCTCGCCGACCATCTGCGCCGGCGTCAGCACCTCGCCCCAGTCGTCCGCCGGGTCGTGCCCCATGCCCTTGTGGCACGCAAATTTGTAGAACAGGTAGGCGCTGAACGGTATGGCGGGTCGCACCGCTCCGCCGAGCAACTGGCACAGCGGTCGTCCCAGCACCTGAGCCTGCAGGTCCAGCAAGGCGACTTCGAATGCGCCCACGGCGGTCGCACGCGCCTTGTCGCCCCGGCGCGGAAACGGCGCACCCGGATCCGGATCGTCGTCCACCGCCGCATACACGACGCGGATCAGCGCATTGGTGTCGAACACATCGAGGCCGACCAGCTGCGGCGCCACCCGAGCCAGGTTGGCCAGGGTCTGCAGATCGCCATAACTCTCGCCCAGGCCGACGCGGCCGTCCGCGGTCTCGACCTCGATGATGCTGCGCAGCGCCCAGGGCTCATGCACGCCGGCCACATTGAGCAGCGGCGGATCGCGAAACGCGATCGGTGTGACCCGCACGTCGACGATGCACGACGCACCGCCGGCGTTCATTGGCGTACCTCGTGCTGCGCACTGCGGAATTCACTCTTGGGGCGGCCCGGCGGGCTCACTGGTTGCTTCGTGCTGCGCACTGCGGTGCGAGCTTGCTTGGGGCGGCCCGACGCTGCGCTCATCAGGCATCCTAGCTCCATGCTGCGCATTGCGCAATTCGCCCTTGGGAACGGCCCGGCGGCGCTCATCAGGCGTTGACCCCATGCAGCGTGAATTGCATGTTGCCGGCCAATGACTCACCCGGCGCCAACCACCGGGTGCCGGTGTCGGCAACACCTCGCGCCGCCAAGTTGAACCCGTCGGTGACATGGCTCACCGGTTCCAGGCACAGATAGGCCATGCTGTCCGGACGGTGCACGACCAGGTGGCCGAACAAGGGGTCGGCACGCAGGTCCAGCCGTTCGCCCCCGGGCAATTCGATGCCCGCCTGGCCATCCCAGCCGCCGAGGTAGTCGGTCACACCGCCGCTGCGCAGGGGCCGGGCAATCGCATGGGATTCGTCGCCATGCGGCGCGCGCGACGACACTGCCAGGAAATCATCCGTCGGCGGCCAGAACGCCGTAGCCCGGTAAGCCAGCCGCGCATCGGGCCGATGCAGAAAATAAGGATGCAGGCCGAGGCCGGCCGGCATCACTCTGGAATGCGTGTTGCGGATGGACAGTGCCACGAACAGCGCCGACGGCGACAATTGCAACGCCATGCGACCGGCGTAGGACCAGGGCCAGGCAGCGCTGGCGGGGGCGTCCAGCAGCATGACCGCACTGACCGCATCGTGTCTGTCCAGCCGCCATGGCAAGGCATGGCCATTGCCGTGCAAAGTATGCGGCGTGGTGTCGGGATGCGGCGACAAGGCGACCGCCATGCCGTCGACCTGCACACGCGCCTGCGCGATCCGGTTCGAATACGGCAGCAACGGGTAGATGCCGCCCTTGGCCCAGCGCAGCGGATCGAAGAATTCCTCCGGATAGGGGTGCAGCACATCGACTGCGTCACCACCACCCTGCGGCTCCAGCCGCAGCATCGAAATCCGAGCGCCAGCGGCCGGGACCAATCGGGCGCTGGCCCGACCGGCTTGCAATTGCACGACATCGCCCATATGCGCCGCCCGCCAGATTGCGCTATTGCGGCTTGATGCCGGCGACCTTGATCACCTTGGTCCAGGTGTTGATCTCCGACTGCATGAACGTCGCATAGGGCTTGGCGCCCTGGGCCGGAATGACGAACCCGACCGAGCCCATGCGCTGCTTGATCGCCTCCGACTGCATGATCTGCACCATCGCCGCTTCGATCTTGTCGACGATGGGCTGAGGCGTTCCCTTGATCGCCGACAGGCCCGACCACGACAGCGCCTCGAAGCCCCTGTAGCCGGATTCGGCGATCGTCGGCACGTCCGGGTACAGCGCGTTGCGCTGCGCACTGCTGACCGCCAGCGCCCGCATCTTGCCCGCTTTCACATGCTGCAGCGCCGCGTCCTGGTTGATGAACATCATCGGAATCGTGCCGCCCAGCAGGTCGCTCAGCATCGGGCCGCCGCCGCGGTAGGGAATGCCGGTCATGTAAATGCCGGCCGTCTGCTTGAACAGTTCCATCGCCATGTGGCCGGACGCCGCATGGGTGAACCCATAGTCGAGCTTGCCCGGATTGGCCTTGGCATAGTCCACTACATCCTTGACGGTCTTGAACGGCGTGCTCGGATGCACCACCAGCACATTCGGACCTGAATGTACCTGGGTGATCGGGGTGAAGTCGGTCATCGAGTTGTATTTGAGATTGGGGTCCAGGCCATGCGCCACGGCGTTCTGGCCGACGCCGGTCTGCACCAGGGTGTAACCGTCGGGCGTCATCTTGGATGCGCGTTCGGTGCCAACGATGCCACCCGCACCGCCAATGTTCTCAACCACGAACGGCTGCTTGAAATACTTGCCGAGTTCCTCGGAGATCATTCGGGCCATCACGTCGCTGGTGCCACCAGGCGGAAACGTCACGATGATCTTCACCGGTTTGCTGGGGTAGTCGGCCTGCGCGAGTGCGGCCAGGGGCATGGCGACGCTCATCGCGACGGCCATGGTGAGGGCGATGAGGGATCTACGGTGCATGTGCGAAGCTCCAGGTGGTTGGGTTGACAAAATAAAGCGAGCAAACGGTGCGTGGTGGCGTCCGAAGGGCCGGATCAGGTGCGACGACGGGCACCGACACGGCGTGATGTTGGGTGATGGTTGGTGGCGGGCATGTGGCGGGCGGGCGGGAGTTCATGTCACCGGCGCCGGATTGAACAGTACCAGCGCGTTGTGCAGCTTCCAGTGTTCGGCCCAGGTTTTCTTGCGGCCGCTGGCCACGTCGAGCATCAACTGAAACAGCGCCCAGCCCACCTGCTCGATGGTGGCCGTGCCGTCGGTGATGGTGCCGGCGTTGACGTCCATCAGGTCATGCCAGCGCCGTGCCAGGTCGCTGCGGGTGGCCCCCCTTGATCACCGGCACCGCCGCCAGTCCAAAGGGCGTGCCGCGGCCGGTGGTGAACACATGCAGGTTCATGCCGGCGGCCAGTTGCAGCGTGCCGCAAATGAAGTCGCTGACCGGCGTGGCGGCACAGGTCAGGCTCTTTTGGCGCAGCTTTTCGCCGGGTGCCATCACGCACCTCGGTGGTCTCGGAGAACCTCACGCTGGCACCAGCGCGCACCAGCAGGTCGGTGCAGTAACCAACCGCCGGGTTGGCGGTGACGCCCGAAAACGCATCGCTGCCGCCGCACTGCGCGCCGACCACCAGTTCACTGGCCGGCACGGTTTCGCGGCGACGGGCGTTCAGGCGCTGCAGGTGCGGCCCGTGCCCGGGCCAACTCGGCGTCCAAGGTGTTGGTCAGTGCCTGCGCCGTCTGGCTCGCATTGCGCTCGGTCAGCGCGCGGTCAAGGGGTGCCATCCTGTCTACCCTTCCCTGACTCAGGGCCACATGAATCGGCGCTTGCGTGCACGGGGTGGCCCTTCGGGCCAGCAGCGAACCGCCGCGGCGAGTGCACAAACCAGATTGAGTATTGCCATCAAGTGCGGCGACGTCGCCGTGACAGGGCCGGGCCGGCGCGGCTGGCAGCATTGCCAAACCCCCAACCCTGGCCGCAAAGGCGCAGGCGCGCTGCTCAGCGAACGCGACGCGGCCTTCGGCGACTACCGCGAACGCGGCGAGTAGGTGGCAGCGCCTGGCCGGGCGCCGCCGGTTTTCTTGACGCCGGCTGCCCGTCGGTTGGGCAATCCGCTTGACAGGCAGCAACGGCGCGGCCTGCGGCGCGGCAAACCCGGGTTGTTCACAGCGTTGTCCACACATTCGGTGGACAACTGCGCGGCCAGGCTGCACCGCACAAGCCAGTCGGCTCTGTCGCGAAAACCACCGCGTAAGCACATGCTGCCGGCGGTGACCACTGCCACCAGGCTGTCGCCTCCGGCCAGGCCCAGCGTGACCGCGGCGTTCACCAGGCCGTGCATCAGGGCCGGGCATCAAGGCCGTGATGAGGCCCTCGAACTGGCTGCGTGCGCTGATTTTCATCGAGGTACTGCTGTCTGTCTGGCTGCGTTGGAGGCGGATGGCGCGGGGCTTACGTTATATTCA
>JAYUQC010000172.1:0-9502 GCA_043759735.1 Rhodoferax sp.
CCCTTGGGAACGGCCCGGCGGCGCTCATCAGGAATGCTCCATGCTGCGCATTGCGCTAGTCGCCCTTGGGAACGGCCCGGCGGCGCTCATCAGGCATCCTCCAGTTCGGTGCCCGCGTCCTGCGCCATCGCCTGCACCGCAGCGTGGAAAACCCGGGCCCGGTGCGGATAGTTGTCGAACATGTCGAAGCTGGCGCAGGCCGGGGACAGCAACACGGCGTCACCGGGCCGGGCCGCGGCGGCAGCGCGCGCAACGGCGTGTTCCATGCTGCCGGCATCAAGCAGGTCGATACCGCTGGCCTGCAGCGCGGCACGGATCAGGGGCGCATCGCGTCCGATCAGCACCACCGCGCGGGCGAACTGGCGTACCGGCTCTGCCAAGGGCGCGAAATCCTGTCCCTTGCCGTCGCCGCCGAGGATCACGACCAGCTTGCGCTCCGCGCCCAGGCCGCCAAGGGCGGCGGCGGTCGCGCCGACATTCGTGCCCTTGCTGTCGTCAAAATATTCCACCCCGTCCAACACACCGATCGACGCGACCCGGTGTGGTTCGCCGCGGTATTCGCGCAGGGCGAAAAGAATCGGTGCCAGTGCGCAGCCCGCCGCGGCGGCCAATGCCAATGCCGCCAGCGCGTTGACGGCGTTGTGGCGGCCGCGGATGCGCAGGGCTTCGGCCGGTATCAGGCGCTGGATGTGCAGCGCATCGGCTTGCTGCCCCTTGCGCAGTTTGACGGTCGGATCGAGCGCCTGCGCGCGCACCATCCAGGACATGCCGTTGACCTGTTCCAGCCCGAAGTCGCCCGGCGCCTTGGGCATGCCGGCGCCGAAACAGCTGAAGCGGCGCCCGGTCTTGCCCTTGGCGAGGACCGGTGCCGGCGCCATCGCCATCACCTGGGCATCGTCCCGGTTCAGCAGCATCAGCGCCTGTCGTCCGAAGACGCGGGACTTGGCCTGCGCATAGGCCGCCATCGTGCCGTGCCAGTCCAGGTGGTCCTGACTCAGGTTCAGCACGCAGGCGGCGCTAGGCTCGAAGCCGGCCGCGCCGGCGTCTTCGGCCGCGCGTTCCGGCCGGGCCATGTCGGCGAGCTGGAAACTCGACAATTCGATGACCCAGACTTGTGGCAGGCTGGCGCTGGCAACACAGCAGGTCAGGGTGTCGAGCAGGGTCGGTCCGATGTTGCCGGCCAGCACGACACTCTTGCCGGCGCTTGCGACCAGTTGGGCCGTCAGCGATGCGACCGTGGTCTTGCCATTGGTGCCGGTGATGGCCAGGACCTCGGGTTGGTAAGCCTGGCTCGCCTTGAGTTCGGCCAATGCCCGGGCGAACAGGTCCAGTTCGCCCCATACCCGAATGCCGGTGGCCGCCGCAGCCTCGGTCAATGGCGCAATCAACGCCGGTGCGATCCCCGGGCTCTTGAGCACCAGGCTCGGCCCCGCGGTCAGCAACGCCGCGTCAAGCGCGCCGTGCACAAACACGGCCTGCGGCAGGTCCTGGCGCAGCGTGGCAAGCTGGGGCGGCGCGGCGCGCGTGTCGGCTACCGTCACATGCGCGCCGGCGCGTTGGCACCAGCGCGCCATCGCCAGGCCGGACGTACCCAGGCCCAGGATCAGGACGGATTGGGCGTGCAGGTCGGTCATGGCGATCAGCGCAGCTTCAACGTGGAAAGCCCCACCAGGCACAACAGCATGGTGATGATCCAGAACCGCACGACGACCTGCGACTCCTTCCAGCCGGTCTTCTCGAAATGGTGGTGCAGCGGCGCCATCTTGAGCAGGCGCCGGCCTTCGCCGTAGCGCTTGCGGGTGTATTTGAAATAGCCGACCTGGGCCATCACCGAGACCGCTTCGGCCACGAAGATGCCGCCCATGATCGCCAGTACGATTTCCTGGCGCACGATGACCGCAATAGTGCCCAGGGCGCCGCCCAGCGCCAATGCGCCCACGTCGCCCATGAACACCTGGGCCGGGTGGGTGTTGAACCACAGGAAGGCCAATCCGGCACCGGCCATCGCGGCGCAGAAGATCAGCAGTTCGCCTGAACCCGGAATATGCGGAAACAGCAGGTACTTCGAGAACACCGAGCTGCCGGTCACATAGGCAAACACACCCAGCGCAGAGCCGACCATCACTACCGGCATGATGGCCAGGCCATCGAGTCCGTCGGTCAGATTGACTGCGTTGCTCGAACCCACGATCACCAGGTAGGTGAGCACGACGAAGCCGAGAACACCCAGCGGATAGCTGATCTCTTTGAAGAAGGGCAGCAGCAGACCGGCCTTGGGTGGCAGGCTCAGGTCGAAACCCGATTGCACCCATTTGAAGAACAGCTCCAGCACCCGCAGGTTGGAGTTCTCCGAAATGCTGAACACCAGGTACAGGGCAGCGACCAGGCCGATCACCGATTGCCAGAAATATTTCTCGCGCGAGCGCATGCCCTCGGGGTTCTTGTGCACCACCTTGCGCCAGTCGTCGACCCAGCCGATGGCGCCGAAACCCAGCGTGACCAGCAGCACGATCCAGACGAAGCGGTTCGACAGATCCATCCACAGCAGCGTCGATACGGCAATGCAGATCAGGATCAGCACCCCCCCCATCGTCGGCGTGCCGCTCTTGCTGAAATGGGTCTCCATGCCGTAGCCACGGATCGGCTGGCCGATCTTGAGCCGCGACAGGTTGCGGATCACCGCCGGGCCGGCAATCAGGCCTATCAGCAGCGCAGTCAACGCCGACAACACGGCACGCAGCGTCAGGTACTGGAACACCCGCAGGAAGCCGAACTCCGGGCCCAGGGTTTGCAGCCATTGGGACAGGCTCAGCAACATGCGGCTTCTCCGGTTGTGCTGCCCGTGGCCGAAGAGGCGCCGGCAACCAGTGCCTCGACCACCCGCTCCATGCGCATGAAGCGTGAGCCCTTGACCAGCACGCTAGACATGCAGGGCATCTGCGCGGTAACTGCATCGATCAGCGCCGGCATGGTGTCGAAATGGCGGGCACCGGCAAACGACGCTGCCGCGTGTGCGGACAGCTTGCCGAGCGTGAACAGCGACCCGATGCCCAGCGCCTGGGCCTTCGCTCCGGCCTGGGCATGGAACTGCGGGCCCTGGTCGCCCACCTCACCCATGTCACCAAGCACCATCAGCTGCGAGGCCGGCAGCGCCGCCAGCATCTCCAGCGCTGCATCTACCGAGTCCGGATTGGCGTTGTAGCTGTCGTCAATCAGGGTGCAGGCCCTGCCGTGCCAGTGCAGCTGCTGGGTGCGCGAGCGTCCCTTGACCGCCTCGAACGCCTGCAGGCCAGCACGAATATGCGATAGCGGCACGCCGGCGGCGATTGCACAAGTGGCCGCGGCCAGTGCATTGCGTACGTTGTGCAGGCCAGCCATGGGCAGCGTGAACGGCAGGTCTCCGCAGGGGGTATGCGCCAGCACACGCCAGCGGTCGTGGTTCCATGCTGGCGCCGGCGCGTGGACGTCTGCGCCAGGCGCGGCTCCGGTTGCCGACGTGATCGCGAAACTCAGGCAGCGCCGCTTGCCGGCGCGCGCGCGCCACTGCGCGGCGAAAGCATCGTCGTGCGGAAACACTGCTACGCCATCGGCGGGCAGGGCATCGATCGCCGCGCCGTTCTCCTGCGCCACCGCCTCGACCGAGGCCATGAACTCCAGGTGTTCGCGCTGCGCGTTGTTGACCAGCGCCACGGATGGTTGCGCCATGCCCGACAGCAACGCGATCTCGCCCGGATGGTTCATGCCCAGTTCGATGGCGGCGATGCGGTGTTCGGCGCACAGGCGCAGCAGCGTCAACGGCAGGCCGATGTCGTTGTTGAAGTTGCCCAGTGTGGCAAGCGATGCATCGGGAAAGGCGCTGCGCAGGATCGCTGCCAGCATCTGGGTCACGGTTGTCTTGCCGTTGCTTCCGGTCACTGCGATCAGCACCGGCGTGAACTGCTCGCGCCAGCGCGTGGCGAGCAGGCCCAACGCCTTGCGCGTGTCGGCCACCACGATGCCATCCAGGCCGGCGGCGCGCAACGCGTCGGCGCTGTGGGCCAGGGCCGCGACGGCGCCGGCGGTGCGGGCTTGCGCCAGGAACTGGTTGCCGTCGAAGTTGTCCCCCGCGATCGCGACGAACAGGTCGCCGGGCTGTACGCTGCGGGTGTCCGAATGCACGCGGCTCACATGCTTTGCGGGATTGCCCACCAGCGTGCTGCCGGGCAACCATTGGGCGGCTTGGCGCAGGTCCATCATGCCGCCACCCCCTGCGCCACGGCGGCGCCGCGGCGCCGCGCCAATGCAGCGCGTGCTTGTTCCAGGTCGGAGAATGCCCGGCGCCGGCCAGCCACTTCCTGGTAGCTCTCATGGCCCTTGCCGGCGATCAGGATCACGTCGGCGCTGGCGGCCGCGGTGACAGTGGCGTCGATGGCCAGCGCGCGGTCGGGCTGCTGGCGCACCGATGCATGACCGACCAGCGCCGGAACGATCTGTGCCATGATCGCCAACGGGTCTTCGCTGCGCGGGTTGTCGCTGGTCACCACGACATGGTCGGCTGCGACGGCGGCCGCGCCCATCAGTGGTCGTTTGCCGGGGTCGCGGTCGCCGCCACAACCAAAGACACACCACAGCTTGCCATCGCGCTGGCGCGCGAGCGGCTGCAATGCGGCCAGCGCCTTGTCCAGCGCGTCGGGTGTATGCGCATAGTCGATCGCCACCAGCGGCATGTCCGGCTCGAGCAGCCGCTGCATGCGCCCGGGTACCGGCGCGAGTTCGGCGCAGGCAAGCACCGCCTGCGCCAGCGGAACGCCCAGCGAGCGCATGGCAGCGATCACGCCCAGCAGATTGCTGACGTTGTACTGGCCGATCAAATCGGTCTGCAGCCGGTGGCGTTCGGTGGCCTCGAGCACGTCGAATTCCAGGCCGGTGCGACCCATGGCGATTGCCTCGGCGCGCAGCCGTGCCGGTGCGTTGCATGAGACCGTCCAGACATCCAGCGATTGCAACGCGGGCAACGCCAGCAGATCCGGACCGCGCGGGTCGTCGATGTTGACCACCGCCGCTTGCAGGCCTGGCCACTGGAACAACCGTGACTTGGCCTGCCAGTAGGCCTGCATCGAACCGTGGTAGTCCAGATGGTCCTGGGTGAAATTGGTGAACACCGCGGTGTGGATGCGCAGGCCGTCGAGCCGGTGCTCGTCAATGCCGATCGACGAGGCCTCAAGCGCGCAGGCGCGAATGCCGGAGTCGGCGAAACGGCGCAGACTGGCCTGCAGCAACACCGGGTCGGGTGTCGTCAGGCCGGTTGCCGTCAGGCCTGCCACACCCCGGTCGTCACTGGTCCCCGCCGCTGGCGGCTGGCCGACGCCCAGTGTGCCGATCATCGCGCAGGGTATCGCGGGCGCAAGCCGCGGGCTCGACAGGGCCTGCGCCAGCCACCATGCGGTGGAGGTCTTGCCGTTGGTACCGGTCACCGCGACCACGCGCAGCTGGTCCGACGGGTCGTTGTAGTAGGCGCAGGCCACCAGCGCGCTGGCCGACTTGAGTCCGGCGTAACAGGCCATGCGGGCATCGGGCAGCTCGAATTGCGCAGCGCCGTCACGCTCCACCAGGCACGCCGCGGCGCCATTGGCCACCGCGGCCGGCACATGGGCGCGCGCATCGTGGGTCGCCCCCGGCCAGGCGATGAACCCGTCGCCAGGCATGAGCTTGCGGCTGTCGGTCTGCAGCGCGCCGGTCACATGCTGGTGCAACCATGCCGCTGCGGCGCCCGGGGAGTGCAGTTCCTGCATCACAGGCTCTCCTCCACGGCGGTGACGATCTGCGGCTTGACCGCCATGTCGGGCGTGACGCCCATCAGGCGCAGCGCCTGCTGCACGGTCTCGCTGAAGACGGGCGCGGCGACCTCGCCACCGTAGTATTTGCCGTTGCTCGGCTCGTCGATCATCACCGCCACCACCACGCGCGGCTTGTCGATCGGCGCCATGCCGGTGAACCAGGATCGGTACCTGTCGGTGGCATAACCCTTGCCGACCTGCTTGCGCGCGGTGCCCGACTTGCCTCCGACCGAATAGCCGATCGTTTGGGCGCGCTGGCCGGTGCCGCCGGGGCCAGCGGCCATCTGCAGCATCTTGCGTACGGCAGCGGCATTCTCAGCCGAAAACACCGGTGTGCCGATCGCCGGTTCGTCGCTCTTGACGATGGTGGCGGGAATGATCCGGCCGTCGTGCGCAAACGCGGTGTACGACTGCGCCATCTGGAACAACGATGCCGACAACCCATAACCATAGGCCATCGTCGCTTGTTCGACCGGGCGCCAGGTTTTCCAGGGCCGCAGCCGGCCGGTCACGGCGCCGGGAAACTGCAGCTGGGGCTTTTGGCCATAACCGAGCTGGGTGTAGGTGTCCCACATCTCGCGCGGACTCAATTTCTGCGCGATCTTGAGCGCGCCGACATTGCTCGATTTCTGGATCACGCCTTCGACCGTCAGGGTTCCGTAGTCGTGCGTGTCGCGGATCGTGAAGCCGCCCATCACATAGCGACCAGGTCCGGTGTCGATCAGGGTCTGCGGCTTGATACGCCCGGCTTCCAGCGCCATCGCGACCGTGATCGGTTTCATCGTTGAGCCGGGCTCGAACACATCGGTCAATGCGCGGTTGCGCAATTGCTCTCCGGTCAGGCCGCGCCGGTTGTCGGGTGCGTAGCTGGGGTAGTTGGCCATCGCCAGCACCTCCCCGGTGACCGCGTCGAGCACTACGACGCTGCCGCCGCGGGCTTTGTGGGTGGTCACTGCGTCGCGCAGCTTCTGATAGGCGAAGAACTGGATCTTGCTGTCGATGCTGAGCTGGATGTCCTTGCCATCGACCGGTGGCACTTGCTCGCCGACGCCCTCGACGACCCGTCCGAGCCGGTCCTTGATCACGCGTCGCGAACCGGCTCTGCCTGCCAGGTCCTGGTCGAACGCCAGTTCGATCCCTTCCTGGCCATGGTCTTCCACATTGGTGAAGCCCACCACATGGGCCGCTGCCGGACCCTCGGGGTACTCGCGGCGGTATTCCTCGCGCTGGTAGATGCCCTTGAGCTCCAGTGCGGCAATGTCTTTGCCAACCGCCTCGTCGACCTGGCGCTTGAGCCAGACAAAGGTCTTGTCGTCATCGTCGAGCTTGCGCTCCAGCGCGGCCAGTGGCATGCCCAGCAGCTTGGCCAGTTGCTTGAGCCGCACCGGGTCGCGCGGCACGTCTTCGGGAATGGCCCAGATGCTGGGCGCAGGTACGCTCGATGCAAGGATCAGCCCATTGCGGTCCAGGATGCGGCCACGATTGGCCGGTAGCGCCAGTGTGCGCGCAAAACGCACTTCACCCTGGCGCTGGAAAAATTCGTTGGCCACGACCTGGATGTAGACGGCCCGTGCGGCCAGGCCGACGAATCCGACCGCGACCGCCGCCACCACCAACTTGCTGCGCCATACCGGCGTTCGGCTGGCCAGCAGCGGGCTGGAGGTGTAGGGGATGCTCTTGCTGCGACTCATGCGCACACCTTCGCGCTGCGCGCTGCGGCATGAACCTTGGGAGCGGCCCGGCGGGGACATGACGAGGCCTTCGCGCTGCGCGCTGCGGCATGAACCTTGGGAGCGGCCCGGCGGTTCATGGCAGCCGCCCCGAAGCCTGTTGCGGAGCGCCCGGCGTGCCAGTTGCGGCAGTGCCGTCACTGTAGGCGACATAGTGGGTGATGGCCGGCGTGGCCGGGCGCATCTGCAGGCGCTCGCGGGCGAGTTTCTCGACCCGCTGCGGCGTGGCCTGGGCGCGGCGCTCGAGTTGCAGGCGGTCGCGCTCGGTATCGAGCCTGCGCCCTTCGGCATTGGCGCGCTCAAGCTCGGTATACAGGCGCCGCGACTGGTACTGCACGTTCACCAGGTAGAGCGCGCTGGCCAGCACCGCCAGCAGCAGGACAAGGTTGAGCCGGGTCATGGCGCTTGCGTGCGTTGCGCCATCCGCATGATGGCGCTGCGGGCACGCGGATTGGCCGCCACTTCCGATGCCGACGGTTTGATGCGACCCAGCGCTGTGAGGCGCAGCGGTGGGGCGGGCGCAAACGGCACCCGCCGATCGACCCGTTCACGCGCCTGGCTGGCGATGAACTGCTTGACGATCCGGTCTTCGAGTGAATGAAAGCTGATCACGACCAGCAAACCCTGGGGTTGCAATATGTCAAGGCTGGCGTCTAACGTGGTCTGCAAGGTTTCAAGCTCGGCGTTGATGAAAATCCGAAAAGCCTGAAATGTGCGCGTTGCAGGGTTCTGGCCCGACTCGCGGGTTTTGACCGTGTCAGCCACGAGTTGGGCCAGCTCGGTGGTGGTTGAAATTGGGCCCCGCGCCTGTCGGCGAGCAACAATCGCCTTTGCAATAGGGCCAGCAAACCGTTCTTCACCATAGTCACGTATCACCTCCGCAATTTGGTTTGTTTCTGCTGTCTCCAGCCACTGCGCCACGCTTTGTCCCCGCGTGGTGTCCATACGCATGTCCAGCGGACCTTCGAACCTGAAACTGAACCCGCGGTCGGGCGTGTCGATCTGCGGAGAGCTGATCCCCAAATCCATAAGAATTCCGCATACGTTGGAATGCCCAACGCTTGCGAGTTGGTTGAAGCCGTCGTGCCGTATTGAAAAACGCGGGTCTGCAATCAGTTGCGCCGCAGCAACCGCCTGCGGGTCCTTGTCGAACGCGATCAATCGCCCCTGCGCTGACAGACGGGAGAGAATCAGCCGGGAATGCCCTCCCCGGCCAAAAGTTGCATCCACATAAGTACCACTCGCCAACGCAGTACCAGCGCCCGGTTTGGGGATCAGGTTGAAAAGCGCATCGACCGCTTCGTTCAACAAGACGGTTGTGTGTAGCCATGGAGTGTCCACCGTCGATTCTCAAAAAGTAAATTCTTTGAAAACATCGGGCATGTCGTCCTGCATCGCCTTCGCTTCGAGTGCGTCGTAGGTGGCTTTGTTCCAGAGTTCGAAATGTGCACCCATACCGAGCAAAACCGCGTCCTTCGTGATTCCCGCTGCGTCACGCAACTCGGGCGATATCAAAACGCGGCCGGTACCGTCGAGTTCACCATCCATCGCGTTGCCGAGAAAAATGCGTTTCCACCATTGGGCCGACATTGGCAAAGCAGCAATGCGCTCTCGAAAAGTTTGCCACTCCGGACGCGGGAATATCATCAAACAACCGTGCGGATGTTTAGTGATCGTGACTAAATTTGAGGCGCTAGCGCTAAGGACGTCACGGTGCCGGGTAGGCATTGAAAGCCGACCCTTGCCATCTAGACTTAATGACGACGCCCCTTGAAACACGACAATGCACCCTTTTTTACCGAATGAAGCGATGAAAACTGTGCGGCGGTAATTTTTACCACTTTAATGCACTTTTTTGCACTGTATCAGCAATTGGGCAACACACAAGGTGTCGTGTGAGAAATTATTTCAATGAAATCAATAACTTAGAAGCGATTTTTGTAACATTTCAGAAAA
>JAYUQC010000173.1:0-9437 GCA_043759735.1 Rhodoferax sp.
CCGCCCACCCTGGGCCAGCATACCGATGCCGTACTGGCCGAGCTGTGCCACCTGGGTCCGCTCGAGATCGCGCAGCTTCGCGCCGATGGCGTCATATGAATCACGAGGCTGTTCCAGCAGCGCGCAGGGTACTCCAGTGAGCCGCCCCCAGAGCAATCACCGGTGCGCAAACGTAATGAGGGCATTCCATTGAACACGGATAACAGCATGACTGCGGAGCCAGCGCGGTGGGGTGACCAGATCGCGGTCGAGTTCATCGGCGAGGTGCCATACCGGATGTATACCGAGCGGCCGCGGCGCGTCGAAACCTTGCTGGACTTCCTGGAGCGCTGGGGCTCTCGGCCACACATCGTCCAAGGCGGGCGGGTTGTCACGTTCCATGATATGCGCCATGGCATCGCGGCCAAGGCACGCGAACTCACGGCGCTTGGTGTCGGCCGCGGCGACCGCGTATTCCTGCTTGGATGGAACAGCCCGGAATGGATTGCCAATTTCTGGGCCTGCCTGCGGGCCGGCGCCGTTCCGGTGCTCGCCAACACATGGTGGAGCGCGGCTGAATTGGCCAACGGCCTTGCAGCGCTGGAACCCGTCCTCACATTGGCCGACACCCACGCACGGGCCAAGATGCCGGTAGGTCGGCGCTGCGGTCCCTGGGCCATCGACACCAGCGCGCCCGACAGCAACCGGTCACCGGCCAGCGACCAGGTCGAGCGGACCGAGGAGGAAACCGCGCTGATCATTTTCACATCGGGCACGTCGGGACAACCCAAGGCGGTTGTCCTTTCGCATCGTGCCGTGCTGGCCCGGCTGCACATGACGTTGCATGTCACCCGCAAGCTTCCACACCAGATCGATGGATCGGCACGCGACGTGACCTTGATCACCGGCCCCTTGTTCCACGTGGGCGGGATGCAGACCCTGCTGCGGGCTGCCGTCGTCGGTGACACGCTCGTTCTGTCGCCCGGCAGGTACGATCCCGGCGAGGTGCTCAAGACGATCGAGCGCGACAAGGTGAATCGATGGAACGCGGTGCCGACCATGGTTTCCCGGCTACTGGACCACCCCGACCTGCCGCGTAGGGACCTGAGCAGCCTGAAGTCCATCAGCATCGGCGGTGCGCCGGTGCATGCGGAACTGATGCAGCGCATGCGCGCGGGTCTGCCCAGCGTCAATCCCAGGATCCCGACCGGTTATGGTTTGACGGAAAACGGTGGCCAGGCCACTGCGGCGGCAGGCTCGGAGGATGTCGCGATGCTCGGATCGAGTGGCCGGCCGATGTCTTGCGTCGAAGTGAAGTTTCTCGAGCACCCCGGTTTGCCCGACGGCGAGATCCTGTTGCGTTCGCCGACCCAGATGTCGGGTTACTACGGCATCGACGAATCGCCGATCGACCAGGAAGGCTGGCTGCATACCGGGGACCTGGGCCGGCTGGACGACAAGGGCAACCTGTGGATCACCGGTCGCTGCAAGGACATGATCATTCGTGGTGGCGAAAACATCGCTCCCGCGGCGATCGAGCGTGCCCTGATGACCATTGCCGGTGTTGCCGAGGCGGCGGTGTTCGGCATTCCGCATCCCGATCTGGGCGAAGAGGTGATGGCGATCGTCGTGGTCGAGGCCTACCTCACAGCCGAGCACTTGCAGGCGCAGATGCGCTCCAAGGTGTCGTCGTTCGCCGTGCCGAGTCGCTGGCGCTTGCAGAAGGAGCCCCTGGCCACCAATGACGCGGGCAAGGTCAACAAGACCCTGATCAGCGCGCAGGTGCGCGCCGAACTCGCAAATCAACCGCTCGCCAACGCGCACTGAGGTCCCCGCACGATGACCATGCCCTCGTTCCAACACGTCACGCCGCCGCTGAGGCTGTTCCACGGTCCCGACAGCCTGGGCCAACTCGGGCGCGAGCTGGACCGGCTCAAGAGCAGTCGGGCCGTGATCTTCTGCGGACCCTGGATGGTGAAAGATAGGGCCCTGCTCGACCGCGTCCAGTCGGCGATGGGCGAACGCTGGGCCGGCGTGTTTTCCGATGTGGAGGCACACAGCCCCGTGTCGTCGGTCGAAGCCGCGGCCGCAGAGCTCAAGCGCCTGCAGGCCGATGCCGTCATCGCCGTGGGCGGTGGTTCCGTCATCGTCACGGCACGCGCAGCAAGCATCCTGTTGGCAGAGAACAAGTCGCCAAGACAGTTGTGCACCGTCATCGACGACAAGGGTGTCGTCAGCAGTCCGAAGCTGCTGGCGCCCAAGCTCCCGCAGTTGATCATTCCGACGACCCCGACCACGGCGATGGTGAAAGCCGGCAGTGCAGTGTTCGATCCGGTCGATGGCCAGCGCCTGGCCATGTATGACCCCAAGACCCGTGCGCAGTCCGTCTTCGTCGATCCGCAGATGCTGTTGTCGGCTCCGCGGGGTCTGGTGGTCAGCGCCAGTCTCAATACGCTGTCCATGGCCATCGAGGGTCTGACGTCGCGCATGAGCGATCCGCTTGCCGACGCATTGTTGATGCATGCCTTGCGCCTGTTGGCGCAGCACCTGGCGCTTGCGCAGCAGCATGACGATCCAACGGTGCGTGGCGAACTCGTGTTGGCGGCCGTCATGTGCGGTCAGGGGACCGACCATACCTCGGCCGGCATCACGACGGTGCTGGGCCACGCGATCGGCGCACGTTACGGGAGCGAGAACGGCATCATCAATGCCATCGTGCTGCCACATGTGCTGGCCTTCAACGCGCCGGCGTCAGGTGCAGGGCTCTCAAAAGTTGCAGCGGCGCTGGGTCTCCAGACCTCCGGCTCTGGCGGTGATCCAGTGACTACGATCATCGAGACGTTGCGGACGATTCTTGCTGCGCTCGGCGTGCCGCGCACACTGCGTGAAGTCGGTGTCCCGCGAGAGGATCTGCCGGAGATCGCTCAATTGGCGATGGGCGACTGGTTCCTGCGCGGCAACCCGCGACCGGTGCAGCACGCCGGGGAACTCCAGCAACTCATGGAAATGGCCTGGTGACAAAGTGATAGAACACAAGAACGTCCGATTTCGTCATCGGCCCTGACTGCGCTGAGCTCCAACTTGTTGACGAAAGGAACTTGAAAATATGTCTTATACCATTGAAGCCAATGCGGTAAAACCCTTTTGCACGACGCTGCTGATCGGCAATCAGGATTGCCCAGGAAAAGGTGAGGTCTTGAGAGTGGTGAGTCCGGTGACCGAGGAATGCGTCGCGGAATTCCGGGGGGCCTCTGCGGCGCAGGTGGATGCGGCGGTTGCGAGCGCGAATGCGGCGTTTGACAGTGGCGTTTGGCGGAATGCTGAATTCCGAAAGACGATCCTGCTCAAATTCGCGGATTTGATCATGGAAAACCGTGACACGCTGATGGAGGCCCTGATGGCCGAAGTCGGTTCGCCGGTCAACCTTCAATCAAACCATATCGACACGCCTGCCACCTTCCTGCGCTGGCTCGCCGAAGCCGCGACCGTGGATCGTACCCGCCACCTGGGCTTCAACACCACACACACCGCGGTCAGCACGGTGGCCTACAGGCCTGTCGGAGTGGTCGCGGCCATTACTGCATTCAACTATCCGATCCTGATCGGCGCGACCAAGATTGGCGCGGCCTTGGCCGCGGGATGCACGACCATTCTCCTGTCGTCGCCGCAGGCGCCGCTGGCGGTTGCCATGCTGGGTGATCTGGTGCGTCGAGCGGGCTTTCCGCCCGGCGTCGTCAATGTGCTCTCGGGTGGTGCGGACGTTGGACGGGCACTGACCGCACATCCAGGCGTTGCCAAGATCAGCTTCACCGGCTCGGTGAATGTTGGCCGGCAGGTAGCGCAGCAGGCCGCCACTGGTCTGCGCGGTGTGGTGCTGGAACTGGGCGGCAAATCGGCCGCGATCATGCTTCCGGGCGTGGACTTCAACAAGTATGCGCTGTCGCTGCATGTGCGATATGCACGCAATGCCGGACAGGGCTGCGGGTCCCCGACCCGGATTCTGGTCGAGGAATCGCGCTACGAGGAATTCGCCGAGATCAGTCGCAAGGTCTATCCGCAGATCCAGGTGGGTGACCCGCGCGATCCGGCGACCATCGTCGGCCCCGTGGTCACCTCGGCCCAGCGCGACCGGATCGAGGCCGGTGTGGCGCGCGCGGTTGCGTCGGGCGCGACGATCATTGCCGGTGGCGGGCGACCGGACATCAAGCAGGGCTGGTTCCTCAATCCGGCGCTCGTGGGCGGTCTGGACAATACGGCCAAACTGGCACGCGAGGAGATATTCGGACCCGTCTCGGTGGTCTTGACATACCGCACCGTCGACGAAGCGATCCAGATCACCAACGACTCGGAACTCGGCCTGAAGGCCTATGTGTTTGGCGCCAAGGACCAGTGCCTGAAGATCGCGCCCGAACTCCGGGTAGGCACGATCCAGATCAATGGCGGAAGCCCGATCCGGCCGGACGCGCCCATGACCGGCTACAAGCTCAGCGGACTTGGCTCGGAGTGGGGCGAGGATGGCCTGCGGGAGTTCCTGCGTCCGCAACATATCGATTGCCCGTTGAACTGAGGCATGGAGCGCCATCGGAGACGGGCCATCTTCGAAGTACCAGGGAGTTCCGACACCCTGCAACAGATCGAAAGCAAGGCGCCATGAGCAAACACAAGGATGGACGTGACGAGGAGATTCTCGATCCGGAACTGGTGATCATCGACACGCAACACCATCTTTTCGATCGAGCCAGTCTTCGCTACATGTTCGAGGACTATCTCGAAGATGTGTATGCCGGGCACAAGATCCTGGCCTCTGTGTACGTCGAGACTCAGGCGATGGCCCGGCCCGATGGTCCCGAGTGGCTGCGCCCGATCGGTGAGATCGAGTTTGCAAATGGCGTGGCGGCGATGAGCGCCAGCGGCGCTTATGGTCCGTGCCGGGTTGCCGCCGCGATTGTCGGGTACGCCGATCTCAGCATGGGCGACCGGGTTGCCAAGACGCTGGATCGTGCCCTTGCTGCCGCCCCGGATCGCTTGCGTGGCTTTCGACAGATCGCACTTGCCCATCCCGACCCGTCGGTGTTGCGCTTCCTGACGCAGAGACCCCATCCAGATCTGCTCAAGAGTCCGGGCATCGGTCAGGCGCTGCGGCAACTCGGGCGGCGCGGACTGTGTTTCGAGGCGACGGTCTTTCACCGCCAGCTTGCCGAGCTCGAGGTGATTGCGGCGGCCAACCCGGAAACCACGATCGTGCTGGACCATATGGGACTGGCTTTGGCAATCGATCTGGACACAGAAGGGCGCGCCAGGGTCTTCGAAGACTGGCGTAAGGCTATGGGCGACCTGGCCCGACAGCCGAACGTGTATTGCAAGATCGGTGGCTTGGGAACAGCCTATTGGGGCTTCGGATTCAACACCCGGTCGGGACCGACGGGCTACCTGGAGCTGGCGTCGGCCTGGAGGCCCTTTGTGGAAACGGTGATCGACGCATTCGGCGTCGATCGGTGCATGGTGGAAAGCGACTTTCCGGCAGATGGGCGTTCATGTGGTTTCGTCCCGTTGTGGAACGCACTGAAGTACATCGTGCAAGAACTATCGGAGCGGGAGAAAGCCGCGCTATTTCACGGGACTGCGGCAAAGGTTTATCGGATCTCTTTGCCAGAGTGATGGTGCCGAGTCGATGCATGGTGCAGCGCAGTTGGTGCGCGATGCTGGCTGCAAGCCCGTGGCGAAGCTCGGAAAGACATGATGAATCGGTTATATCGAAGAAGGAGTATTTCATGGGTAATGTGAATGTTGTCATCGGTGCCGGATTGATCGGTCAAGCCATCGCGCGGCGCGTCAGCGCGGGCAAACATGTTTTGCTGGCGGATATACGGCGCGAAAACGCGGATGCGGCGGCGAAGACACTCAGCGACGCAGGATTCGACGTGAGCATCGCGACCGTCGACGTCTCGTCGCGCGCGTCAGTGCATGCGCTGGTCCAGAGTGCCAAGGCGATTGGCGACGTCGTCGGCGTTATCCACGCGGCCGGCGTCTCGCCCACACAGGCACCTGCGGCGACGATCCTGAAGGTCGATTTATACGGTACCGCGCTAGTGCTCGAGGAATTCGGCAACGTCATCGCTGCTGGTGGATCGGGCGTCGTGATCGCCTCCATGTCGGGGCACCGGCTTGCGGCTCTGACTCCCGAGCAGGACAAGGCGCTTGCGACCACACCAGTGGAGGAGTTGCTCGCGCTCGCGATGCTCCAGCTGGACCAGGTGAAGGACCCGCTGCACGCCTACCAGATATCCAAACGCGGCAACGCGTTGCGGGTGATGGCCGAGGCAGTGCGGTGGGGCAAGCGTGGCGCGCGGGTCAATACCATCAGCCCGGGGATCATCTGTACGCCACTGGCCAAGGATGCGACCCGTGTAACGCCTCCGCGTTCATCGCTGACATAGAGGTCGCCACACGCTGTGCTCAGTATGCATTCGGGCCGATGCAGATCCGACCCGATGCGACCGAAATCCTGCAGCGTCAGTTGGAAGTCACGCATGTCACAAGCCTCGACCTTCTGTTGATTCGGCAGTACTTGTTTACTGCGCGTCTTCTGCCTTGTAGACCTCGAACGTCAGGCGTGGCATCGTGGCGAAGTCGACCGGCGGCTGCCAACCCTCGACCAGCTTGACGTTCTGCTCTACTTCGGCAGGCCAGCGCATGCCGACGATGCCGGAGTGGATGCGCGAGTCTGAGAGCACGAACTTGAGTGCCAGTTCATACAGGTCCTTTTGCGGGATTTGCGGCGCCAGAAAGCTCACCTCGCGCTGCAGGATGCCCGAGGTCATGGTTCGCATCGACACCACACCGGCATTCACCTTGGCGGCATCTATCAGGAAATGCCGGGCCGCTGCCTGGTAGATGAAGTTGTAGGCGATCTGGTAGACCTCGATGGCGTCGACCTCCAGGAACGGCATCAGCGTCCATGGTTCTTCTGAGGTGATGCCGATATGGCCGATCTTGCCCGCTGCGCGCAGCTCGAGCAGCGCGTCGAGCGGACCGCCCTTGAGGATGTGTTCCACCTCTGCAGGTTTGTACATGCGGCCATGGATCTGCAGAACGTCGATGTAGTCGGTCTGCAGCCGCTTGAGGCTTTCATGCACGCTGTCGATGACACCCTTGTGATCGAGCTCGTACCAGACCTTGCTCGCAAGCACGCAGTCCTTGCGCCGGGTCTTCATCACCGCGCCAACCAGTGTTTCGCTGTAGCCGGTGCCGTAGGCTGGTGCGGTGTCGATGTAGTTGATGCCCTGATCCAAGCAGGCATGGAGGGTCTGGTAGACAACTTTCTTGCCCTCGTCGCTCATGGGGTCCCAACCCTGCGCCTTGTGGACGTAAGTAAATGCAGCGCCGCCGATTGCGATGGGTGATACTTCGAGCCCGGTTCGGCCAAGTTTTCTCTTTTGCATGTCATGCTCCTTCGTGGAATCAGGCGCTGTCGGGATAAAGCGCCCATGGATGGTTGAAATCTTCGGTGTGCAATGGCCGGCTGTTCCATTCACTGCAACAATTCCTGCCGCCGCGGTGGCTGGCAATCGGATCGAGCATGCCGTAGCCAATGGCCTGGACCGATGTTCCTGCGCTGCCGCCGGGCTGTCGTGCAAGCCCGATCGCCGTGAGCGGGGTCGTCGTCATTGGGCTACTCCAAGGTAGGCCCTCTGGACGCTGTCGCTCTTGAGCAAATCGGCGCCGCTGCCTTCCAGTGTCACGGAGCCCGTTTCAAGGACGTAGGCGTAGTCGGCGATCTTGAGTGCGAGTTTGGCGTTTTGCTCGACGATGACGACTGTCACACCTTCGCCATGGATGGTTCTGACGAGTTTGGCGACTTCCAGGATCAGCTTTGGTGCCAGGCCCAAAGTGGGCTCGTCCAGCATGAGCACGCGCGGCCTGCTCATCAGCGCACGGGCAATCGCCACCATCTGCTGTTCACCGCCGGAAAGGCTGGATGCAATCTGCTTGCCGCGTTCCGCGACTTTCGGGAAGATGCCGCGGAGAAACGCCAGACGTTCGCGATACATGCGCTTGTCGTTCATGCGATAGGCGCCCATGCGGATGTTTTCGTCTACCGTGAGATCCGGGAAGAGGCAGCGTCCCTCGGGACACAATACGATGCCACGATCGAGCCGTTCATGCGGCTTCAAACCCGAGATGTCCTGCCCGTCCAGCCGAATCGCACCTCCCCGATGCCGGACCAGGCCTGCAATCGTCTTGAGCAAGGTGGATTTACCCGCGCCATTGGCGCCGATGATGGCGATGATCGACTTTTCGGGAACGTCGATCGAGACGTCGCGCAGTGCGTGCACCCCCCCGTAGTCGACGGCCAAACCCGCGGCTTCAAGCAAACTCATAGTCTTGTCCGAGGTAGGCATCTATTACTGCCGAGTCGGCCTTGACCTCGGTCGGGGATCCGAGCGCGATCTGCGCCCCCTGGTTGACCACCAATATGCGGTCGCAGATAGCCACGTAGGGATGCCATAACCGCGCCAGCTCCTGCGCTGCGGGCGGTATCGACAACTGTTCGAGTCCGAAGCCACAACGTTGTCGCGCCAGACCGCCGAGTTTCATCATGGTATTGGGCCGCCGCGCTACCTCGGCGACCTGGTCTTTCCAGTGTCCGAAGTTTTCCGGGCTTGAGTAGTTGCCGATACCGAGCAGACCGCCACAATGGTTAACGACGATTTGCAGGTCCGGCAAAGCATCGGCCAGCGCGCACAGTTCGGACAATTGCGGATAATATTGCCACGCCTCGTAAACCAGGTTGCGTGCGGCGAGGCGGGCGGCGCCGGCCTGGAAAGCGGCGTCCAGCAGCAGGCCACGCTGTGCATGGGGTCGGCCGCCGACATTGATTGCCGGGTCTGCATCCCAAGCTGCCGATCCGCGAATCCCTCGCAGCCGGCCGCCACTTGCCAGGGCAAGTTGATCCAGCACCTCGTCCACGGCGCATCCAAGGGTGAGATCCGCGGCGCCGACGAAGGCGGCGCACACCCGTGCCGGACCAAATGATCCTCTTTCGCTCATCGCCGCCATGCCGGCGACGAATTGCGCTTCACCAATAGGTCGCAGTTCCGCTGGCCCGGTTCGGCGGTACATTGAACTGCATTCGACATAGACCGTCGCCAGGACCCGATGGCCACTTGCCAGATCCGATGCAAATTCATCGAGCAGATACCGACTGCCAGGGCGCAACCACAAGTGATGGTGGCTATCGATGACCGGCAGGTCCGACAGAACGATGTCCTGCTCACCGACCGGAACTGAGATTTTCATCGGTTTGTCGGTCGAATTCATGTTATGTCGGTGCATGTCTTTATGGACGTCCGCTTGCGGAATTATTGGTGCACGTGAGAGAGCGCGTCCATGCGTGTTTTCGGGACTTCGCGTCCTTGATTTCGGATGGTCGCACTGTTCGTGAAACGAGGACACGG
>JAYUQC010000174.1:0-26382 GCA_043759735.1 Rhodoferax sp.
GCTGGCGCAGGCAGGTGACGTTACGCGCAAGGAGCTTCTCTACGTCATCGAAGACTTTGATCGATGGACGCGTGAAGACCGTCTCGGCGCCGCGCTTCGAGACCAAGGAATGCCAGCGGCAGAGAGGTTCTTGCTGGACATCGAGTTGTGGCCCGTCGATCAGCGCGATTCCCGCACCCGCCTTCTCAACACCTTTCGGGAATGGGTACGGCATCTGGGCTGTGAAATCACCGACGAACTTAACCAACCATCGTTGGTCATGTTTCGCATGCGGTGCGCGCCAGCGCAGGCTGAGCAACTACTCGAACATCGAGACGTGCGAACAATCGATCTGATTCCCAGGCTCGGGGTCAGCGTCGAGATTCTTGCCACCGACGTGAACCGCTTCCCGACAGTTCCAGCTCCGCCGGTAGATGCCCCCGCGGTAGTGGTTCTCGACGCCGGTCTCGCTTCGGGGCACCCACTGGTCGGCGCAGCGGTAGGTGACGCGCAGGGCTTCCTGGCGCCGCAACGCGACACCGGAGATCGTGAGCCCAACGGGCATGGCACATTTGTCGCCGGGCTTGCGCTATACGGTGATGTCGAAGCCAGCATTCGGGCTGGCGTGTTCTTGCCGTCGTTGCGCCTGCACGCGGGCAAGGTTTTCGAGGACGATGGTCACGACCAAGCCGAGTTTGTCGAACGCGCTGTCGAAGAGGCGGTGCGCTACTTTCGGGGAACCTACGGCTGCCGCGTCTTCAACTTGAGTTACGGGGACCGGAACAAGGTCTATGACGGGCGCCATGTGCGCAGCCTAGCCTACACACTGGACCGACTGACACGTGAACTCGACGTGCTATTTGTGGTCCCGACCGGCAATCTAACTGCTGGCGAGTTGCCTCCAGACGCCCAACGGGCCTACCCGGCCTATCTGTTCCAGCCGTACGCCCGCTTGCTCGATCCCGGCACTGCGCTGAATGCGCTGACGGTGGGCGGGATGTCTTTGAAGACTGCGACTCGTCAGGCCCAGGGGAACAACCGCACGATTGAGGATCATCCGATTGCGCAAGCTGGGCAGCCAGCCCCATTCACGCGCGCCGGTCCCAGCATAGGCGGGGCCATCAAACCGGATGTGGTCGAAGAGGCTGGGAACTGGGCAGCACTTCGAGCAGCCATAGGCATGCCGCGGCATCGCGGAATGGGCGTCGTTTCATTGAACAGCGGCTTTGCCGCGGGGCCGGCGTTCTCGGAGGATGTCGGCACGAGCTATGCAGCACCGGTTGTGGCGCACAAAGCGGCTGTCCTCTCTGGCAAGCTGCCAGGCGCGAGCGCCAATCTGCTGCGTGCCATCCTTGTTGCCCATGCGAGCTGGCCTGCAGCCTGTGTGCAACTTGTCGCGCCGAAAGGAACGGCCGCTGAACGCAAGCGCTTGATCCAGCTCGTCGGGTACGGACAGATTGACGAGCGCGCAGCCTACGAGTCGGTCGACGATGTCGTGACGCTGCTGGCCGAAGATGAGCTCGGCAACGACCAGCATCACTTCTACGAATTGCCGGTCGTAAATGAATTCTGGCGCGGGATGCGCCGAACACGTTCCATCAGCGTTGCTCTTGCCTACAGTCCTGAGGTCCGCACTACCCGTCTGGACTACCGGCGCAGCAAGCTCTCATTTTCTGTTGTGACGGCGGCAACGCTTGATTCAGTGACGCAGGGATTTACGAGTGGCCGCGGCAAACAGCAGGTCATATCCGAGCGAGATACGAAGCGATTGATCCCGAGCACGGATCGCAATGCCGGGACGCTGCACATGTCGCGTTGGGAGTTCACCAACGCGCTTAGCGGTAACCAAAAAGTATTCATTGTCGTGACACGGCGGGACGCCCCGTGGCCGATGCCGCAGGAAGCGCACGAGCCCTATTCGCTTACCGTTGTTCTCAACGACAGCGCCAACATCCATATTGAACTCTACGCGTTGACTCGCGCGCAACTTGAAGCACGCGCGCAGCTTCGTGCACGTGCCCGCATTCGCGGTTAGGCTCTGAGCGATTGAATGACCAAGAAACAACGACTCGAACTCACCTGGATCGGCAAGGACGTACGGCCAAAGTTGGAGCCGCGCATTCTGCTAGAGGACCCGACGAAGAGCCATCACGCGAAGCACCGCGTGACCGAGAACGACATCCGTCGCCGCACGTATCTTGCGGACATGAAAGGGCTGCCGCCCTCGACACTTTGGGCAAGTCTTGATGAAACCGGCCACAACAGGCAGGCAAAGTACGAACTAAAGAATCTCTTTCCGGAGCGTGCCGTTACGGAGCTATTTGGAACGCCCAAGCCTGAGAAATTGCTGACCAGGGTACTGGAAGTTGCGACTGATCCGGGCGACCTCATCCTCGATTCATTCGCCGGGTCGGGTACGGGTGCACGAGGCAACCAAGGTGCACCTACTGACCTACGCACAGCAAAAAGGTGAGCGGCCGGTGAAGCCCTTCATGCTGGTGATAGCGCGGGATACGACGCACGCAAGCCAATTGATGACCTTGATCTCAAGCGACCTGTTTGGCGGCCGATACGCCGGAAAAGTGATCCAGGTCGATAGCGTTACGACCGGCGGCGCTGAGGGTGACGAAATCGTGCAGAGGCTGCTGGCGGTGGAAAGCTATGACGAGCCCACCGAGATCGTCATCCACGTAAACATGCTCAAAGAGGGCTGGGACGTTACCAACCTGTACACCATCGTGCCGCTACGAGCGGCGAATGCACGCACGCTCATCGAGCAGTCCATCGGTCGGGGTCTTCGCTTGCCATATGGCCGAAAGACTGGCGTGGAAGTGGTAGACCGATTGAACATCATCGCGCACGACAAGTTTCAGGAGGTCGTGGATGAGGCAGGTCGCGGCGATTCGCCGATCCGGCTGCGGCAACTGAAGCTCGACCCTCCGGGCGTTGGAGGTGGCGGGCTGCGAAGCGTGGCGGTAACGCCGACGATCAACACGCTATTGGGCATTTCCGGCACCGGAACCGTGCCGGCGGCATACAGCCAGGCAGGCTTCACGGGTGCGCCCTCACTGACCGCCCAAGGAACATACCCGACGGGTGGCGTGCCGGCCACGGTGATCTACTCAGGTGAACAGACCAAGGTCGCGCAGATCGCGTTGGATGTCATCCACGAGATGAGCAGAACGCAATTCGTGGCCACCAGTGCTTCTTTGTCGCAGACCATGGTTCAGGCCGAGATTGTTCGCCGCGTCCAGGAGCTGGTGACTCCCGCCCAGGTTGAACTGTTGCCGACGGAAGGTCCCAGCGTCGAGGATATTGTCAAAAAGACGGTTGCGGTGGTGGTTGAGCACACCATCGACATTCCGCGTATTTTGGTGAAGCCCAAGGGCACTGTGACGAGCGGATATCGACCGTTCCCACTGGACTTGTCGAAGATGAACTTCCAGCCGCAGGAGCAGCAACTTGTCGGCCGCGGCCTGCAGTCGCGTAAAGACGTGCTATACGGGCAGTCTTCAACCATCGGCGAAGTACGGCCGGAGGACTACGTTGTCCGCGAACTCATCAGCTTCGACGACATCTCATACGATGCGCATGCCGCACTCGTATACGATCTCGCGGGGCACGCTGTCGCGCATTTCAAGACGTACTTGACGACCGACGGCGAACTGCACAACGTACTTGCCAACCAAGGCAAGGCCATTGCGGACAACATACACGCGCAGATGGTGCAGCACTATTTCGAGAACATAGGTGAGTCCGAAGTGGTGGTGAGCCAGGGGTTCACGCCCTTGAAACCCAGCGCGGTCACGACCGAGGGTGAGGTTCTGCCCCTTCATCAACCGCCTGCTGACAGAAGCAGGATTGCGACGGTGGTGTATGGCGGGTTCAGCCGATGCGCTTACACGTATCAGAAGTTCCAGTCGGACACCGAACGCATGCTGGCTCAAATCCTTGAGCGGGACAGCCTGCGCTGGCTGCGTCCCGTGTCAGGCCAGTTCAACATCTACTACCGTCGGGGAGTTGACCAGCCTGAATACATTTCTGACTTCGTGGCCGCTACCAACGACGCGAATCTGTTGATCGAGACCAAAAAGGCCGGGGACGTGGCTACTGATGACGTCAAGGCGAAGGCGAAGGCCGCCGTGGAGTGGTGCGCGAACGCCACGGCGTATTCGGCCCAGCATGGGGGAAAGCCATGGCGATACCTGCTGATTCCGCATGATGCTGTCGCAGTGAACAAGACGCTGGCCGCGATGCTGGTGACGTACGGATGAGGTGTCACAGCAAGTAGGAAAGTGCCGATGGTTGGGCACTTGCAAAGGTTTGTAGGTCAGTAAACGATGGAGGCAGACATGGCAGCAACAAATTTCAAGACCGAGAACAACACCTTCCGCAAGTTGATCGGCAACGGCCTCACCTATCCTTTTACGTCAGTGACAAAAAGCGTGACTGAATATCGCGACGAACAGAAAACCTTTCGTGTTTGTCGCTGCAGGTAAAGGCTTTGCCGCGATCCAGGCTCTGGCTCAAGGGCCAACCGGGTGATCCAGCAAATCGAAACGCAGGCGTGCCCCTTGAGCGACTATCGCCGCGCCGACATCATCCGCAACAACCGCGGCAACACCAGCACGGCCACCACAACGCCCAGCAGCGAGGCCGACATAGGGCGCTCGACGAACACCAGCCAGTTGCCCTCGCCCATCGACAAGGCATTGCGCATCTGCGCCTCGGCCAGCGGCCCGAGGATCATGCCCACCACCACTGGCGCGGTGGGGAAGTCATAGCGCCGCATCACAACGCCGATCAGGCCGATCGCATACAGCAACACCAGGTCGAACGCGCTTTGGCGCATGCCGTACACACCCACCGTCGCAAAGATCAGGATGCCGGCATACAGGTAGGGCTTGGGAATCTTCAGCAGCTTGACCCACAGGCCCACCATCGGCAGGTTCAGGATTAGCAGCATCACGTTGCCGATGTACAGCGAGGCGATCAGCGCCCACACCAGATTGGCCGACGTGGTGAACAACTGCGGCCCAGGCTGTATGCCGTAGTTCTGGAACGCGCCGAGCAGGATGGCCGCGGTGTTGGATGTCGGGATGCCCAGCGTCAGCAACGGGATCAAGGTGGCCGTGATGGCTGCATTGTTGGCCGCCTCGGGCCCGGCGACGCCCTCGATGGCGCCGGCCGTGCCGAACTCGGATTTGTCCTTGGCCAGCTTTTTCTCGGTCGCATAACTCAAGAAGGTCGGGATCTCGCTGCCGCCTGCCGGGATGGTGCCAAACGGAAAGCCGATCGCCGTTCCGCGCAGCCACGCCGGCCAGGAGCGCCGCCAGTCCGATTTGCTCATGTGCACCCGGCTGAGCTTGTTCTGCGTCTCGGGCGGACCACCCTCGTACAGCACCGCGTACAGGGCCTCGGCCACCGCAAACAGGCCCACCGCCACCAGCACGATCTCGATGCCGTCGAGCAGTTCCGGCACACCAGCGGTGTAACGCGCCTGACCGGATATCTGGTCCATGCCGATCAGGCCCGCGGCCAGGCCGACAAACAAGGCGACCATGCCGCGCAGCGTGCTGCGACCGAGCACCGCGCTGACGGTGGTAAAGGCCAGCACCATCAGCATGAAATATTCCGGCGGCCCCAGCTTGACCGCGAAATTGGCCAGCAGCGGCGCGAACAGGGTCACCAGCACCGTGGCGATGGTTCCGGCCACGAAAGAGCCGACCGCGGAGGTGGCCAGCGCGGCGCCGGCGCGTCCGCTCTTGGCCATCTTGTTGCCCTCCATCGCGGTGATCATGCTGCCGGTTTCGCCCGGCGTGTTGAGCAGGATGGAGGTGGTTGAGCCGCCATACATGGCGCCGTAATAGATGCCGGCGAAGAAGATCATCGACGCAGTGGCATCGACCTTGGTTGTGATCGGCAGCAGCATCGCCACGGCCACTGCCGGTCCGATGCCCGGCAGCACGCCGACGGCCGTGCCGATGGCGCAGCCGACGAAACACCAGACCAGGTTGATCGGGGTTGCAGCGGTCGCAAAACCGAGCAGGAGTTGGTTCCACAGATCCATGCTAAGGCCCGCTCGGCAATCTGCAGGGCGCGCAAGACTCCCTCCGGGGGCAGTGAACGTAGCGCTCCTGCGGGCTCACACTAAATCCAGCCGGAAGAAGTCAGCCCGGGCAGATTGATTGCCAGCAGCTTGGTAAACATCCAGTAGACCGGCGCCGCAATTGCGCCACCGATCAGCCCGTCACGCACCGTCTGGGCCACCTCGCCCCGTTGCGCCGGTACACCGGCATGCCGATCCGCGTGGCGCAGTCCACGCACCGCGAGCGCAAAACACAGCGAACAACTCAAGATGAAGCCGATGGTGGTGATCAGCGCCGCATTGGCCAGCAAGCCGGCCGACATCCAGGCGAACCCGGGCCAATAGCCATGCTCGGCCCCGCTGGGTTCCTCCATGTCACGGTAGCCGCCAGTGCGGGCCTGCCAGATCACGAGGACACCGCACACCAGCACGACGCAGCCCACAACCCAGGGCAGGAAATTGGGACCAACGCCTGAATAGCCGGCGCTGGACGGAAAGTCGATCGCACCGGTGATGAATACAGCTGCGACGGCGAGCAACCCGACCCCGATCAGGGTCTGCGGGCCGGGCGCGCCGCCGCGGCGAATCACAGCATGCCTGCCAGGTGCATGGTGCCGCGCAGGCTGGCAAACGACTCGTCAACGAATGCGTCAAAGGCCTTGCCGCTCAGCAGCGCAGGCGTCCACTTGTTGGTCTCCAGTGCCTCTTGCCAGGCTGCCGACTTGGTGGCTTTTATCACCATGTCGGTCAGCGCCGCGCGCTGTGCATCGGTGATGCCGGGTGCGCCATACACGCCGCGCCAGTTGCCCAGCACCACGTCGTAGCCCATTTCCTTCATGGTCGGCACATTCACACCGGGCAGGCGTTTCTCGGAGGTGACCCCGATCGCGCGCATCTTGCCGGCCTTGATGTATTCGGCAAACTCGCTGTAGCCACTGCCACCCACGGTGACGTTGTTGCCCAGGATTGCCGCAACCGCCTCGCCGCCGCCACGGAACGCGATGTAGTTGACCTTTTTCGGATCGACACCGACCTTGCCGGCCAGCATCGAGGCCGAGATATGCTCGGTCGAGCCCTTGGAGCCGCCGCCCCATTTCACGCTGCCCGGATCCTTCTTGAACTGCTCGACCACGTCTTTCATGGTCTTGAGCGGCGACTCGGCCGGCACCACGAACACGTTGTACTCGCTGGTCAGACGCGCAATGGGTGTCAGTTTGTCAAGGCCGATCGGTGGCTTGGTGGTGATGATGCCGCCCAGCATCACCGCACCCATCACCATCAGCGCGTTTTCATCACCCTTGCTGGCATTGGCAAACTGGGCCAGGCCGATGACGCCGGCAGCGCCGCCCTTGTTGTCATACTGCACGGTGTCGGCTGCCTTGCTTTCGATCAGCGCCTTGCCCAGGGCACGACCGGTGCCGTCCCAGCCACCGCCCGGATTGGCAGGAATCATCATCTTGACGCTGGGACCAGCGAATGCAGATATCGGCAAGGTGCCGGCGGCCGCGGCGGCCAGCATGGATTTGAGGAATGTATCGCGACGCATGGTGTGTCTCCTGATGGTAATGAACACGGCGATGATGCACGCATCGGCTGTCAGTCGGCTGTCCGAATACATCAGGGTAAACACTGATGCCAAGCAGCGGCCGACGGCGGCGACGGGCATGACACCCGCACCGCGGACAATAGGCGGCACACCCAACTTGACACCATGCGACTGCTGCTGATCGAAGACGACCCGGACCTGCAGACCAGCCTGCGCCGCACGCTCGAGCGCAAGGGCATGGAGGTGACACTGTGCGCAGACGGCCGCCAGGCGCTGGCACAGTGGCAGCAACTCGCTCCCGACGTGGTGCTGCTCGACCTGAGCCTACCCGGACTGGACGGTCTGGAGGTGCTGGCACAGGCCCGCAAGTCCGGTCTGGGTACGCCGGTGCTGATCCTGACCGCGCGCGGTACCGTGGGTGACCGCATCGTCGGACTCAATACCGGTGCCGACGACTATCTGTCCAAGCCGTTCGATCTGGATGAACTGGAAGCCCGCATCCGCGCCCTGCATCGGCGCGCTGGCGGCGCGGCCGACGAGTCCTCTGGCGAGGCCGCCCTGTGCGGCCAACTGCGCCTGGACAGTGCCAGCGGCGCGATCCACCACGGCTTCAAGGTGCTGGACCTGAGCCCCCGCGAAGCGCGGCTGCTGCGCGCCCTGATGCAGCGGCCCGGCCGCGCGGTGAGCAAGGAACAGTTGTTCGACGTGGTCTTCCCCGGCGCCTCCGAAGTGCAGTATGAGGCGATCGAGGTCGTGGTGTACCGGCTGCGCAAAAAGCTGGCTGGCACCGGCACCGCGCTGGTGACCCTGCGCGGCCTGGGCTACTTGCTCAAGGCCGACACCTGAAATGCAACCGCCCCGACTCGCTTTGTCTCTGCGCCGCCATCTGTTGCTGGGCATCCTGGTGCCCACCGGCCTGTTCATGCTGGTCAATACCGTCACCTTGTACCGGCAGGCGTTGTCGGCGGTCAACACCGCCTACGACCGCACGCTGCTGGCGTCGGCCAAGTCGATCGGTGAATTATTGGAAGTCGAAGGCGAAGGCGCCCAGGCGCGTTTTCGCACCAATGTGCCCTACTCCGCGCTGGAGGCTTTCGAGGCCGACAATCGCAGCCGCATGGTGTACCGGATCTCCAACGTACAGGGCGAGCTGATCGACGGCTCGCCAGAGCTGCCGTTGTGGCGCGGCCAGTTGCCGAACCAGGGTCCGTATGCGGCGCTGGTCGACTTCTACGACGACCGGGTGCGGGGCGACGATGTCCGGGTTGCGGTATTGCTGCAGCCGGTGGCCAGTCGCAACGGCCTGGGCATGGTGACGATCCAGGTCGCGGAAACGCTGGAACTACGCCGCACGCTGGCGCGCCAGATCCTGATCGACACGCTGGTGCGCCAGAGCCTGCTGGCCGTTGTGATCGCGCTGGTCGTGGTGCTGGTGGTGCAACGCGCGACCCGGCCGGTGCGCTCGCTCAGCGCCAGCCTGCGCAGCCGCGCCGAAGGAGACCTCACCGCCATCGACGCGCCCGATCTGCCGCGCGAACTGCGCCCGCTGGTCGACGCCACCAACCAGGTCATGGCCCGGCTGCAGGCCCTGCTCGAACACCAGAAACGATTTGTGCGCGACGCATCGCACCAGCTGCGCACGCCACTGGCGGTGCTCAAGGTGCAGGTGCAATCCGCGCTGCGTGGCGACGTGGACAAGACCCAAGCCTTGCAGGAGATCAATGGCACGGTCGAACGCGCCACCGTGCTGGCCAACCAGATGCTGGCGCTGGCCAAGGTCGAACAGCTGCGCCAACAGGCCGACTCGGTGGTGCTGGACTTGGCGGGCATCGTGCGCGCAGTGGCACTGGACCTGTCGCCCCTGATCGCCGACAAGCTCCTGGATTTCGAGATCCAGACCATGCCGGCGCCGATCCGCGCGCACGAGTGGATGCTGCGCGAACTGGTGCGCAACCTGCTCCATAACGCAATACGGTACGCGCCGGCACACTCTGCGCTGGCGGTGCGACTGGTGGCCGACCGGCAATTCGCCGGGCTGACCATCGCAGACAACGGGCCGGGTATCAGCGGCACACTGCGCGAACGGCTGTTCCAGCCCTTTTCTGCCGGCCAGAGCCGCAGCGGCTCCGGGCTGGGACTGATGATCTGCCGTGAGATCACCCATGCACTGGGCGGCCAGATCGTGTTGGACAACCGCATTGAGAAGGGCCATGTGACGGGCCTGGATGCGACGGTGCGTCTGCCGCTTGCTGCCGCCTGAAGGGGCAAGATGGTTCACAATCTGCAGTGATGGAAAAAGTGCGGATCGACAAATGGCTGTGGGCGGCGCGGTTCTACAAGACCCGCAGCCTGGCTAGCGATGACATCCAGAAGGGCCGGGTGCAGATCAATGGCGCCGAAGTCAAGCCAGCGCGTGAGGTGAGGCCCGGCGACACGGTGGTATTGCGCCCTATTGGTTTCTCGCGCACCGTCGTCGTTCGCGCGATCAGCGACAAGCGCGGATCTGCGCCGGTGGCGCAGCAACTGTACGAGGAAACTCCCGAAAGCATCACGTCGCGGGCCCGGGAGCAAGAATTGCGGCGCATGGGAACAGAGCCGGCGCTGACGCTGCAGCATGGCCGCCCGACAAAGCAGGACCGCCGGGCCGTCGAACACGCCTGGGGCGACCGCTGGAGCGCATCGCTCGATTCCTGATTGCCGCCGCCTGACAGCGGGCACACGGCCGGCCGCGGCGATGTCAATGCACGTTCATCGGCTCGGTGTCCTCGAACTCGACCACCGCCTCCTGATCGGCCATGGCATTGAGCCACACCTGCCAGGCGCCTTCGCTGTCGTGCTCGATCACCTGCGGCTGGGGCAGCGGCTCACCGAACACGAAGTCGAGCAACACCGTCGACACGCTTCGCGGCTGTGTTTCCATGGTCTTTCTCCGTCTCCATCGCATGCTTCAAATTTAACGCAGTGACCCGGAAATTCGCGCCTGGCAACTGTAAAACTCGCGCAGGCACGGCGCTGCCCGATGTGCCGCGCAAGCCCCTGCACCGCGCCATCAAACGGCAATGCAACGGCACCCGGCTCGATCCTGCCCTCCACCCGTGCGCGCAGTCGTGAACCGGCGTCAGCCCGGCAACCCCGCCAGCGCAGCCGCGAGCTCGTGCAGGTAGAAGTTCATCTCGCGCGCCGCCGCGAGGTCGTGCAGCGTCTGCAGTTGTTCGCGCAATGCGGCGCTGCGTTCGCCCTGTCCATGTCGCAGCAGAACCCGACCCCTTGCAACCATGAAATTTGCCCACGGAAACGGCTCGGCCGCGACAAAACTCTCCAGCGCGTTGCAGTAGCGCTGCACGTTGTTCCATTCCGATCCCGCAAGCGACGCCTGAATCGCGAAGTCGTAGAAAGTGAAGCGGTTGTGGCTCAGCGCGTTGCTGGCCATCACCTGTTCGCCGTTGGCCAGCGCCAAGCTGCGCTCCTGCGCAGTCGTGGCGATCATGGCCTGCGCCCCATACAGTTGTGCGCCAACAAAATCCAGTCCACGCTCGATGCGTCTGGCGATGCCAAACGCCGTCTCCAGGTGCTTTCTGGCGCTCGCGTGGTCGCCGCTGCGCAACACCAGCAAGGCGTGAAAGAACCAGATCATCGACTCGAAGCGCGGGCCGCCCATGGTCTTGGTCAGCTCCAGCGATCGGTCGACCTGGCCCATGGCCTCGCGGTAGTTGCCGCGGATGCAACCGTCGACCATGACCAGTTGCCCACGTGCCATCAACTCGGCGCGCGGGTTGTGCATGCGACTGGCCTGCTCGATGGCGCGCCGGCTCACTTCCATGGCACGCGTCAGGTCCAGCATGTAATACGCCGACCAGGACACCATGGGCAGGTACGCGATCTCGACCTTGAGGAAGCCCTGGGCACGCGCCATGTCGACGCATTGCTGGATCAAGCGCGCGCCGGTCTGCACCTTGGCCAGCGCATAACTGGCATCTCCCAAGCCACCCAGCGCCGCACATTCGGCTTCGGCCGAACCGGCCAGGCGCGCGAACTCCAAGGCCTTTTGATGTTCCATCTGGCATTGTGCCGAACGGCCCATCGCAAACAACAGGTTGCCGCGCAACTCGTGCAGACGGGAAAGGTCCAGTGTCAGGCCAGCCCGCACCGCCAATGGTTCGGCTTCCTGCAACAGGTCCAGTCCTTCGGTGATGCGGTCCACCAGGCGCATGCCGGACGCCATCGCGATCAACACCCATGCCCGCTCGGCATCGGATCGCGCCAGCGTGATGGCTTGTCCGCTGGCCTCGATCGCGGCACCGGCATGGCCGATGGCCAGCAGCAGCCGGGCCCGTGCCAGGCTCAGCGCATAACCCTGGTCGGCCAGGTCTGGTAGCTTGAGCGCTCGATCCACCAGCGCCAGCGCCTCGGTAGTGTGGTACTGACCCGACTGCGCCTCGCTGGCCTGAAGATATGCCGACGCGGCTCGCGGGTCCTCGGCGCGCTCGAAATGTTCTGCCGCCAGCAGCATGTCATGCGGTTGCACCCATTCGGCGGCTCGCTGGTGCAGTTGGCGTCGGCGCGCATGCAACATCGAACCGTAGGCACCGTCGCGGATCAGCGCATGGCTGAACACCATGTCATCGCCGTGCGGGCGCAGCAGGAACTGCTCCACCAGCGGTCGGACATCGTAGCCCGGGTCGCCGACCAGATGGCGGATCACCGCCAGCGGCGCCCGCTGACCCCAGACTGCAGCGGCCTGCAACGCACTCTTGTCCTGCGCCTCGAGCCGGTCCATGCGCGCCTGGATCAGCGCCTGGATCGAACCCGGCAGTTTGCTCGCGCTCTCGTCTCCGGCGTTGAGCAGCAATTGCTCCAGGAACAGCGGATTGCCCTCGGCGCGTTCGACACAGCTGCGCAGCAGCGCGTCGGAGATCGACGCCGCGCCGGCAGCCAGGCGCAAGGCCTCATCCGCCGCCAATGGCTGCAAGTCCATGCTGGTCACCGGCAGTCCGTGCAACGCGGTTCGCCATTCACCCATGCTGGGGTCGCCAGCAAAACGCGTCGTCAGGATCACCAGCACCGGCCCGCTGGCGGTCTGGGTCAGCAACGGCACCAGTTGCGCCAACATCCACGGATCGGCCCAATGGATGTCCTCGATCAGCAACAGCGTTGGTGCCAAAGCCATCTGCGATCGCAACAGCCAGGCCAGCGCCTCGAGCGTGGAATTGCGCCGCACCGATGCATCGACCGCCGACAACAGGGCCCGCACATCCGCCGGCGGCGTCACATCGAGCAGTTCATACAAGTAGGGCTGCAAGGCCGCGCCATCGCCGCCCGCGGCCATGCCCTGCGTGATCGCCGCTGCGCGGCCGGCCTCGTCCGCGTCGGCCGCCAGCCCGAGCCAGTCCTGCACCAGCACGCGGATCGCGTCGTGCCCGGTGCGGGCGCCAAAATCCAGAATCGTCGTCGCATGACAGTCCATGCCGCGCTCACGCGCGCAGTCGAGGAACTCGGCGACCAGGCGGGACTTGCCCAGTCCGGGATCGCCGCGCACAAAGATAACGCGGCCCCGCTTGCGGTCCATGCAGGCCTGCACCAGGGTCTCGAACTGCTGCATCTCCTCGGCGCGCCCGACCAGCGGCCGACTACCTCCTTGTCCGCCAGTGCGTGTGCCAAGGATGCGGTACGGCAACAACGGGCGCTCCTTGCCCTTGACCTCCACCGCGACGCCGGCAATGGCCTCGAAATGGTCTGCGACCTGCTGCCAGGTCTGGGGGCTCACGACCACCTCTCCCGGCTGCGCCAGCCCGCGCAGCCGCGCCGCGGTGTTGACCGTATCACCGGTCAAGGTGTAGTCGCCCGATCGCGAATCGCTGCGCCGGGCAATCACCAGCCCGGTATGCACGCCGGTGTGCATCGACAACTGCCGACCCAGGCGCGCCTGCAGACCCGAGGCGATGGCATCGACCGCCGCATGCAATTCCAAAGCCGCACGAACTGCGCGCTGCGCGTCATCGCGGCGCGCGACCGGCACGCCAAACATGGCCATCACCTCGTCACCGACGAACTGGTTCACCCGCCCGCCATGGCGCTCGATCACCGCGACCGCCGCGAGCTTGATGCGCGACATGATCTGCTCGACCTCCTCGGGGTCGAACGCCTCGTTGAGCGCGGTGTAGCCGGTCAAGTCGCAGAACATCACCGTCGCGTGGCGGCGCTCGCCTTCCTCACCGACGCCTGGAGTCAGGCGCACAGGCGCCTGCGCATCGCCGCCGGCCGCCAGTTTGGCTGTTGCCGTTGCAGGGGCCGCGGCCGCGGCGACAGCGGTGGCGACCATCTCCGCGCCGGCCTTCAGGAGCCGCTTGCGATCTCCCAGCGAGGCCACGCCCAGCTCACGCAGGTCCGCGTCCAGCAGATCGGACAGCAGGTCGACCGAGACATCCTGCGCAATGAACGCGGGCGCGTATTTGCCCAATCCGTGGGATTCGAGCCAGCTCGTGATGTCTGTCATGGTGGGGCACAGTGCGGTGTCGCCGCCAAAGCGGTGTCTGCCACCATTGTGCCGCTGACCCGGCACCTGCACCGCGCCCGATGTCGCGCGGGGTTATTCGTAGCGCTGGCCCAGCGCAAGAAGCTCCGGCGTACCGATCAGCGCATTGAGCTGGTCGAAGTCGAGCATGGCACCCTGCATCGGTTCGGAGCTCTGATGCAGATGCAGGCTGGCATAGTATTTCTGCAGCGCGAATGCGGCCGCACGCGCGGTGCCACCGGGGAAGATCACAATCCGGAATCCCTTGTCGCCCAGCGCCGCGGCGCTGTGCGCCGGGGTCTTTCCGCCCTCGACCATGTTGGCCAGCAGCGCAATGCGGCGGGCGAACCGGTCACAGGCCTGCGCCATCTGCTCGGGTGTGCGCAACGCCTCGATGAACAGTGCATCGACACCGCAGCCAAGATAGGCCTCGGCGCGATCCATCGTGGCGTCCCAGCCCTCGACGGCCAACGCATCGGTGCGCGCCAGGATCAAGGTCTGCTCCGACTGGCGCGCATCGAGCGCGGCCCTGAGCTTGCCACACATCTCGGCCACCGGGACCACCATCTTGCCGTCCAGATGCCCACATCGTTTGGGGAAGGTCTGGTCCTCGAGCTGCAGCATCGCGGCGCCCGCGCGCTCGAACGCGCGCACGGTGCGCATGGTGTTGAGCGCGTTGCCAAAACCGGTGTCTGCGTCGACGATCACGGGCAGCGACACCCGCTCGGTGATGCGCGCCAGCGTATCGGCGACTTCGCTGGCCGTGGTCAGCCCCACATCCGATCGCCCGAGACGGGTGTAGGCGATCGAGGCACCCGACAGGTAAAGCGCCTCGAAGCCCGATTGTTCGGCGATCAGCGCGGTCAGCGCGTCATAGATGCCCGGGGCCAGCAGCACCCGCGGTTGCTGCAAGCGTTGCTTGAGTGTCTGGGTCATGGTTGTGGTTTCCCGTTGTCGTCCGCCGGCATGGCAGCGGCGAGCATGTCGGCCGCGGTGCCGGCCGCGGTGCCGGCCGCGATCCAGCCGCCGCCCACGGCGCTGAGCAGGCCGTTGCCCGATAGATAGCCCCAAACTGCATTGCCAGACACACCACGCGCCGCGCCGCCCGCGGCCAGCAGATTGTGAAAGGGCGCGCCGGATGCAGACAGCACCCGGCAATCAGCATCGATATCGAGCCCGCCCTGGGTGTGGAACAGCGCACCAGTGACCTTTACCGCATAGTAGGGCGGCACCAGGGAGCGCTCAAAGCGGCGACCCATTGCATCAGGCCCGCCCGGCGCCATCGCCAACAGCGTGGCGTGCAGCGCGTGGACGTCGCAGCCGATCAGACGCGCCAGCGCATCCAGGTCGGCAGCGGTTCTGACCGCACCGGTCTTCTCGAGCTCCAGAAAATCGGGAAAGCTGCGCGCCAGCTCCAGCAGGGGGCCGTCGAACACGTTCCAGGCCACGCCACCGGGCTGGGCCAGGACCTGCACCGCGGCCTCCGAATACCCCTGGGTTTCGTCATGAAAGCGCCTGCCCTGGTTGTTGATCTGCACCCCACCCTGCATCATCACGGCCCAGCTCATCAAGGCTCCTTGCGGCGTCGCCCACGACCCGTGGCCCTGGTAGCCGCCCAGATCGGCCAGGCGCGCGCCAATCTGCCGCGCCCAGTGAATCGCGCTGCCATCGTTGCCGACATGGCCGGCAAAGGTCGCCTCGCGCATCTCGGGCAGCAATGCGCGCACCATCTCCGGGTTGCCGCCAAAGCCATTGCAGGCCAGCAGCAACACATCACAACGCAGTTGCTCTACCGAACCATCGGGCCGCACATAGCCGACGCCGCGGACATGGTCATCGCCGTCCAGATGCAGGATGCGCACCAGCGCGTCCGTCAGGATGTCGGCGCCCGCGGCACGGGCGGTCCGCTCCAGGCTGGCCATCAGCGCGGCGCCGGTGTGCTCGGGCACCGCATGCATGCGCCGCGCACGATGTCCCGGATACAGGAAGCCGTCCAGCACCTCGAACACAATGCCCTGCCGCTCCAACGCATCGATGGCCTGCGCCACCGCCGTGGTGTAGGCCTGCACCAGATGTTCCGCTGCCTCGCCGTGCGCCTTGGCCTGCACATCCTGGGCAAACGTCAGGCGCGAGTCCTGGATGCCCAGCGTGCGCTGCAGCCGGGTTCCGGCCGCGGGAATGAAACCGGACGACAGGGCCGTCGACCCGCCTGGCCGCGCGTCGCGCTCCAGCAGTACGCAGTCGATGCCGCGCGCGCGCAGGCCGATTGCCGCGGTCAGGCCACAGGCACCGGCACCCACGATGACCACCGGAACATGGGGGACGTCGGCCGCCAGGGCGATGCGCTGCACACGCGTGAAACTCATGCCTTTTCTCCTGGTCTTTTTGCTGGTTCGCAGCCCGGCCAACCGGTCGCGGGCGATGCCACCGCGTTATCGCGCTCGCCCTGCATCACGGTACGGCGTCGCGCCCGAGCCTGCGGCGCAACTGGTTGAGCAATCCGCCCGCCGCAACCATGTCGAGCAGGAATTGCGGTATCGGCTCGCACGGCAAGGCAACACCGGCGGGCGTCGTGACCGTCAATGCCTTCAGGTCAAGCCTGATGTGCGCGCCGTCCTGCAGTTCGCCGGCGCGGGCGCATGTCAACAACAGCAGGCCGAGATTGAACGCATTGCGAAAATACAGGCCGCCGTACGAGGGCGCGATAACCGCGCGCACGCCAAGGTACACCAGCGCAGCGGCCGCCTGCTCGCGCGAGGAGCCGATGCCGAAATTGGCGCCGGCCACCAACACATCGCCCGGCCGCACCTGGGACGCGAACTGCGGGCGCACGGCCTCCAGACAATGCGCAGCGATGTCCTCAATGCCCAGTTTCATGTAGGCGCCTGGTGCCAGCACATCGGTATCGATGTCGTCACCGAAGGTCCAGACCCGGTGCGCGGACTCCGACGCCGACTGCGCCTGCGCGGGTGCCAGCGGCGTGGCTTGGGGCCGCCATGGCGAAGTCACTGCAGTATCTCGCGTGGATCGCTGATGCGCCCGCGCAGCGCCGACGCTGCCACCGTATAGGGCGAAGCCAGGTAGACCTGGGCGCTGGCAGATCCCATGCGCCCCTTGAAGTTGCGCGCAGTGGTGGCGATCACATTGGCGCCGTCGGGAATGCTGCCTCCGTAGCCGGAACAGGCGCCACACGAGGTCGGCAACACCTCGGCTCCGGCCGCACGCAATATCTGCATCACGCCCTCTTTCTCCGCCAGGGCCTGGTCGTGCAGGCTGGCCGGCGCCACCATCAGGCGCACGCCCGGCGCCACATGATGCCCGTCGAACACCTGTGCCGCGGCACGCAGATCGTCCAGCTTGGCACCGGTGCAGGCGCCGACATAGGCGACCTGGATGTCCACCTGCGCGAACGACCCCACAGGGCGGGTATTGGCAGGACTGTGCGGGGCTGCCACCTGCGGCGCCAGAGTTGCTGCGTCGAAGTCGTGGTCGAGCGTCGGGGCGCCGTCATCGGTACACCAGGACGCATCCTCTTCGACGGTGACCCCGGCACCGGCCAGCCAGGCGCGGGTCGTCGCATCGGGCGCGATCAGACCGGCCTGCGCGCCCATCTCCGCACTCATGTTGGACAGTGTCATGCGTTCGGGCATGGACAGCCGCTGCACCGCCTCGCCGGCGAACTCCACCGCCTGGTACTGGCCGCCATTCATGCCGAAGCGCCCGATCATGTGCAACACCATGTCCTTGGCCGTCAGCCCCCTGGCCAGCCGGTTGTGCCACCGCATGCGCAGGGTTTGCGGTACCCGTACCCACAATTGCCCGGTGACCACCACGCCCAGCATCTCGGTTGCACCGATGCCGAACATGTAGGCGCCGAAGGCCCCCCCGGTTGGCGAGTGCGAATCGCCCCCCACACAAAACATGCCGGGCCGGATATGCCCCTTTTGCGGCAGCACGACATGGCAGATGCCGATGCTGTCATAGACATGGGGCAATTTCTGCTCCTGGGCCCAGTCGCGCGCGATGCGCACGATGCGGCGCGACTCGTCATCGCGCTCCGGCACATAGTGGTCCATCACCAGCACCACCTTGGACTTGTCCCAGATCGAGGCGCCCAGTTCCTCCAGCATCGGCTTGAGCCGGCGCGGACCCGACGAGTCGTGGAACATCGCCAGATCCACCTTGCAGTTGACGATGTCGCCGGGCATGACATGGGCCTTGCCGGCAGCCCGGGCAATCAATTTTTGCGCCAATGTGCGCGCTGGTAATAGTTCGCTGGTCATGTCACTTCTGGTCGTTCACCCGTGCGCGGTGCCGCGCGGGGCATTTATTCCGACAGGCTCTCCTTGACCGATATCCGGGCGTCGATGCTGCCAACCTGGGACACATCCATCTGATACTCGTACCGGTCGGGCCGGTACAGGCCATGCAACCATTGCACCGGTCTGTCGTTCGCGTCGAACACCAGGCGGCGTACCGCGAGCAAGGCGGTGCCGACGGCAACACCCAGTTCGGCAGCCACCACCGCGTCCGCCTGGCGGGCCGACACCGTTTGCCGTGCGCGGCCCATCACCACGCCCGACTCCTCGATCAGACGCAGGATCGGCTTGCGCAACAAGTCCTTGCGGCCGAAGCGGCTGGCCAGTTCGTCAGGCACATAGGTGGTGATGTGCGACACCGGGCCGAGTTTGGAACTGCGCCTGCGCACCGCTTTCTGCACCTTGGCGCCGAACGGGATCTGCAATGCCTCGGCCACACTGTGCGACGCATGGATGGTACGCACCTCGATCACCTTGACCGTGGTGCGCAGGCTCATGTTGACGATGTTCTCCAACAGGCCGCTCATGCCGATGACGCCGCGCCCGCCCTGGACGGCGTCGCCCGCCTGCGCCGGGCGCGCCGGCGACGGATGGGTTCCGCGCCCCGCCCGACGGATGATCAGGCCTTCGTCAGACAGTTGCTCCAGCGCCCTGCGCACGGTCACCCGTCCGGCACCAAATTCCTTGCTCAACGCCACTTCGGGCGGCAGGCCGTTGGCAAAACGCCCCTCCTGCAATTGCTCGCGCAGCACCAGATAGATCTGGTGGTATTTGGGCAGCGGGAGTGCAGGAGCCATGCGCTACAGCCCCAGATAGTTCTTGCGCAGGTCCGGATCGGCCGCCAGATCGCTGGCGACGCCCTGCATCGCAACGCGGCCGTTCTCGATGATGTAGCCCCGATGCGCAACGGCCAGCGTCTGCACCGCGTTCTGCTCCATCAGCAAAATAGCCTGGCCCTCGCGGTTCATCCTGACGATCAGCGCAAACATCTCCTCCACCAGCAGCGGCGACAGGCCCAGCGAAGGCTCGTCCAGGATCAACAACACCGGCTCGGCCATCAGCCCGCGCCCGATCGCCAGCATCTGCTGTTCGCCACCGGACAGGGTGCCGGCCGACTGGGCGAAGCGCTCCTTCAGCCGCGGAAAGATCGTCACCACCTTGTCCAGGTTCTGGGCGCGCCGTTGCCGGCCCCGGGCCAGGCTTCCGGTCTCCAGGTTCTCGCGCACATCGAGGTTGGGAAACACGCGCCGGCCTTCGGGCACATGGATCAATCCGCGCTTGACGATCTCCGATGAACCCAGGCCCACCAGCTCCTCACCCTGAAACCGGATCGAGCCGGAGAACGGCTTGTACAGCGCGGAAATGTTGTTGTTCAAGGTGGACTTGCCAACGCCGTTGCTGCCCAGCACCGCGACGATCTCGCCCTTGCCGACGTCCAGGTCGATGCCGCGCAGGATCTCGATGCTGCCGTAACCGGCATGCAGTTGGCGTACCTCAAGCATGGGCTTGCTCCGCTGGTGGATCGGCGGCCGGGTCAGCACCGCCGCGCCCCAGATAGGCCTCGATCACGGCCGGATTGGCCACCACTTGCTGTGGACTGCCCTGCGCAATGATCTTGCCGTAGGACAACACATGGATGTGGTCGGACAGACTCATCACCGCATGCATGACATGCTCGATCAGCAACACCGTGACACCGCTGTCGCGAATCAGCCGGATGATCGCGATGATCTCCAGAATCTCGGACGGATTGAGCCCGGCCATCACCTCGTCGAGCAACAACAGCCGGGGGCCGGTTGCCAGCGCGCGGGCCAGTTCGAGCCGCTTGCGCCCTGCCACGGTCAGGTCGGCCGCGGGCTGTTCGAGCATCGCCTCCATGCCAACCTTGCCTGCAACGGCGCGCGCATGCTCCCAAGCCTGCTTTCGGCTTGTGTACTTCTGGTAAGCGCCGACAGCGATGTTTTCATGCACCGTGAGCTTGGCGAACGGCTGTGTGATCTGGAAAGTGCGCACCATGCCGGCGCGCGCAATGCGGTGCACCGGCCATCCGGTGATGTCCTGTCCCATGAACTGCACCCGGCCGCCATTGACCGGCAGGAAGCCGGCGATGCAGGCAAACAGGGTCGTCTTGCCGGCGCCATTGGGGCCGATCAGCGCCACGATGCGGCCTTGCTCCACCTGCAGGCTCGCATCGTCGACCGCCCGCAGGCCGCCAAACACCTTGCTCAGATTGGACACCTGCAACATCATGGCTTGTTGCCCGGCTTGCCGCGCTTGCGGCTGAACAGGTCGATCAGGCCATTGGGCAGGAATGCGATGATCACCACCAGCAACGCGCCATACAGCACCAGCGACAGTCCCTGGATCTGGGTCAGCGTGCGCGTCACGTCGCTGACCAGGGCCAGCAGCACCGAGCCGACCAGCGGCCCGTATACGGTGCCGGCGCCGCCGATCATGCTCACCAGCAACATCTCGATCGACTTGTCGACGCCGAACGCGATCAACGGATCGATATACAGGAAATACTGCGCAAAGAAGCAGCCGCCGACACCGCCGATCGCACCCGAGATCAACATTACCTTGACCTTTTCGGCGAACACGTCGATGCCCAGGGCCCGGGCCGAATCCTCGTTTTCGCGGATCGCCGCAAGCTGGGCGCCAAAGCGCGAACGCCGCATCCACTCCGCCAGCGCCACCGAGCCGACGGTCAACACCAGGATCAGAAAGTAAAAGCCGCTGCGTTCGGCAAATTGCAGGTTGGCCGCGCCGATCTTCATCGGAATCAGCAGGCCGATTCCGCCTCCGGTGATGCCGATCGAGTTGCTGACGATGCGCAGCACCTCGGCAAATGCCAGGGTGATCAGGGCGAAGTACGAACCCTTGAGGCCGGCGCGAAACGACAGCACGGCAATCACGCCGCCCACCAGCGCACCGGCCAGTGCCGCGACCGGCAGCCCCAGCCAGGGCGAGACGCCCAGCCGCATCTGCACGATGGTGGACGCATAGGCGCCGACACCAAAAAACGCGACATGGCCGAACGACAACTGCCCGGCAAAGCCGCCGGAGATATTCCAGGACTGGCCGATGAACGCATAGAACAGCGCCAGCACGCCAAAGTTGACCATGAAGCTGGACGGGAACACGAACGGAAATGCGATCGCCACCGCCAACACCGCCAGGTGCAGTTTCCAGGCAATCGGCTTGAGCGTGGACACACCGTTGGTCATGCCTTGGCTCCAAACAGACCCGAAGGCCGCAGCAACAGGATCAGGATGAAGATCAGCGAGATGCCGATCTGGCCCATGCTCTCGCCCAGGAACAGGCCGCCGAAGGACTCGGTCAGGCCGATGATCAGGCCACCGACCACCGCTCCCAGGAAACTGCCCATGCCGCCCAGCACCACCACCGTGAACGCCACCAGCACGAAGACATGGCCCACGGTGGGCGAGACATAGAAGATCGGCATCATCAGGCAGGCCGCCGCGCCCAGCGTGGCCAGGCCAATGCCGTAGGAGATCGCGAAAATGCGCTCGACGTCAATGCCTACCAGGCGTGCACCGACCCGTTCCTTGGCCACGGCGCGAATCGACCGACCGGTGTCGGTACGCTGCATGAACAGGCCCAGCGCCGCACACAGCGCCATCGCCACCCCGAACGAGATCAGCTTGGGCAGCGGCACGAAGGCCGGCCCGAGTTCGACCATGGTGTCGGAGTATGACACCAGGATGGTGCGCGAATCACCCTTGAAGAACATCAACGCCAGGTTCTCGATCAGGATCGACAGGCCCAGCGTGACCAGCAGGATGTTCTCATCCTTGCCGCCGGACAGGCGCCCGATCAGGCCCTTGTAGAGCAGGTAGCCGAGCACGAACATCGCAGGCACCATGATGAAGATCGACAGATACGGGTCGATGCCCAGCAGCGTCAACAGGTAGTAGACGCCGAACATGGCCAGCATCAGCATGCTGCCATGGGCGAAGTTGATGATGTGCAGCACGCCGTAGATCAGGGTCAGGCCCGATGCCACCAGCGTGTAGATACCGCCCAGCAGCAGCCCGTTGATGGCCGCCGCGGCAATGATGGTCGCGTCCAAGAAACCTCCACGAATAATGCGCCGGCGTCAGGCCGTGGGCCTGGCGCCGGCATCTGGTTGCCGATCCGCTCCAGCCTGCGTCAGCCCAGCTTCGGTCGCGGAAACGTGGGCTTGCCAGACGCGAACTGGTTCGGCCAGACCACGTCGATGTCGCTCTTGGAGGCCTGCAGCAAGGCGCCCCGGCCGCCCTCGTTCTGGCCGTTGACGAACTTGGTCGGACCATACGGCATGATGGCTGGCTGCCAGGTGCTGGAGGCCAGCGCGTCGATCACCTTCTCCTTGTCCGCCGTGGCCGCGCGCTGCAACGCATCGGCGTACAACATGATCGCGTTGTACGACAGGTAGACCTCGAAGGTGAACAGACCCCCCTTGGCCTCGATCTGCTTGCGCATCTCGACCGCCTTGGCATTGGTGGGGTTGTACCAGTGGTTGAAGTCCATCATGTACTGGGCAATGTCGGGCTGCTCCTTGACCAGCTTGAAGTTGAAGCCGCCGCCCAGCACGCTGAACATCGCGGCCACATCGACCTTTTGCTGCGCCAGGGTGCGCGCCAGCAGCACGTACTCGTTCTGGTAGTTGCTCATGATCACCAGATCGGGCTTGAGGCTCTTGATGCGCAGCGCGATGTTGGAGAAATCACGCGTCGGATTGGCATGCTTGATGGTTTCCAACGGTTGGATGCTGATGGCGGGCAATTTGCCGGCGAGCAGCTTGGCCGTGCCGCTGCCGAACTCGGACTCTTCGTGCACCAGCACTGCAGTCTTGGCCACGCCATTGGCCGCCTTGTTGATCTCGCCCAGCGCGACGATCGCGTCGTCGACGCACTTGCCGAAACCGGGCTTGAGACGGAACACATTCTTCAGGCCGCGGCTGACGATCAGGTCGGATGCACCCACATCGATCAGGAACGGCGTGTTGTACTTGGCAGCCGCTTGTGTGGCCGGCAGCGCGATGCCGCTGGCAAAACAGCCCAGGTAGGCCGACACACCGTCCTGTTGCATGCGCTCGACCTCGCTGACCCCCACCTCGGGGCGCGACTGCGAGTCACCCAGCAGCGCCTCGAGCTTGGTGCCGCCCATGGACCGGATGCCACCGGCGGCGTTGATCTCGTCGATCGCCATCTGCGCGCCCATGCGCGACTGGCCCCCGCTGTAGGCCAGCCCGCCGCTGACCGGATGCACCAGGCCGACCTTGACCGGTTTGGGCTGGGCCAGCAAAAGCCCCGGAGCGCCCAGCACGGCACTCGCGGCACCCGCTTGCAGTATTAGTCGGCGCGACAGGGGATGGGTGGTGTTCATGGGAATCCTCTCGATGGTTGATGACAAGGGGTTTGACCTGTATTGTTCCATTTATAGAACAATTGGACTAGACTATGCACCGATCACCGGCGCAAGTCAACTCCGGTAAAACCCGACGTGACAAGCCGCAAGGAGGGCCCTGATGGAGCATCGGATGTACGGCGATTCGGCGCCCTCGTCGCCGACTTGCGCACGCCAGACGCGCAGCCGCGTGGGTTCGATCGCGGGCACCAGACCTTGCCCGACACGCCCGCGCATCCACCAACAGAGAGCGACCCATGGACTACCTTGATCGCCTTAGCGGCTTCGCCGCCGAACTGGACTTTGCACATCTGCCGGACGCGGTGCGCGAACAAACCGGTTGGATCCTGGCCGACACCATCGGCGCCATCCTGGGTGGCTCAGCCGAACCGGAGTTGCGCGCACTCGCCGGTGCGCTGGACACGGCAGGGCCGGCGACCCTGCTAGGGCTGGGTCGCAGCGCCAGCGCGGACGTGGCCGCACTGGTCAATGGCACTGCCGGTACCTTCCTGGAGATGGACGAAGGCAACCGATTCTCGCGCGGCCATCCGGCGGTGCATGCGATTCCGGCCGCACTGGCGCTGGCGCAGCAGCGCCGCGCCGACGCCGGAGCATTCATGTCCGCGCTGGTGGTCGGCTACGAAGTCGGTTCGCGGATTGGCGCCGCATCCCGCCTGCGCGCGACCATGCATCCGCACGGCACCTGGGGCACGATCGGCGCGGCGGCGGCATGCGCGCGACTTGCCGGCACATCGCCCGACGGCATGCGCGAGGTGATCAACATCAGCGCGTCGCTGACCACGGCGACCTCCAAGCGCACCATGCTCGAGGGCGGTCTGGTGCGCAACACCTACGCCGGCATGTCCAATCGCAACGGCCTGCTGGCGCTGCAACTGGCGCACAGTGGATTCAATGGCGAACACGATGGCCTGGCCTCACTGATGCGAAACATCATCTCCGAGCAGTTCGACACCGAAGAACTGGTGCGCGCGCTGGGCGACGAATGGCATTTGCTGCAGAACTATTTCAAGCTGCACTCCTGCTGCCGCTTCAACCATGGCGCATTGGACGCTATCGACCAGATCGCGGCGCGCAGCCCGCTCCCCCGGCCCGACCGCATCCGCTCCATCGCCGTGGCCAGCTACGGGTTTGCCGCCGAACTCAGCGAACCGGCGCCGCGCAACACCTTGGGCGCCAAGTTCTCGCTGCCGTTCGCGGTCGCCACCCGCATCGTCAATGGCAGCAGCGCGCTGGCCAGCTTTAGCTGGGATGCCGTGCGCGACCCGCGGGTTGCGGCGCTGGCAAGCAGGGTGACGGTGCAGGAGGATCCGTCCATGACAGCCCGGCTGCCGATGGAACGTCCGGCCCGCGTGGTCATCACGCTCGACGATGGCAGTTCCCTGCAAGGCGAGGTCGGCGCGAACCGCGGCGACGATGCCCTGCCCTACAGCCGCGATGAACTGCGCGGTAAATTCATGGGCCTCAGCGAACGGGTATGGCCGAGCGCCCACGCCCAGACCGTGCTGCAGGCCACGCTGGACCTGGCCGATGGCAACGGGTCGATGGCACACTGGACTGCGCTGCTGGCGCACGCGCCCGGCACCTGAAGCCAGGCCTCGTCCGGAGCCGGAAGGATGCCGGCAGATTCGGCACACGAATCGCCACGGTGTGGCGCAGTGACGGCAATGCCGACGATCAGTCCGTGAACCGCAGCTGGGACGTCGCCACGGCCCGGATGCGCGGCCCGAAGCTGGTGATGTTCGACAGGGTCTGGTTGTGGTGCGCGATGATGTGCTGCGCCGACAAATGCGCCTTGTCGTTGGTGGTGTGCGCATCGGCCACCAGCAGCACCGGATATCCCAACGCGGCGGCGCGCCGGGTCGTGGTATCGACACAAAACTCGCTTTGCATGCCGCAGACGGCCACGTCGGTCACCCCATGCTTGACCAGCAGCGTCAGCAGCTCGGTCTGCAAGAATGCGTCCGGCGTGGTCTTGCGAACGTACAGGTCGTCGGGCATGGTCTGCAGGCCCGGCGCCAATTGCCAGCTCGGCGAGCCATGGGCGAACGGACCCGAGGGTGTCTCATGCAAGATGAAGACAACCGGAGAACCTGCGGCACGGGCCATTGCGGCGACGGTATTGACGCGCGCGATCACGGCGTCCGACCCATGGCAGGCCTGGTCGCCCTGGATCAGAGCCTGTTGTACGTCAACGATCAGCAGTGCGGTTTTCATCGGCAACCTGTTCTGTGTGCGGAGGAAGCAACCCGCGCGGGGCAGCGCGATCGGCGCCACCCGGACGGCCCGCCAGCCGTGCCAATCGCAGCGTCAGCGCAGCAACAAGGTGGCTATTGTCATGCGACGCAACAGCTCTTATGTCTAGTTGCCGCGCGGCAACGGGCCGTTGTCACAAGCCGGCCCGAAGCCAGCCGAGACATAACACTGCCGGTTCTTCAGTACCAGGTCGCCCCAGGGCGTCGGGCCCATACGTTTGTTGCCCGCCAGTGGGTAGGCCTGCGGGTTGGTG
>JAYUQC010000175.1:0-9377 GCA_043759735.1 Rhodoferax sp.
GGTGCGAGCTTGCTTGGGGCGGCCCGGCGCTGCACTCATGCCTGACCTGTTAGGTCGGACTGCATGGCGCCTGCCCGGCGCAGATCGGCCCAGGCCAGCAGCATGAAGGTGATCAGCGTCGCGCATAGCCCGATCAGCATGATCAGCCGCACTGGCCAGACCGGCGCGGTGAAGTCACCAATCGCGCCAACGTACTGGCGAATGCGGATCGCCTCGACCAGCGGCTGCCAGGCCGCCCACAATATGACGCCCATCAATCCGGCGCCCACCAGGTGGTACAGCGCCTGCAGTCGCGCGGCAAAAACCGGTCGGGTTTCCTTGAGGCGCGCCAGCAGCACATCGGCGCGGGTGAAGCGCCCGCTGTGCAGCGTGTCGGCCAGTTGCAGGAACACGATGCCGACGATCGACAGGGCCACCAGCTCGGTTACGCCCCGCACCGGCGCATTGAGCAGGTTGCGTCCCAGCACGTCGGCGTTGATCAACACCATCAGCGCGATGATCCATAACGTGCCCAGCGCATTGAGCAGCTTGCCCAGGCGCTGGAACTGCCACGGCAAGCGCGTGCCATAGCTGTCTTGGGCAACCGGCTTGCCTGTGCTCAATTCGCGGTCCAGTCGCGCGGCAGCTGGGCACCGCTGCGCTTGAGTGCGTCGGTGTACATCTTGAGCACGTCCTTGCCCGGACCGCCCTTGGCCGTCACGTCGGCGCTCCAGGTCTGGGCCACCGGACCCAGCGCGTCGGCCCAGCGCTTGCGCTCGGCCGGCGAGAGCTCGCTGATCTTGGCACCAGCATCCGTCATTCTCTGCAACGCCGTGTTGACTGCGGCCGACTGCATCTTGGCGTACTGCGCCGACCATTCGTCGGCAGCCTCGTGCATGGCCTTTTGCACTTCTGGTGGGAGCTTCTCGAAGCGCGACTTGTTGACCGCGATGCCGCCCGAGAACTGGGAGCCGAAATTGACCTTGGTGACATACGGCGCCACCTCATGCAGCTTGGCCGCCCCGGCGCCAGTGGCGAACACCACCGCGCCGTCCGACACGCCCGACTTGATGTCTTCGTAATAGCTGTTCAGCGTACCGGCGACTGCGACCGCGCCGGTGCCCTTGACCCAGTTGGCCGCCGGGCCCGGCGCGCTGAGTTTCTTGCCCTGCAGGTCCTCGATCTTGCTGACCGGGAACTTGGTCCAGATATGGTAGGAATCAAGCGCCATGCCATTGAGGTAGGTCAGGCCGTTCTTGTTCCAGGCGTCGGCCATGGCCGGGATCTTGGTCTGCATGTCCGAAATGGTCTTGCTGATGAGGCCAACGTCATCGCTGCCAAACGGCGTGTAGTAGGTGACGTTCTGCATCGGGAACTTGGCCGCCTCGAAGATCGTGCTGACCAGACCGATGTCGGCAATGCCGTCGGCCACGCCCTTGGACTCGCTGCCCAGCTTGATCAGTGTGCCGCCCCAGGCCTTGGTCCACTCGACCTTGTATTTGTTGCCGCCGGCGGCCAGGCGCTTGTCGACCTCGGTGATGAACACTTCGTCCATAGTCTTGACCCACAGGAACACCGGCGGATGCCCGGCGGTGGCGGTGAGCTTGATGACCTGTTGCGCGCTGGCGGGCAGGTGTGCCAGCGTGGCCAGAGCGACTGCTGCGGCGGCGGACAAGAGGGTGCGGCGAAGTGGTTTCATGCATGTCTCCGTTGGGTTGAGGGTTGGGGCAAAGAGCCGGTGCGGGGAGCGCCGGGTGGCGCCGCGCGCGACGCCATGGGCGGCAGGGCGGCGCGGATGCCGCCTTCGATGAATCGCACCAGCATCGGATGCGCCGCCACATCGTTCGGCGTGCTGGCTCCCTGCGACAGGCGGGCCACGCGCTGGTCGCTCATGTGGTGCAGCAGGGCGCCGAGCGCGAACTGGTAGGCCCAGGCGCAATCGCCGATGCTGGTGTGCGGCAGCGCCGACTGCAGGGCCGCGATGTAGGCATGGGCCAATGGGTCGAAATGCCGGCGCAACACCCGGTCGGCCTCGGGCGACGCATAGCTGAGTTCACGCGCCACCAGCAGCGCATAAAACTCGCCCTCGGCACTGGCGCGCATGCGCAGCACCGGCTGCACGAAGGCCTCGACGATGTGGCGCAGCAGTTCGGGGCCGCCAGCGTCCGCCGCCAGCTGCAAGCCGGTCAGACGCTCGTCAATGGTGGGGCTCCAGTGCTCGAAGATGGCTTCGAACAACGCGTGCTTCTGTCCGAAGTAATACCCGACCAGCGCCAGCGGCACCGCTGCCTCGATCGCGATCTGGCGGATCGTCACCGCGTGGTAGCCGTTTTGCGCGAATAGCTTTTCCGCCGCCAGCAAAATGGCCTGGCGCCTATCCGGGCGTGGATCGGCATCACGATCCACCGTGGATCGTGATGCCTTTGCCGGGCGGGATCGGACCTCCATTGCGGTATTGAACGGTTGTACAAGTTATTTGTACACCCGTACAAACCCTGAGCCGATATCCGGAGCGGCAAGCGCCGCTGTGGGGTACGCTTGGCCCATGCGCGCTGCACATTTGCCCCCGTTTGTGCCCCAGATCCGCCTGTACCAGCAGTGGCTGAACCGGGAGCGGGGCCTGTCCTTCGATGATTACGACGCGCTGTGGCGCTGGTCGACCACCGACCTGGACGGGTTCTGGCAAAGCCTGTGGGACTACTACGACCTGAAGTCGCCTACACCCCACAGCGCGGTGCTGGCTGAGCGCTGCATGCCCGGCGCGCGCTGGTTTCCGGGCGCGCAGATCAACTATGCCCGACAGGCGCTGCGGCATGTGGATGCGGCCGCTGCGCGGGGGCTGCCGGCGATCATCAGCCACGGCGAAAAAAGCCTGGGCAACAGTGCGCCGCGCGAATTGTCATGGCCGCAGCTGCGCCAGCAGGTCGCGTCGCTGGCGTTGCACCTGCAAGCCCACGGTGTGCAGCCGGGCGACCGTGTCGCCGCCTATCTGCCCAACGTGCCCGAGGCCGTCGTGGCGTTTCTGGCCAGCGCCAGCATCGGCGCGGTGTGGAGCATCTGCGCGCCCGACATGGGCGTGAACGCGGTGCTCGACCGGTTCCGGCAGATCGAGCCTGTGGTGCTGATCGCCTGCGACGGCGTGACCCATGGCGGCCAGGACCAGGACCGCCTGGCAGTGGTGGCCCAGCTCAGGGCCGCGTTGCCGACGGTGCGCCACGTGCTGATGCTCGACAACCTGGGCACACGGTGCCGCGCCGATGCCACGCTGGCCCATGTCGACTTCGCGCAGGCCATCGACCGCGACGACGACGCGACCCGGGCGTTCGATCCGATCTGGCTGCCGTTCGACCATCCGTTGTGGATCGTCTATTCCAGCGGCACCACCGGGTTGCCCAAACCCATCGTGCATGGCCACGGCGGCGCGACTCTGGTCACGATGGAACTGGTGGGGCTGCACAACGACCTGGGCTGCAGCTATGCCGTCAACAGCCTGGGTGAGCGCTACCACTGGTACAGCTCGACCGGCTGGGTGATGTGGAATGCGCAGGTATCGGGATTGCTGCTGGGGGCGACCTGCTGCATTTTCGATGGCAGTCCGGCCGGTCGCTCGCAGGATGCGGGCGGCCAACGCCTGGCCCCGGACTGGACCACCCTGTGGCGCTTTGCCGCCGAGCTGGGCGTCACGTTCTTCGGCGCCGGTGCCGCGTTCTACGCCAACTGCATGAAGGCCGGCGTAGACCTTTCCCGCATCCCTGGACTCGACCAGGTCCGTGCGCTGGGCAGCACCGGCTCACCCTTGAGCGAGGAAGTGCAGAACTGGGGGACCCAGCAGTTTCGCAACATCCACGCCGCAGTGGGCGAGCGTGGGGGCCACATCCAGGATATATGGTGGTGCAACATCTCCGGGGGCACCGACTTTGCCGGTGCCTTTATCGGCGGCAACCGCGAGTTGCCGCAGGTGCCGGGCGAGATGCAGTGCCGTCTGCTCGGTTGCGCGGTGCAGGCCTGGGACGAGAACGGCCAGCCGGTACAGGACGCGGTCGGCGAACTGGTGTGTATCGAACCGATTCCGTCGATGCCGCTTTACTTCTGGGGTGACCACAACAACGCGCGCTATTTGTCGAGCTATTTCGACATGTACCCCGGTGTCTGGCGCCACGGCGACTGGCTCAAGATAGGCGCCAACGGCGGCTGCGTGATCTATGGCCGTTCGGACGCCACCATCAACCGGCACGGATTGCGCATGGGCACCAGCGAGTTGTACAACGCGGTCGAGGCGCTGTCCGAGGTGCTGGACTCGATGGTCGTGGACCTGGAGTACCTGGGACGCGAGAGCTATATGCCGCTGTTCGTGGTGCTGCGCGAGGGGCTGCAGATGGATGAGGCCTTGTGCAGTCGTATCAACCAATCCATTAAAACCGCGCTGTCGCCGCGCTTCGTACCCGATGCGATCTTCCAGGTCCCGGAAGTACCACGCACGTTGTCGGGCAAAAAGCAGGAACTGCCGATCAAGAAATTGTTGTTGGGCCAGCCTTTGGACAAGGTGGTCAACCGGGAGGCGATGGCCAATCCGGCTTGCCTGGACTGGTATGTAGGGTTCGCGCGTTCGCGCGGATTGCCGGGGTAGTGGCGCGCGGGCTTATTTGTCCATCTGGTGCAGGCTGATCAGGCTCATCAGGGCCGACACCACCTCGGGCTTGAAGCCCACGCGGGCATTGCCCAGTCCGTCGCCGCCGCTCATGACCAGCTTGTCAATGTAGTCAACGCAGTCTTGTGAGCCCCAGAAAATCGTGATCGCCTTGGCGATGCGCTCATGACGCCGGGCGACGATGGCCATGGCGTTGTCGATACCAACCTGGCGCGGCAACTCGTGCAGCGGCATTGGCCGGGTTGCCTGCTCTTCTTCTTCCCACTTGAGGGTGGGGAAACCCAGCGTTTCGTTCTTGCCCGATGTCGCCATCGTGGTCTCCTGTTTATGGGCTGGTCCGGTAGTTGCGCCTGCCAGCGCAACAGTTGTACATCTAAATTATCGACGATGACAAGGTGTTCGTCTTTGGTTGTAACGGTGAAGGGGTCTCAAACCTGCATTTGCTCGGCTGCGGCGTTGCGCCAAAGCCAATCCATGAGACGTTGCTGCGGCAAACGGCAAACGGCAAACGGCAAACGGCAGATGGATTAATGCGTTGAGCGATACGAAGAACCGATGAGGCTGACAGACAAGGTTGATCATGGTATGCGCCAACAGCAAGTATGGATTCCGATCTTGTGGTTGTCCGATGCTGCGCCTGCCACTACGATCGGGGTTTCATCGATCGATAGAGGAGCACCGTTATGGCCCACGCGGCATTCAATTGGCAGGATCCCTTTTTGCTGGAGTCCCAGCTCAGCGACGACGAACGCATGGTGCGCGATGCGGCCGCGGCCTACTGCCAGGACAAGCTGCTGCCGCGGGTCACCGAGGCCTTTCGCAATGGCACGACCGACGTCGCGATCTTTCGTGAGATGGGGGAGCTGGGCCTGCTCGGCCCGACCATTTCCGAACAGTATGGCGGCCCCGGCCTGAGCTATGTGGCTTATGGCCTGATCGCGCGTGAAGTCGAGCGGGTGGATTCGGGCTACCGCTCGATGATGAGCGTGCAGTCCTCGCTGGTGATGGTGCCGATCAATGCATTCGGCACCGAGGCGCAAAAGCAGAAATATCTGCCCAGATTGGCCACCGGCGAATGGATCGGCTGCTTCGGCCTGACCGAACCCGACCATGGCTCGGACCCCGGTTCGATGGCGACCCGCGCCCACAAGGTTGCCGGCGGTTACAAACTGAGCGGCTCCAAGATGTGGATTTCCAACAGCCCGATCGCTGACGTGTTCGTGGTCTGGGCCAAGGAAGTGTTCGAGTCCGGCCAGGTCGGTCCGATCCGCGGCTTTATTCTGGAAAAGGCGATGAAGGGTTTGTCCGCCCCGGCTATCCACGGCAAGGTCGGCCTGCGTGCATCGGTCACTGGCGAAATCGTCATGGACGGCGTGTTCTGCCCGCAAGAAAACGCATTTCCCGAGGTGCACGGCTTGAAGGGCCCATTCACCTGCCTGGACTCGGCACGCTATGGCATCGCCTGGGGCGCGCTGGGTGCGGCCGAGGACTGCTGGCTGCGCGCGCGCCAGTACACGCTGGACCGCAAGCAGTTCGGCCGCCCGCTGGCGGCCAATCAGCTGATCCAGAAAAAACTGGCCGACATGCAGACCGAGATCGCGCTCGGCCTGCAGGGCTGTCTGCGCCTGGGCCGCATGAAGGACGAGGGCACGGCGTCGGTCGAGATCACCTCGATCCTCAAGCGCAATTCCTGCGGCAAGGCGCTCGATATTGCGCGGCTGGCGCGCGACATGATGGGTGGCAACGGCATCTCCGACGAATTCGGTGTGGCGCGTCATCTGGTCAACCTGGAGGTGGTCAACACCTACGAGGGAACCCACGACATCCACGCGCTGATCCTGGGCCGGGCCCAGACCGGCATTGCCGCATTCGCGAACTAGGATGAAACTGCCCCCACGCTCACTGCGTTCGCTGCCCCCCGAGGGGGCTGTCAGTCCCTTCGGAACGGCCGGGCGGTACTGAGATGGCCGACGCAACAGCCAACACCGGGGGTGCGCTGGCCCATCTCAAGGTACTGGACTTGTCGCGTGTGCTGGCCGGTCCCTGGTGCACCCAGATGCTGGCCGACATGGGCGCCGACGTGGTCAAGGTCGAGCGACCCGGCGAGGGCGACGACACCCGCCACTGGGGCCCGCCGTTCATGCCCGACGCCGACGGCAACGACACGACGCAGTCGACCTATTTCAACAGCGCCAACCGCAACAAGCGCTCCATCACGCTGGATTTGTCCAGGCCCGAGGGCCAGGCGCTGGCGCGCCAGATGGCGCAGCGAAGCGACATCCTGGTCGAGAACTTCAAGGTCGGGGGCCTGAAGGCCTATGGCCTGGACTACACCAGCCTCCAGGCGCTCAACCCGCGCCTGATCTACTGCTCGATCACCGGTTTTGGCCAGAGCGGCCCGTATGCCGAGCGCGCCGGCTACGACCTGATGATCCAGGCCATGAGCGGCATGATGAGCATTACCGGGCGCGCCGACGACCAGCCTGGCGGCGGGCCGCTGCGGGTGGGTGTGGCGCTGACGGACCTGTTCACCGGCGTCTACGCCACGGCGGCCATCCTGGCGGCGCTGGAGGTGCGCAACCGCACGGACGCGGGCCAGCATATCGATATGGCACTGCTCGATGTCGGCATGTCCACACTGGCCAACCAGGCCAGTGGTTACCTCAATACCGGCAAAGTGCCACAGCGCCAGGGCAATAGCCACCCCAGCCTGGCGCCCTACCAGGATTTTCCGACGCGTGACGGCGCAATGCTGCTGGCGATCGGCAACGACGGCCAGTTCAGCCGCTTCTGCAAGGCCGTCGGCAAACCGCAGTGGAGCGCCGATCCGCGTTTTTCCGGCATGGCGGGCCGGGTCACGAACCGGCAGATCTTGATTCCGCTGATGCAAGAGGTCACCCGCCAGCGCGATACCGCCGACTGGATCGCGCTGCTGCAAGACAAGGCCGTGCCCTGCGGCCCGATCAACGACCTGGCCCATGCCTTCGCCGACCCGCAGGTGCAGGCGCGCAGCCTGATCGTGCGCCAGGAACGCGCGAGCGCGCTGGCGGCCAAGGATGGCATTGCCGCGATCCGCAGCGTCGCCAGTCCGCTGCGGCTGGCCGACTATCCGCCGGTCGTTCGCCGCCCGCCTCCGGCGCTGGGAGAACACACCGACGAGGTATTGGCCGAGTTGGGCCTGGATGCCCGGCGCATCGCCGATTTGCGGGGCGCCGGCATCGTTTGAAGGCGATGCGCCGTCGCCTGCCACTGACCGTCAGGCCTGCAGTGGCTGGCGCCAACGGCAGGACCGATACTGGCCCCATGGCAGCCAATCCCCCTGGCAATTGACATGCGCAGCGATGCGCAACGCAACCTGATCGTGGGCCTTTCACTGGCCCAGTTGATCACCTGGGGCAGTGTTTTTTATACCTTCGCGCTGCTGGTCGGGCCGATCGAGCAGGAGCTGGGCGTCAACCGGGCGCAGACCTCGGTCGCGTTCAGCCTGGCCTTGCTGGCCGAGGGCCTGTGCGCCTACGCCATCGGTCGCTGGATCGATCGCGGCCATGAGCGGCGGGTCATGATGCTCGGCTCGGTGCTGGCCGGGTCATGCCTGATGCTGCATGGTTTCGTTACCAGCCTGAGCGGCTTTTATCTGGTCTGGACCGGGCTGGGCGTGGCGATGTCGGCCACCCTGTACGCGCCGGTGTTTGCGGTGGTGACGCGGCGTTTTCCGACCGATTTCCGGCGCGCCATCATCACGATGACCTTTCTCGGTGGCCTGGCCAGCACGGTGTTCATTCCGCTCACGGCCTGGCTGATCTCGGCCTGGGGCTGGCGCGGCGCCTTGTGGGGTCTGGCCAGCCTGCAGTTCCTGGTCTGCCTGCCGATCCATGCGCGGCTGCTGCGCGATGCGCCACGCTTGGTAACGTCCGCCACGACCGCGGCCACGCCGGTTGCGCTGCGACGCCTGATGGTGGGCGCCCCTTTTCTGCTGGTGGGCCTGTTCGTGGTGCTGTTCATGGCGATCACGGCAGCCTTGCCGGCGCACCTGGTCAGCCTGCTGCGCGAACGCGGCATGGCAGAGACCTGGGCCATCGCGGTGCCGGCCAGCATCGGCGTGATCCAGGTGCTGGGGCGATTGCTGCTGTATTTTTTCGAGCACCGCTTCGACGTGCATGCGGCCAACCGCTTCATACCGGGCCTGATCCCGCTGGGGCTGGCTTGCCTGCTGCTCGCGCCCTGGTTCGGAAACGGGTCTGGCGCATTGGCACTGGTGTTGCTGTTCGTGTTGCTGTTTGGCGCCGGCAACGGCATGCTGACCATCGTCAAGGGCACGGCGATCGCGCAGTACGTGAACCGCGAGCATGTGGCCTCGCTGAATGGCGCGCTGGGCCTGCCCACCGCCCTGGCGCGCGCTTTGGGGCCGCTGGCGCTGGGCTTGCTGTGGAGCGCGCAGGCGGGCTACCAATGGGGCCTGTGGCTGCTGCTCGGATGCAGCGTGCTGGCCTCGCTGGCCCTGGCGCAGGCTCAGCGGCGCTCCTTGCTGCCCTTGGATCGGGGCTGACAACACCAACGCCCAGGCCATCGCTGGCCCGGGCGCCAGCCCCGGTTTCTGCCGCCCACGCCTGTAGGCTTACGCGCGCTCGGAACCCCCTGTCACCAGGCCCGGCCGGGTCGATGATCCGGCTGGCGCCGTGCTGGCCGCTTGGGGCTGGTGGTTCAGGTTGATGCGCGAACCAATGCTCGGCGCGCTGGCCTGCTCGATGGT
>JAYUQC010000176.1:0-9371 GCA_043759735.1 Rhodoferax sp.
GCAGATCGAAACATCGGCGCCCGCGGCCGCAAAGCCCAGGGCGATCGATCGGCCGATGCCCCGGCTGCCACCGGCCACCACGATGCGTTTGCCTGCGAAGTCAAAACTCATTCAAATCTCCTGAGGAAGTCGTTTCATGGCGCGGACGCTGGCCGAACCGCCCGGGCATCCGGCTGGCCGTCGCCGAGGTGTTCTCGGTCGGTCCTTCATGCCCCGCGTCGGGTCTGGGCTTGCCTGCAGCGTATCAGTCGGTGGTGGGCGACGTGGTCGATTCGTCGGCGTGGACGGCATCGTCTCGCTGCGGCTTGCCACGCCGCTGGGCTCGCTTTTCTTGCTTGGTCAAGCGCTGGGCGTCAATGGCCTGGCCCTGCGCCCACCACTGCCTGAATTCGTCGGGCGTCTCCAGCGTGATGCGGCCCCAGGCGCCGCTGCGAAAGTCGTTGATCGTGATCTCGGCCGCCTTCTGCAGGTTCACCCGTCCGCCTGGCAACAGGCCGCCGCGTTTGCGGCCCAGGGCTTCGAGCAGGTCTTCGTCGCTGACCGCCGCCAGATCGTCCAGTTTGTAACGCGCCTGCAGGCGGTCGCCATAGCGGTGCCGTACCCGCGCCAGCAGGTCCATCGCCACATCTTCCTCATCGTAGGCGTTGCGGCCGATGCCGCCGCTGGCCGCCAGGTGGTAGCCGGTCTGGGTGACGGTGATGCGCGGCCACAGCATGCCGGGGGTGTCGAACAGGTAGAAGTCGCTGGCCAGCTGGATGCGTTGCTCCATCTTGGTGATGCCGGGCTCGTCGCCGGTCTTGGCCGATCGCTGACCGTTCAAGGTGTTGATCAGGGTGGACTTGCCGACGTTGGGAATGCCGCAGATCAACACCCGCAACGGTTTGACCATGCCGCCGCGCAGCGGTGCCAATGCCCGACAGGCGTCGATCAGCTGACGGGCCGGCGCCGTATCGCTGGCATCCAGCGCCAGCGCGTTGGTGCCGACCTGGGCCTGGTAGTGCGCCAGCCACAGCGCCGTGCGCTCCGGGTCGGCCAGGTCTTGCTTGTTGAGGATCTTCAGCGCCGGTTTGCCACGGGTCAGCTCGCCCAGCAACGGGTTGGCGCTGGAGCCGGGCAAACGGGCATCGAGCAGCTCGATGACGACGTCGATGTCGGGCAGGCGGTCGGCGATGGCCTTCTTCGTCGTATGCATATGACCGGGAAACCATTGAATGGCCATGGAGCGTTGCCTTTGTGCGGAGGCCCGTTGGGATCGACGGGGCGGTGCGATTGTCGGGGCGCCAGCGCACGCCAGCTGGCGAAGCGACGGTTGATCGTCACGACGAGTCGCCTCTCAAAGTGAACTAACGGCCTTGGCAATCAATACGACCCAAGATCCGCAATGGATAAACTGATTGCCGTTAGTTCATTAACTCTGCCACGAGCCGCGCCCGCCGAGCACGCCAACCGGCAAGGCGAGCCGGCGTGTTCGTCACGGTTGCCGGCGCACGCGTTCAAGTCACCGGCGCCGGATTGAACGGCTCCAGCGCGTTGTACAGCTTCCAGTGTTCGGCCCAGGTTTTCTTGCCGCTGGCGGTGTCAAGCATCATGCGAAACAGCTCCCAGCCGATGTCCTCGATGCTGGCCTGGCCGGTCGCGATGCGCCCGGCGTCCAGGTCCATCAGGTCATGCCAGCGCCGCGCCAGGTCGCTGCGGGTGGCCACCTTGATCACCGGCACCTCGGCCAGGCCATAGGGTGTGCCGCGCCCGGTGGTGAAGATATGCAGGTTGATGCCGGCCGCCAGTTGCAGCGTGCCGCAGATGAAATCGCTGGCCGGCGTGGCAGCGTACAGCAGGCCCTTCTGGCGCGCACGCTCGCCGGGTGGCACCACGCCCATGATCGGCGCGGTGCCCGACTTGATGATCGAGCCCATCGCTTTTTCAACGATATTGGACAGGCCTCCGACCTTGTTGCCCGGCGTGGTGTTGGCACTGCGATCGACCTTGCCGCGCTCCAGGTAGCGGTCATACCAGTCCATCTCGCGCACCATGGCCTCGGCCACCTCAGTCGTGGCGGCACGGGCCGTAAGCTGGTCGATGCCGTCACGCACCTCGGTGGTTTCTGAGAACATCACGGTGGCGCCGGCGCGCACCAGCAGGTCGGTCGCAAAACCCACCGCCGGATTCGCGGTGACACCGGAGAACGCGTCGCTGCCACCGCATTGCACGCCAACCACCAGTTCACAGGCGGGGACGGTTTCACGCCGGCGCCGGTTCAAGCGCTCCAGGTGCAGCCGGGCCTGGCGCATGATCGAGTCGATCATCGACATGAAGCCGACATGGCCGGCGTCCTGCAGGCACACCACATCGAGCGCCTGCTGCTCCTGTGCGCCACGCTGGTCGCTGATCGGGATCACGCCCGGCGGCAGCAGTCGCTCGGGCTGCAGCTTCTCGCAACCCAGGCTGACCACCAACACCTCGCCGCCGAAGTTCGGGTTCAGGCTGATGTTGCGCAAGGTGCGGATCGGGACCACCGCATCGGGTGCATCGATCGCGACGCCGCAGCCATAGCTATGCTCCAGCGCCACCACAGCGTCAACATGCGGGAACAAGGGCAACAGCTCGTCCTTGATGCGCCGCAGCGCGAAATCCACCACACCGGCGACGCATTGCACGGTGGTCGTGATCGCCAGGATGTTGCGACTGCCCACCGACCCGTCGGCATTGCGGTAACCCTCGAAGGTATAGCCATCAAGAGGGGGCAGCGGGGGCGCTTTCGCAGTCGCCATCGGCAGGCCGGTCAGCGCGCGTGCCTGCGGCATCTGCAGCAGGCGCTCATGCACCCAGGTTCCGGCGGGGATGTCACGCAATGCTGTGCCGATGACCACGTTGTAGCGCCGCACCGGCGCGCCAAACGCAATATCCACCAGGCTGACCTTATGGCCTTGTGGAACCTTGTCGCGCAAGGTCAAGCCGTCCGGGAACACCGTGCCGGCCGGCAGGCCGCCGTCGTTGGCGACGATGGCCACATTGTCCGCCGCATGCATGGCAATACGATGCGGCGCGGATGGCTGGGAATGAGACATGGCGATGCGGGCGATCAGTGGTTGGGTGGCACATCGGTCTGCGGCGAAGCGTCGTCGCGCCCGGCTGCGCACCGCAATCAGGCCAGCGTATAGGCGGTCTTGACGGTGGTAAAGAACTCCTGCGCATAACGTCCTTGTTCGCGCGAACCGTAACTCGAGCCCTTGCGCCCGCCAAATGGCACGTGGTAGTCGACGCCGGCGGTCGGCAGGTTGACCATCACCATGCCGGCCTGACTGTGGCGCTTGAAGTGGGTGGCATGCTTGAGCGAAGTGGTCGCGATGCCGGCCGACAGGCCGAACGGCGTATTGTTGGCAGCGAGCAGCGCGGCCTCGTAGTCCTTCACCCGGATGATGCTGGCGACCGGTCCGAACACCTCCTCGCGGTTGATGCGCATCTCGGCCGTGGTATCGGTAAACAGCGCCGGCGCCATGTAAAAGCCCGCAGTGTCGCGCTGGAGCTGTTCCCCGCCCATCAGCAGTTTGGCACCTTCCTTCTGGCCGATGACGACATAGTCGATATCCTGCGCCAGTTGCGACTGCGAGGACACCGGTCCGATGTCGATGCCCGCCTGCATGGCATCCCCGACCTTGAGCCCAGCCATGCGCTTTTGCATCGCCTCGATGAACCTCGCATAAATGCCTTCGGTCACGATCAGCCGGCTCGACGCGGTGCACCGCTGGCCGGTCGAAAAGAACGCGCTCTGAACACACAGCTCCACCGCCTGGTCCAGGTCGGCGTCGTCCAGCACCACCTGCGGGTTCTTGCCGCCCATCTCGAGCTGCACCTTCTTCAGATTCACCGCGCATTGCTGTGCGATGCGCCCGCCCACTTGCTGCGATCCGGTGAAGCTGATCGCGTCGATACCGGCATGGTTGACCAGCACATCGCCCACCACGCCGCCACGGCCCATTACCAGGTTGAACACGCCGGCGGGAATACCGCTGCGGCTGATGATGTCGGCCAGCGCCCAGGCGCAGCCCGGCACCAGGTCGGCCGGCTTGAGCACCACGCAGTTGCCGTAGGCCAGTGCGGGTGCGACCTTCCAGGCCGGGATTGCGATCGGGAAGTTCCACGGCGTGATCAGGCCGATCACGCCCAGCGGCTCGCGCGTGACCTCGACGCCGATCCCCGGCCGAACCGATGCCAGCGTCTCGCCGGCCAGGCGCAGGCATTCGCCGGCAAAGAACTTGAAGATATTGCCGGCGCGCGCGGCCTCGCCGATGCCTTCCGGTTTGGTCTTGCCTTCCTCGCGCGCCAGCAGGGAGCCGAGTTCCTCGCGCCGCGCCAGGATCTCGTTGCCGATTTTATCCAGCGCATCGGCCCGGGCCTGGATGCCCGCGATGGACCAGGCCGGAAAGGCGGCGCGTGCCGCCTGCACCGCCGCGTTCATGTGCGCCGCGTTGGCCTGGGTGTAGTGCCCCAGCACATCGGCCGTGTTCGACGGATTGACGTTGGGGCTGTAGCTGTCGCCCGCCACCCACTGGCCGTTGATGAAGTTGTCGTGTTGTTGCGCTGTCATGGTGATTCGCCTTGGGTTGATTGGTGCAGGATGCGGTGGCCGGTTCGATGGTATTCAATGTCGCTGGCCAGCACCACTGATGTGTTATTGCGGCCCCAGTGTTTTGATCAGTGCAGCCAATTGCTCCACTTCGAGCGGTTTGAGATCCGTCAGTGGCGGGCGCACCGGCCCAGCGTCGTGCCCGGCGATCCTCGCACCGGCCTTGACGATGCTGACCGCATACCCGGGCATTCGGTTGCGGATCGACAGGTAGGGCATGAAGAAGTCGTGCAGCAGCCGATGTTGGGTTGCGCTATCGTCTGCCGCCACCGCGTTGTAGAAATCCATCGCGGTCTTCGGGATGAAGTTGAACACCGCCGACGAATACACCGGGGTCCCCAACGCCTTGTAGGCCGCGGCATAGACCTCGGCGGTGGGAAGTCCGCCCAGGTACGCAAAGCGGTCTCCCATGCGCTGGTAGATCGACACCATGGTTTCGATCTCGCCCACACCGTCCTTGAAGCCGATCAGGTTCGGGCAGCGCTCGGCCAGGATCGCCAGCGAATCGGGTGTGAGCTTGCAGACATTGCGGTTGTAGACGATGACGCCGAACTTCACGCTCTTGCACACCGCCTCGACATGGTTGATCAGGCCTTCCTGGCCGGCTTCGGTCAGGTAGTGCGGCAGCAACAGGATGCCGTGCGCGCCCAGCCGCTCGGCCTCCTGCGCGCATGCAATGGCGAAGCGTGTCGGTCCGCCCGCACCGGCGATGATCGGCACTTTGCCGCGGCAGGTGTCGACTGCGGTCTTGATGATGACGGCATACTCGTCCCCGGTGAGCGAGAAAAACTCGCCGGTGCCGCCGGCGGCGAACAGCGCTGTCGCCCCATACGGGGCGAGCCACTCCAGGCGTTCGATGTACGTCTTGGGCCGGAAATCGCCCTGTTCGTCGAAGTCGGTGAGCGGGAAAGACAGCAGGCCGGAGCCGATGATGGACTTGAGGTCCTGGGGATTCATGCGAGGGCTTTCAAGGAGTCGATGACGGTGAATCGATGGACGCGAACCCGTAGAGTTGCTGCGGGTTGTGGATCAGGATATGGCGGAAAGTCGCGTCGTCAGGTGCCCAGCTTCGCAGCAAGGCCAGCAGATCGGCCTCCCGCGGCGGATGCTGCCGCTCTACGTGCGGCCAATTGCTGGCCCAGACACAACGCTGCGGATAGGCACGCGCCAGCACGCTTGACCATCTCGGGGATCATCACCTTTTTTCTCCTCAATGGACCTGGTTGGGAAAACATGGTGAAAACGGTCGCTGACGCTATGCTCAGACCCCGAGCGATGGAAAACGGGAATACACCGGTTCGGGAAGGCCCCGCACACCCACTTGGACGGCGAATACGGCGCCGCTGAGGCCGGCTTCGACGCCTGCAGGGCGTATCGACGTGATCAGCAAGGTATCGCGCAGCGGCCCGCCAAAGGCGCACATCGACGGCTTGGCTACCGGCAAACGAATCGAACGCACGACTTCACCTGCCGGGCTGATGCGGTGCACCTGGCCCGCATCGTTGCCGCAGATCCAATAGTGGCCTTGTGCATCGACGGCGGCACCGTCGGGCCTGCCCGGCAACGAAGTCATATCGATGAACTCACGGCCATGGGACAGCGTGGCCGTGCGTACATCAAATTCAAACGCCCAGACCTTCTGCACAGTGGGATGCGAATCCGAAAAGTACATGGTCTTGCCGTCCGGACTGAAGGCCGAGCCGTTGGGCGTGATCAATCCATCGCAATAAGGGCCATTGAGGCCGCGCTCATCCAGGCAGAACCAGGCGCCGACCGATGCGGCGAGCGACATGTCCGTGCACATCGTGCTGATCCAGAATCGGCCGCTGGCGTCGCACCGTCCATCGTTGAAGCGCATATGGGGCATTGGATGCGTGATCGAGGCCAGCCTGTGCGCACGCACGTCGGGCGGCGATTGCAACTGCAACGCGAAAACGCCGCTTTCCATCGCCGCGATCACGCCACCCCGCGCGCTGAGCGCGATGCATCCGACACGCTCGCTGGTGTTCCAGGTTTGCTGGCGCTCGCTCGCCCAGTCGTAACGGTGGATGTGCCGACCCTCGATGTCGACCCAATACAAGGCCTGCGCGGCGCCATCCCACACAGGCGACTCACCCACGGCGTCGCGGCTGGTGGAAATCACCCTGGGTTCGGCGGCCACGCCAGCCACCATCATTCGAATGGCCCCATCCGGACAAACGCGCCACCCTGGTACTGCACCGCCGGATCGGCAAGATCAGGCGCACTGGTGCGGGCATACAAAGCGTCACGAAATGCGTCGGAACTGTCCTGCGGCACGTACCCGATATGGCGCGCGCCGCTGTTGTCCCACCAGGTCACCGCGTTGTTGGACATGCCAAAAATGATGCTGTGACCCAGTACTGGCGTCGTCAGGCAGGCGCTGACCAACCGATGCAGGTCGTCAAAACTGAGCCAGGTGGCCAGCATCCGCCGGTCTCGGGGTTCGGGAAACGACGAGCCGATGCGCACACAGGCGGTCTCGATGCCATGGCGGTCGAAATAAAAACGGGCTACGTCTTCGCCAAAGGCCTTGCTCAGGCCGTAGAAGCTGTCCGGGCGCGGCGCACAGCCAATGCCAATGGTCTCGGACTGCTTGTAGAAGCCCGTTACATGGTTGGAACTGGCAAACACAATGCGCCGTGTGCCGTGCTTGCGCGCTGCCTCATACAAGTTCACAACGCCCACGATATTGGCCTGCAGAATCGGCTCGAAGGGGCCCTCGACCGACACGCCGCCAAAATGCACGATGGCGTCGGCGCCGCCAACGATGCCCGCCACGGCCTGCGCGTCAGCCAGGTCCGCCAGCATGACTTCCTCTCCTGGCGCCGGCGCACCGAACGCCACACGGTCGGACAGCCGGAGTACATCGCAATTGGCCCTGAGCCGCAAGCGCATTTCGGTGCCCAGGCCGCCGGCTGCTCCGGTCATCAAGATTCTTTTGTGGGACTTGATCGTCATCGTCTCGATTGCCTGATTAATCTGGTTCATTTGCCGCCAGCCCATTCGGGCTGGACATTTGCTGCAGGTTTGCTAAAGTCGGTCCATCGGTTCGGTTGTCAGTCATACGTTGTCAGACAATTTGAATTATCATGATGCCCTGATTCGCCTGTCAAGCCATTTTTGATGGAACCAACGATAACCCTGCAAACCGACATTCCGTCGACGGCCGCCCCCAGGGGGGCCGAGCCGGCACGTGCGCGCCGACCACGCGGATTGGTCGGCGAAATCGTCAATCAACTGGCAGAGGAGATCCGGTCCGGTCGCTTGCCGGTGGGTAACAAGTTGCCCACCGAGGCGGAAATCATGGCCCGGTTCGACGTCAGCCGCACCGTGGTGCGCGAGGCCCTTTCCCGACTGCAGGCGTCTGGACTGGTCGAGACACGCCATGGCATTGGCACCTTTGTCAGCAAGCCCGACCTGAGTGGCAACTTCAAGATCTCGGCCCAGGATTTCGCCACGGTGGCGGACGTGATCGCGGTGCTGGAATTGCGCATCAGCCTGGAAACCGAAGCGGCCGGTTTGGCGGCGCAACGCCGAACCAGCGCCCATCTGGACGCGATGCTCGCCGCGCTGAGCGCGTTCCAGAGTTCGATCGAACGGGATTCGGACGCGGTTCCGCCCGACTTCCAGTTCCACATGGAAGTCGCGCGTGCCACCGGCAATCAGCACTTCGCCGATCTGATGACCTATCTGGGCGCGATGATCATTCCGCGCACCCGGGTCAACACGCCGCAACATGCGCCGGAAGGCCGACTGGCCTACCTGCAGCGCGTCATCAGCGAACACGAAAACATTTTTAGTGCGATCCGCAACCAGGACGCAGACGCCGCGCGCGCCGCAATGCGCACCCATCTGAGCAACAGCCGCGAGCGGCTTCGCCGCACCCAGCAGGTCGAAACACCAACCCATGGCTCGGCGGCCTGACCCGTCCGCAATTCCCTGCCATTTTATCGACCAGTTATACGATGTCTGTTCACTGAAGCTCAAGGGCGGTGTGTTGCGCGGTAAGGAAGAAATACAAGCCATAGTCGACACTGGAGCTTCACCCCCGAGATGCTGGCGTTGGTATGCTGAGCACGATCACACCCTAGGGCGAACCGCGTGGCGGTGTCTCTACCGGCTGAACTTGAACACCGCGGTGCCCGCCATCAGATTTGGCAGCGCACGCACGGTGCGGCCATCCTGCAGGCCGAAGCTGTGCTGGATCTTGAGCCCGTTGCGCAGCGCCAGCACCTCGAAATCGGCATAGGTGCCCACCCGGATGTTCGGCGTGTCGTACCACTGATAAGGCAGCACCTTGGTCACCGGCATGCGCCCCTGCAGCACCGACAGGCGGTTGGGCCAGTGCGCGAAGTTCGGAAAGCTCACGATGCCGATGCGCGCCACGCGCACCGTCTCGCGCAGCATCTGTTCGGTGTTGCGCAGGTTCTGCAGGGTGTCGAGCTGCAGCACGACGTCGAAAGCGCCGTCGGCAAAGATCGACAGACCTTCTTCGAGGTTGCGCTGGATGACGTTGACGCCACGCTTGATGCACTGCTGCACCTGTGCATCGTCGAGCTCCACACCGTAGCCGCTGCAGCCGCGCTGCTCGCAGAGCAGAGCGAGCAGCGCGCCGTCGCCGCAGCCGAGATCGAGCACGCGCGAGCCGCGCGGCACCAGTTCGGCGATCAGCTCCAGGTCCTTGCGTTCACTCATGTCGCCAACTCGCTCGCGATGCGCTCGAAGT
>JAYUQC010000177.1:0-9321 GCA_043759735.1 Rhodoferax sp.
CAGATCGGCATGGTGCTGAACCTCGACAAGTGCATCGGCTGCCACACCTGTTCGGTGACCTGCAAGAACGTCTGGACCAGCCGCCCCGGCATGGAATACGCCTGGTTCAACAACGTCGAGACCAAGCCCGGCATCGGCTACCCGAAGGAGTGGGAGAACCAGGACAAGTGGAACGGCGGCTGGGTGCGCAGGAGCGACGGCTCGATCGAGCCGCGCCAGGGCGGCAAGTGGAAGCTGCTGATGCGCATCTTCGCCAACAAGAATCTGCCCGAGATCGACGACTACTACGAGCCGTTCACGTTCGACTACGGCCACCTGCAATCGGCGCCGGAGATGACGGCCACGCCGACGGCACGTCCGCGCAGCCTCATCACCGGCAAGCAGATGGACAAGATCGTTTGGGGCCCGAACTGGGAGGAGATTCTCGGCGGCGAGTTCGAGAAGCGCTCGGCCGACAAGAACTTCGACGACTTGCAGAAGTCGATTTACGGGCAGTTCGAGAACACGTTCATGATGTACCTGCCGCGCCTGTGCGAGCACTGCCTGAATCCGGCGTGCGTGGCGAGCTGCCCGTCGGGGTCGATCTACAAGCGCGAGGAAGACGGCATCGTGCTGATCGACCAGGACAAGTGCCGCGGCTGGCGCATGTGCGTGTCGGGCTGCCCGTACAAGAAGATCTACTACAACTGGAAAAGCGGCAAGGCCGAGAAGTGCATCTTCTGCTATCCACGCATCGAGGCTGGCCAGCCGACGGTGTGCAGCGAGACCTGCGTCGGCCGAATCCGCTATCTCGGCGTACTGCTGTATGACGCGGACCGGATCCAGGAAGCTGCCAGCGTGGAACACGACCGCGACCTGTACAACGCGCAGCTCGACATCTTCATGGACCCGTTCGATCCCAAGGTGATCGAGCAGGCGCGTATCGATGGCATCCCCGACAAGTGGATGGACGCGGCGCGCAACAGCCCGGTCTACAAGATGGCGGTGCAATGGCGTGTTGCCCTGCCGCTGCATCCGGAGTACCGCACCCTGCCGATGGTCTGGTACGTGCCGCCACTGTCGCCGATCTCGGCCGCGGCGAACGCCGGCCATGTCGGCACCAACGGCCAGATTCCGGATGTGAACCAGCTGCGTATTCCGGTCAAGTACCTGGCCAACCTGCTGACCGCGGGCGACACGGTTCCGGTGGTGCGGGCCCTGGAGCGGATGCTGGCGATGCGCGCCTACCAGCGCGAAAAGCACGTCGAACAGCGCATCAACACCGCGGTGCTCGAGCAGGTCGGACTAAGCCAGGCCGAGGTCGAGGAGATGTACCACGTGATGGCGATCGCCAACTACGAGGACCGGTTCGTGATTCCGTCGACGCACCGCGAGTACGCCGAGAACACCTTCAACGTACGCGGTGGCTGCGGCTTCAGTTTCGGCAACGGCTGCTCCGAGGGCACGAGTGAGGTCAGCCTTTTCGGCAGCGAAAAAAAACGCACCATTCCCATCCGGGCAGAGGTATGAACATGTTCGCACAATCCCAACCGGTCTCGGCCGCGCGCACGCTGCGCACGCTGGCGACGCTGCTGAGTTACCCCAACGCCGAACTGCGCGGCTTCCTGCCGCAGATGCGCGAGGTGCTGAAGACCGAGAAAGCGCTGTCGCAGGCGCGCTTGAGCGAGCTCGACGCCTTGCTTGGCACCTTGGCCCGGCGCGACGACATCGACAACGAGGCCGAGTATGTGTCCCTGTTCGATCGGGGGCGCTCCACATCGCTGCACCTGTTCGAACACGTGCACGGCGACTCGCGCGAACGCGGCCCGGCCATGATCGACCTGGCCCAGACGTACGAAAAAGCCGGCCTGTACCTGGCTGAGGGCGAACTGCCCGACTACCTGCCAGCGGTACTCGAGTTCGTCTCGACCCAGCCGCCACGTGAGGCCCAGGCCTTCCTGTCGGAGATGGCCCACATCTTCAACGCCATCTTTGGCGGCCTGCAGGCCCATCACAGTCCGTACGCCGGCGTGCTGGGTGCGCTGCTCGAACTGGCCGGAGAAAAGGCCCAGTCGGTCAAGCTGGCAGCCGAGGAAGACCTCGACGAAAGCTGGGCTGAGCCGCCCGTATTCGACGGCTGCTCCACCAAAGGCCAGGCCAATCCGGGCCAGCCTCAGCCGATCCGCATCGTCCGCACCCCCCAATCGCACCAAGGAGCGTCGTCATGAGCGCATTGCAAGGCTTTCTGTTTCAGGTCTATCCCTACGTCTGCTTCGCAGTGTTCCTGGTCGGCAGCCTGATCCGCTTCGACCAGAACCAGTACACCTGGGAAAAGTGACTCGTCCCAGCTGTTGCGCGCCGGCAGCCTGCGCTGGGGCAGCAATCTGTTCCACTTCGGCATCCTGTTCCTGTTTTTCGGTCACATGGTCGGGCTGTTCACACCGCACGCCGTCTATGGCATCTTCATGAATGCGGCGACCAAGCAGATGATGGCCGTGGTGGCGGGCGGCGCGGCCGGGCTGGTGTGTTTTGTCGGTTTGTCCCTGCTGCTGCATCGGCGAATATTCGATCCGCGCATCCGCCTGACCAGCCATCCGACGGACATCGCCGTTCTGCTGGTCTTGTGGGTGCAACTCGTGGTGGGACTGATCACATTGCCCTTCTCATGGCAACACGCTGACGGAAGCGTGATGCTGATACTGGCAGACTGGGCGCAGCGCATCGTTACGCTGCGACCAGTCGACGCCACGGTCCTGAGCACTCTGCCGTGGCCATATCTGTTCCATATCGTGTTCGGCATGACGATCTTCCTGCTGTTTCCGTTCAGCCGGCTGGTTCATGTCTGGAGCGGTTTCGCGACGGTGGCGTTCCTGTTCCGTCCGCACCAGGTGGTGCGCAGCCGGCGGCTGAATCTGCCAGAAGGCCACAACCAGCCGCGCCAGCCCGGCGCAGGCGTCTGAAGGAAGGCACTCCATGTCCTATGCAACACCGGTCCTTCCCATATCGCCATTGGCCGAGGCACACGGGCCAGTTGCCAGCGTCAACTCGGTTGCTCTGCACCGCACCGGCGAGCGGATCGATACCGAATCGCTGCGCCAACGCGCGTGCACCGAAATTCTGCGTCACGCCGCCATTGCAGCCGGGCTGCTGGACGCCGACGATCGCGCCCGGGACGACGGCATCGTCAGCGAAGCGGCCAGCAGAGCGATCGACGCGCTGATAGAACGCGAGGTAGTCGTACCCGAGCCGTCGGACGAAGCCTGCCGCCGCCACTTCCAGGCGCACGCGGCGAGCTACAGCACCGGCGAGAGGATACACATGCGCCACATCCTGTTTGCGTTGACCCAGGGCATGGACGTGGTCGCGCTGCGCAACCGGGCTGAGGCCTGCCTGCTCGACGTGCGCTGCCACGACGGCTCGGCCAGCGACGGATTCGCGCGCTCGGCGCGCGAGTTCTCCAATTGCCCGAGTGGTGCCGAAGGGGGTGACCTGGGCTGGCTGACCAAGGACGCAGTGGCGCCCGAACTGGCCCGCGAGTTGTTCGGGCAAAGCGTCGTCGGTGTCTTGCCGCGCCTGGTGCACAGCCGGTTCGGACTGCATGTGGTGGAAGTACTGGCGCGCGAACCGGGCGCCGACCAGCCGTTCGAGGCCGTCCGGGGGGCGGTCGCCATGGCCTTGCGCCAACACAGTTTTGTCACCGCGCTGCGCCAGTATCTGCAGCTGCTGGCCGGGCAGGCACAGTTGGTGGGCGTCGACCTCGATGCGGCGGACACGCCACTGGTTCAATAGCGCGGCAACCGCGTCGACCACGACGACGGTCGTTGACCGGCATCAAGTGCGACAGCACAGGCGCCAACCACAATGCATGACGAGCCCACCGAGCGGCCATCAGGAGTCAGACCATGAGCCAGTCCACCAGCCCCGCATTGGGCGCGACACCGGACGCGCCGATCGCCAACTTCTCCCAATGCCATGTCGGCATCATCGGCCACCTGGACGCACTGGGCGAACTGCCCGCGCTGATGGCGCCGGCACAGCGCGCACGCACGGTCGCGGCAGCCATGCTGGCGTTCTTCGACGCCGTGATCCTGGAACACCATGCCGAGGAGGAGCGAGAGCTGTTCCCCGCGGTGCTGCAAAGCGCCGACAAGGGCCAGGAGCAGACCCATGTCAAGACCATGATCGAGCGGCTGACCGCCGAGCATCGCCAGGCGGAGGCATGGTGGTCAAGCATCAAGCCCCAGCTCAAGCAGATCGCCAAGGGTCGCGACACCGAACTCGACACAACGGCGGTCGAACAACTGGTGAAGGAGTACCACGCCCACGCCCGGTTCGAGGAAACCGAATTCCTGCCGCTATCGCAAACCATCCTGGGTCGCAACGCCAACCACATGGCGGCGCTGGGCATATCGCTGCACATGCGCCATGTCAAGCCGATCATCAGCTATGTCTGACGCATGGCTAGCGGTCGGGGGACACCGTAGCGTCGCCCTCCTGCTCCTGCAGCAGGCGCCACATCACCTTGCCGCTGCCGCTCTTGGGCAGTGCGTCGACAAACTGCACCACGCGCGGAGCCTTGTACACCGCCATGTTGTCGTGGCACCAGGTGATGATGTCCTGCTCGCTGACCTGGCCGCGATGTGACTGGCGCAGCACGACCACCGCCTTGACGGACTCGCCGCGATAGCTGTCGCGGCAGGCGATGACACAGGCCTCCTGGATCGCCGGATGGCGGAACATCAGGCTTTCCACCTCGGCCGGCCAGACCTTGAATCCGGAGGCATTGATCATCCGCTTGAGACGATCGGTCAGGAAGAAATAGCCGTCCTCGTCCACCCGCCCCAGATCGCCGGAGCGAAAGAAGCGCTTGCCGTCGAGTTCGACGAATGCAGCGGCTGTTGCGTCGGGCCGCTTCCAGTAGCCACTGAATATCTGCGGGCCGGACATGATGATCTCGCCCTGCTCGCCCATCGGCATCTGCTGCAGCGTGTCCGGATCCACTACACGGGCCTCCGTGCTGACATAGGGAATGCCCAGGCACTGCTGCTTGGTCGCCTCGGGCGGATTGAAGTGCGACGGCGCGGCGGTCTCGGTCAACCCATAGCCCTCGGCATAGCGCAGCCCGAACTGCTCGAACAGGCGTTGGGCCACCGCCTGCGGCATTGCCGCACCCCCGCCGCCGATCTGGACCAGCGACGACAGGTCGAACTGCGCGAAATTGGGGCTCGCCATCAGATCGATCACCATGGTGGGGATATTGGCCCAATGGCTCACCCGCCATGCGCAGATCAGGCGCCCCGCCAGCTCCCGGTCCCAGCGCGGCATGATGACCATGGCGCTGGCGTTGTAGGCGCAGGCATGCAATACGCCGATCATGCCGGTGGCATGGAACATCGGAACCACCGCCAGCACGACCGCTTCGGCCGTTGCCGTGCTGATCAGCGAGCCGGCCACGACCTGGTGCATGATGGTCGCATGCGGGTGCATGCAGCCTTTGGGCAGGCCGGTCGTTCCGCTGGTATAGGGGAGCACCGCCAGGTCGTTCGGCCCGCTGCGCGAGGGTGTCGGGATCTTGGCAGTGGCCAATGCCCCATTCCAATCCAGCACCTGGCCATTGTCGAGTTGCGGCAACGGATGGCGGCCGGTCAACCAGGCGCGCCAGACCGGCGGCGGCGCGCTGTCACCCTGGACATTGCCCTCGAAGTAGTCCGTGAAATGTGTGACGATCAAATGCGACAGCCGCAATGGCGCGTCCAGCGCATTGCTGGCCGATGCCAGTTCCTGCGCCAGATCGGCCGTGGTGATGGCCACCTTGGCATCCGAGTCCACGATGTAGTGCTTGAGCTCCTCGGCGCGGTTCATCGGGTTGACCGGGACGACGACCGCGTCGGCGCGCAAGATGGCCCAATGGGCAATCACCAGCTGCGGGCAGTTCTGCATGTTCAGCAGCACCCGGTCTCCCTGGGCCACGCCCAGCGATTGCAGGCAGGCGGCCAGCCGTTCGGCCTGTTCGTGCAGCTGGGCATAGGTGATGACCGAACCGAAAAATATCAGCGCCGGCTTGTCCGGGTAACGCAGCGCACTGACCGCCAGGTTGTGCCACAACCCGGTCGCAGGCGGCGTGATGCGAAGGGGCAGGCGCTTGGGCCAGAACGCATAGTGCGCAGGCAGCTCGGCGTGGTCGCTCTGGCTTGGCATGGTCGCTGGCGGCATCACAATCTCTCCCGTTCAATGGCTGCACTGCGCGGCCCTGGGCGCGCCTAATCCCTGGCAAAAAGTTTGACGCTTGCGTCGCGTCGTTAGTGCGACCGGGTATCCGGCCCAAGGCAAGCTGCATTGCGTGCGCGGCGCCATCACCGAAGGGCGCCTCTGGCGACTGGCATTATTTTTGCTTCAAGATCTCGGCCGAAGGGCCGATTGCACCCAGATGAATTCATGCGCATTTTGCATGAGCTTTGCGAGTAAACCCCGATGCCATCCAATCTTGAAGCAGATACAGTTTCTTTCGGGACTTTAACGTGCTCTGGCGTTTGCCAGCGCCGGACCCCGGCCTACAAATCGACATGGAGCAAAACGCAATGAAATTATCGAAACTACCACTCGCTGTTGCAGCGATCGCGACTATGGGTGCAATGCTTGCCGCGCCTGCCCATGCCGGAAAGACGCTGGACGCCATCAAGGCACGCGGCCAGATCGTGTGTGGCGTCAATACCGGGCTGGCTGGTTTCGCCGCGGCCGACTCGTCGGGCAAATGGTCCGGCCTGGATATCGACGTCTGCAAGGCGCTGGCCGCAGCCACGCTGGGTGACGCCGAGAAAATCAAATATGTGCCGCTGACGGCGCAGCAGCGCTTCACCGCCTTGCAGTCCGGCGAGATCGACGTGCTGGCCCGCAACACCACCTTCACCCTGACCCGGGATGCATCGCTGGGCCTGTCCCAGACGGTCGTCAACTTCTACGACGGACAGGGCTTCATGGTTCCCGTCAAGACCAAGATGAAGAGCGCCAAGCAGCTCAAGGGTCAAACAGTGTGCGTGCAATCGGGCACCACCACCGAGAAGAACCTGACCGACTATTCCAAGGCCAACAACCTGAACATCAAGCCGGTCGTGTTCGAGAAAGTCGAGGCTGCCACCAGCGCCTATTTCGCCGGTCGCTGCATCGCCTACACGACGGACGCCTCCGGACTGTCCTCGGTGCGCAGCAAGGAAGCCAAGGATCCGAAGGAGCATGTGATCTTGCCCGAACTGATCTCCAAGGAGCCCCTGGGCCCGATGGTGCGCCGCGGTGACGACGAGTGGTTCGCCATCGTCAAATGGGTCATGTACGGCCTGATGGAAGCCGAGGAATACGGCATCACGCAGGCCAATGTCGACCAGATGAAGGGCTCTGCCGATCCGGTGGTGCAGCGTCTGCTCGGTGGCGGCAACGAAGACACCGGCAAGCTGCTGGGTCTCGATAAAGAGTGGCTGGCGCGCGCCATCAAGGCGTCCGGCAACTACGGCGAAAGTTTTGAGCGCAATGTCGGCCCCAAGACAGCGCTGAACCTGCCGCGCGGTCTGAACAACCTGTGGAACAACGGTGGCCTGATGTACCCGTACCCGGCGCGTTAATCACTCTGTAAACGCTCTGACCTGACACTGCTGCCGGACCACCAGGCGTGTTCCGGCAGCAGTTTTTTTATTCCTGCGCAGCGAATTTCGCGTAGAGGAAAGCTCTCATGAATCAGAAATCCGCCCCCAGGAAGACCCCTTGGTCCTGGCGCAGCCAGGCGTTTCGAGGGCTTGTCTATCAACTGCTGGCGATCGGCGCGGTGGTTCTGGGTATCTGGGTGCTGGCCAGCAACACCATGCACAACATGCAGGTGCGCGGCATCCAGAGCGGGTTTGATTTCCTGACCGGCCCCGCCGGATTTGACATCGGCGAGAGCCTGTACCCGTTCGACTCCGGCGATGCCTACTGGAAGGCGTTTCTGGTCGGCCTGGTCAATACCCTGCGGGTGGCGATTGTCGGCATCATCCTGACGACGATTCTGGGCACCCTGCTCGGCATTGGCCGGTTCTCGCGCAACGCCTTGGTGCGCGGTCTGTGCTACGCCTATGTGGAGCTGTTTCGCAACGTGCCCATCTTGCTCCAGTTGCTGATGTGGTACCTGCTGATGACCGAGACTCTTCCGGTTGCCCAGGAGGCGCTGACGCTGGGGCCGCTGTTCCTGAGCAAAGGGGGTCTGATATTTCCGAAGCCGATCTGGGAGATCGGTCACCTGTGGGGCGTGCTCGGCCTGGTTGCTGGCTCCATCCTGGGATTTGCCTACCGTTCCTGGGCGTTTCGCACATTCGAGCAGACTGGCCAGCTCAGAAGCATGTTCTGGGTTCCGGTGGCAATCTTTGTCGTTACCGGTGTTTTGGCCTGGTGGGTCGGCGGCGCACCGGCGGATTTCGACTTTCCGGTCAAGGGCGACTTCTCGATCGAAAATGGTGGGGCCCTGACGCCGGAGTTTCTGGCGGTGCTGTTGGGGCTGACGATGTATACGGCGGCCTTCGTGGCCGAGGTCGTGCGCGGCGGCATCCAGTCGGTGGCGCTGGGCCAGGGTGAGGCGGCCGCCGCACTGGGATTGAATCCCGGGCAGGTGATGCAACTGGTCACGCTGCCGCAGGCGCTGCGGGTGATCATCCCGCCGGTCACCAACCAGTTCCTGAACCTGACCAAGAATTCCTCTTTGGCGGTCGCCATCGGATACCCGGACGTGGTCTCGATCGCCAACACCTCGCTCAACCAGACCGGCCGTGCGGTCGAGGCGATTGCCATCGTGATGCTGGTCTATCTGACGACATCCCTGTCCACCTCACTGCTGATGAACTGGTACAACGCGCGCTCGGCCATCAAGGAGAGATGAAAATGACCCTGAGCTTGGTACAACGTCGTTTCACGCAGGCCAATGCCCCTGGACGGTCAGGCACCGACACACAATGCGCGGCTTGGCGCCTGCCATCATGACCGCCCAGACATTCACTCCTGTCGCGGCGCGGCCGGCGCCCAATCCGACCGAGGGACCGATCGCCTGGATCAGGATCAACCTGTTCGGCGACTGGATCACGGGGATGATGACCCTCCTGGTCCTGGCCGGCCTGGCCCTGGTATTGCCGCAATTCTTCAGCTGGGCACTGCTGCGGGCCAGCTGGTTGCCTGACTATGACGCCTGCCGGGTCGACGGTGTCGGCGCATGCTGGGGCGTCGTGGCCGAAAAACACCGCATCATCATCTTCGGTCGCTACCCTTTCGAGGAGCAGTGGCGACCGCTGCTGGCGACCTCCGCCATGCTGTTCATGCTGATCGGAAGTT
>JAYUQC010000178.1:0-9320 GCA_043759735.1 Rhodoferax sp.
CATTTCACAAACATTGGAAAAGCGTTTGGACAGGCTTGTGCCTGGCGAGCTGGCGGGCATCGTCGAGCGTCAGAGTCAGCAGGGTCGAAAGCAAATCGACGAAAGTCAGGTGCCGGTGGATGTCACCAACATCACCCATGCGGCGGACATGGCCTATGCCGGGCAAATTCATTCTCTTAGAGTGATGATTGATGCGAATTGGGATGCGGTGCGCCTTGAAAGGGCTTTTAACGACGTTTATCGCGAAACCTTCGGCAACACCTTGGCGGGCATGCCGGTGGTGATTGTCAATCTGCGCACCGTCGCGGTAGGGCGACGGTCTAGCGCCGCATTGCCGAAAAGCAGTTCGATTGCAACGGGCGCGCCACGACCGCATTCAAGCCGCCCGGTGCATTTCAATGGCTGGTTTGACACGCCAGTGTATTTGCGGGGTGATTTGGCGCCGGGCATGCAATTTAGGGGCCCGGCCATCGTCGAGCAAAGCGACACGACCACCGTGGTCGAGCCAGACATGAGCGTGGCGGTCGACCCCAAAGGCAACTTGTTGGTCACAGTGAGGGACTCCAAATGATGAACCCGGTAACCTTGGCCGTCGTCCGCGGCAGCCTGGAGCAGATTGCGGATGAGATGGATCTGCATCTGATTCACGCCGCCATTTCTCCCATCATTTCAGAAACCAACGATTGCGCGAATGGCATCTTTCACCCCACTACGGGTGAAACCATCGCACAGGGCCGTTACGGCCTGCCGGTATTTCTGGCCTATATGCAGTTCACCGTTCAAACCGTGATTGAAATGGCCCGCGACGATGGTGGGTTCAAACCAGGCGATATGTGGATTCTGAACGACCCCTACATCGGGGGCAGCCACTTGCAGGACGTGCAGTTGATCGCCCCGGTGTTTGTAGACGGCGAATTGTTCGCAGTCATGGCCACTACCGGCCATTGGATGGACATTGGTGGCAACGTGCCTGGCGGCTGGGCGCCCAAGGCCACCGAGATCCACCAGGAAGGCATCATCATCCCGCCGATCAAGTTGTACGACGAAGGCAAGTTGAACACCGCGCTGGTGTCGTTCATTCGCGCCAATGTGCGCCTGCCGGCCGAGATAGCGGGTGACCTGGCCGCAATGTCCAACGTCTTCTCGGTAGGCAACCGCGGTATCGACGCGCTGGTGAAGAAATACGGCCGCTCCGTTCTCAGTGAGTGCCTGAACGAGATGATCGCGTATTCCGAGCGGCAGATGCGCTCGTATATTGCCGACCTGCCCGACGGCACCTACACCTGGGAGGACTGGATCGACAACGACGGCATCGTCGACACGCCGATTCCCGTGCGGCTGGCGATCACCATCACCGGCGAGACGATGCATTTCGATTTCACCGGCACCGGTCCCAAGGCACGCGGGCCGCAGAACATGTCGCGCAACACCACGCTGTCGTCGTGCTACGTCGCGATCAAGCACATCTTTCCCGACGTACCGGTCAACGGCGGCACATTCCGGCCGATCAGCTTCAATGTGCCCGCCGGAACCCTGCTGGCGGCCGAGTATCCGTCCCCGTGCGGTGGATACCTCGATCCGATGGGCCGCGTGATCGACGTGGTGTTCGGCGCCATGTCCAAGGCGATTCCGGACAAGGCGCCTGCCGCGTTCTTCGGCACCATCGGTGTGGTTGCGATCAGCGGAACGCACCCGCGCAGCGGCAGTTATTTCGTCGGCGTGTTTCCGTATCCGGGCGGTTATGGCGCCACCAAGGCCAGCGATGGCTTGGTCAACGGAACGCCGCCGCAGTCGATGGCCAACTTCATGTCGCTGGAGATGTCCGAACACCGATTCCCGATCCGTTTCGACTATTTCCGGCTGCGCGAGGATTCGGGTGGCGCGGGCTGGCATCGCGGCGGTTGCGGAACCGAGTACGGATTCACCGCCTGGGCCGAATGCAATGTCTCGTCGCTCGGAGACCGGGTCGATCACCCACCGTTCGGCATTGCCGGAGGTGGACCGGCGGCGCCCAACAAGGTGGAATTCATCACCGGCGGCAAAAACTGGATTCCCGAGCTGCGCAGCAAGCAGGACAACGTCGTGTTCGCCCCCGGTGACGCGATCCGGGCGGCATCACCGGGCGGTGGTGGTTTCGGCAATCCGTTGGAACGCGATCTCGCATCGGTCGAACGCGACCTGAACCGCGGCTACATCAGCCGCGCGACGGCAGAAAACCAGTATGGCGCGGTGGTGGCCGAGGCCAATCCCTTGTCGGCGGGTCATACCGTCTACCGACTCGACGCGCCGGCGAGCATGGAACGGCGCAAGAAGCTAGGTGCCCAGGCGCACACCGTCTGATGCCACCGGTCGCACTACGCAACAAGGAATCAGCATGAGTAGTACAGACAGCACAGGAAGCTGGGAACTGCCCGAAGACCTGCGGATGCTCCGCGACACGATCCGGCGCTTCATGCGCGAAGAGGTCAAGCCGGTCGAGGACAAACTGCCGCACGACGCGTATACGCCGGAACCGGAACAACTCAAGGCGTTGCAAAAGAAGGCGCGCGACATCGGTCTTTGGTGCTTGGAGACACCGGCCGACCATGGTGGTGCCGGACTCAATCTGCTGGGCCAGTGTGTCGCAGCCGAAGAAACCGCCAAATGCCGCATGGGCGCCTATATCGCAGGCTGTGGTGCGTTCGGCTTCGATCCGCCGAACGTGATCTGGAAGGGCACCGAACACCAGCAGCGCTTCGCGCACGAGGATGTCCAAGCCGGCACCAAGGCATTTGTCGCTATCAGCGAGCCCAGCGGCGGCTCCGACCCCGCGCGCTCGATCCAGACCCGCGCCGAGCGCAAGAGCGACCGCTACGTGATCAACGGCACCAAGATCTGGATCTCGGGCGCCGGCATGGCCAAGTGGGGCATCGTGTTCGCGCGGGTCGGCGACAGCAAGAGCCGCGAGGGCATCACCAGCTTTGTTGTCGACAAAAGCCGTCCCGGCATCAGCCTGTCGAAGATCCCGGTGATCCGCTCTTATGCGCCGTACGAAGTGCACTTCGCCGACTACGAGGTGCCGATCGAGGATCGCTTGGGCGAGGAGGGCAAGGGATTCAAGTTCGCCGAGGAGTGGCTGGTCCACGCCCGCCCGCCCTACGCGGCGGCAACGATCGGCATCGCGCAGGCGGCGCTGGATCTGGCCATCGATTGGGCCAAGGAGCGCAAGGCCTTCGGCAGCTACCTGGCCGACAAACAGGCGATCCAGTGGATGATCGCCGACTCCGAAGTGGAACTGCGCGCGGCCCGTTTGCTGGTCTATCAGGCCGCCTGGAATGCCGACATGGGGCGCGACATCAAGGTCGACGCGTCGATCGCCAAGGTGTACGGCACCGAGACCGCTGGTCGCGTGGTCGACCGTTGCATCCAGATCCTGGGCGGCATGGGCGTGGCGCAGGAACTGCCGCTTGAGCGCTGGTACCGCGAGATGCGCATCAAGCGTATCGGCGAGGGTCCCTCCGAAGTGCACCGGATGGTGATTGCACGCGACATTCTGGGCGCCGGGCGCGCCACCGCCTGACCATGGCCATCGATTTCCAGGTATCCGATGAGGGCATCGCCCTCATCACGATCAACCGGCCCGAGCGGCTCAACGCGATGGACGCCGAGCACTACCAGCTGTTGTCCAGAGCCTGGACCACGGTGCGCGACGACCCCCAGGTGCGGGTGGCCATCGTCACCGGCGCGGGCGAACGTTCCTTCACCACCGGGGCCGACATCAAAAGTTTTGTCACCGCACCGCCGGGGCTATCGGAGATGTGGCTGACCCAGCGCGACCAACTCCTCAATCGCGGGCTGGAAGTCTGGAAGCCGATCATTGCGGCCGTCAACGGGTACTGCCTGGGCGGCGGCATGACCCTGATGCTGGCAACCGACATCCGCATCGCGGCCGCCCACGCCACGTTCAGCGTGGCCGAGGTCAAGCGCGGCATCATCCCCGGCAATGGCGGCACGCAGCGGGTGCTCGACCAATTGCCCTACGCGGTGGCGATGGAAATGCTGCTGACCGGCGACGGCATCGACGCGGCGACCGCGGAGCGCTGGGGCCTTGTCAACAAGGTGGTTCCCAAGGAGGCGCTGCTGGAGACCGCCTACGGCTTTGCACGGCGCATAGCGGTCAACGCGCCGCTGGCAGTGCAGGCCGCCAAGGAACTGGCGGTGCGCAGTCGCGACATGGACCTTACCAGCGGTTTGCGTTTCGAGGCCGTTATCAACCGCATGCTGATGCAGACCGAGGACGCGAAAGAGGGCCCCGCGGCGTTCGCGGCCAAGCGTGCGCCGCAGTTCAAGGGGCAATGACCATGGCCGGACACTTTCCGCTCGAAGGCGTCACCGTGATCGATCTGGGCCAGATCTACAACGGACCCTATTGCACCTTCCTGATGGCGATGGCCGGCGCCCGGGTCATCAAGATCGAGACCCGTGGCGGCGAGCAGTTGCGCAAACGCGGGGTCGTGGGAGGTGCGGCGCTGCCGTTCGCCATGCTCAATTCGAACAAGGATTTCGCCACCCTCAATCTGAAGACGGCACGCGGCAAGGAACTGCTCAAGCAGATGGTGGCCCGTGGCGACATCCTGGTCGAGAACTTCGCGCCCGGCGCGATGGAGCGACTCGGCCTGGGCTACGAGGTGCTGCGGCAGGTCAACCCACGCCTCATTTACGGTGCCGGTTCGGGCTATGGCCGCAGCGGCCCGAACCGCGACTACCCGGCGATGGACCTCACGGTGCAGGCCATGGCCGGCATCATGCATGTGACCGGATACCCCGACCGGCCACCGGTCAAGGCCGGCCCGGCACTATGCGACTTCTTCGGCGGCGTGCACCTGTACGGCGCCATCATGACCGCGTTGTACGAACGCGAGAAGACCGGCGTCGGGCGCCTGGTCGAGGTGTCGATGCAAGAGGCGGTATACGCTTCTCTCGCGTCCAATCTGGGCCTGCACTACGGGCACGGCAACTCGGTGCCGGCGCGCACCGGCAACCGCCATGGCGGCATGGCCGAGGCACCCTACAACGTGTACCCGACCCGCGATGGCCATATCGCGATCATCTGCGTCGGGGAGACGCACTGGAAGTCGCTGCTCGGCGTGATGCAGCGCGACGATCTGAACCAGGACCCGCGCTTCGCCGACCTCAAATCGCGCGTAGCGAACATCGACGCGATCGACGCACTGGTGGGCGAGTTCACGTCGCGTTATGACAAGAAGGAGCTGTTCGACCTGCTGATGCGCCACCGCGTGCCGTGCGCACCGGTGCGCGACCTGGACGAGGTCGTCAACGACGAGCACATGCATGCCCGCCGCGCGCTGGAGTGGATCGAACATCCGATCTACGGCCGCATGTGCCTGCCCAACTCGCCTTTGCGGTTCGACGGCGTGGAGCCGATGGCGATCCGGCCCAGTGGTGTGCTCGGCGCCGACAACCAGGCCTTGTTTGGCGACTGGCTCGGTCTGTCCGCAGACGAGATCCGCCGTCTGCAGGACGAGGAGGTGATCTAGCCATGGCCCATCACCTGAGTGGCAAGGTCGTCATCGCCGGTATCGGCCACACCGCCTTTGGCAAGCACCCGGGGCGCGGCACGGTGTCGCTCAACGTGGAGGCGATCCGCAAGGCACTTGTCGACGCGGGTATTGAAAAATGCCAGGTCGATGGCCTGATGGTCAAGGCGCCGACATCCAAGTTCGAGATGATGTACGGCCAGAAGCTGGCCGAGGCCCTGGGCATGCAGCCGCGCATCGGCGGCGTGTACGACCATGGCGGCGCCAGCAATATCAGCATGATCAGCTATGCCACCATGGCCATCGAGGCCGGTCAGTGCGAGATCGCCGTGGTGTCGCTGGCCGACAACCCGGCCACCGGCACACGCCAGGCCTATGAGAAGTCCTACGGCGAAGACGGAAGCGGCCTTTTCGGCTGGTTTGGTACACCGGCCGGCTACGCGATGATCGCGCAGCGCCACATGGCCCAGTACGGCACCACCGCCGACCAATTAGGCGCCGTCGCCGTGGCCTGCCGCAGGCACGGTGCGGCCAATCCGCATGCGCAACTGCGCAAGCCCTTGAGCCTGCAGCAATACCGCGAATCACGCCTGATCGTGGCGCCGCTGCGCCGCGACGACTGTTGTCTGGTCTCCGACGGCGCCGCCGCCGTGGTGCTGATGAGCGAGCGCAAAGCCGCTGAACTGAAAGTGGCCAGGCCGGTGCCGGTGCTGGGCTTTGGCCAGGGGCAGACATCGTGGGACGTGGCGCTACGGCCCGACCTCACCACCACCGCGGCCACGGTGTCGGCGCAGACCGCCTTCGCCATGGCAGGCCTCAAGCCGAGCGACATCGACGTGGCGCAGATCTACGACTGCTTCACCATCGCGGTGCTGATGACGCTGGAGGACTACGGCTTCTGTGCCAAAGGGCAGGGCGGCCGGTTCGTGCAGGACGGCCGTATCGAACTCGGTGGAGAACTTCCTGTCAACACGTCGGGAGGCCTGCTGTCGGAAACCGGGATGCCGGGCCTGCAACTGGTACTCGAAGGCGTGCGCCAGATGCGTGGCGATTCGGTAAACCAGGTCCTGGGCGCGCGCACCTGCGTCGTGAGCAACCAGGGCGGGATCATGCACACCCATTCGACGCTGATTCTCGGGCAGCAAGGATGACAAGCACCATGGACAAGACCACCGCTACCGCTACTGCCACCGGGTCCGCGCTGGCGCCTGAGCGCGACGCTATCAACAGCCGCTACTGGGACAGCCTGGCGCAGGGCGCCTTGTCGTACCAGCGCTGCGACGCCTGTGGCCACGCCTGGCTGCCGCCGCGCAGCGAATGCCCGGTCTGCCTGGCCGACACCTACCACTGGGAAAAGGCCAGGGACGGTGCGAAGTTGATCAGCTGGGTCATTTACCACATCGCCCACCACCCTGCGTTCAAGGACCGGCTGCCCTACAACGTGGCGGTGGTCGAACTCGACGAGGGCCCACGGCTGATCAGCAACGTGGTCGGCATCGACAACGACGCGCAATTGCACATCGAACAGCGGCTGCGCCTGGTAATTGAGCAAGAGGGCGAGACCGCAGTGCCGCGGTTTGCCCCTGCCTGACGAAAGCGATGCGCTGATGATTGACACGCAAAACTATTGGCACGGCAAATCGGCGGTGGTGACCGGCGGCGCGCGCGGGCAGGGCGCGTCGGTGGCCGGTCTGCTGCTCGAAGCCGGCGCACAGGTGCACGTGATGGACACGCTTGCGCCCGATGACAGCGCCTGGAGCGCGCTGCAGGCCTTTGCCGACACACATGCGGGTACGCTGCAGGTGCACCGACTCGATGTCGCGCGGCCCGAGGCCTGGGAGCAGGTCGCCGCCCAGCTGCGCGGCGGCGATTGCCCCTTGGTTGCACTGGTCAACAATGCCGGCATCACCGGTCCGCGCAACACCGTCACCAAGGCATCGCCGCAGGAGTGGGAGCAGGTGATGGGCGTGAACCTCACCGGGGCCTTCCTGGGTATCCGGGCGCTGGCGCCGCTGATGCCGCGCGGCGGAGCGATCGTCAATGTTTCGTCGATCGTCGGCATGACCGGTTATTACTCGGCCGCCTATTCGACCAGCAAGTGGGCGTTGCGCGGCCTCACCCGGAGCGCCTCGCTGGAACTGGCCCCGGCCGGAATCCGGGTCAACTGCGTGATGCCTGGCGTGGTCGACACCGAGATGATCCGATCGCACACTGCGCTGGTGGCGGCGCTGCAGACCATCATCCCGATGCAGCAGATGGCCAGCGCCGATGAGATCGCCCAGGTCATGTTCTTCCTGCTCGGTCCGCAGGCCTCGTATGTCACGGGCGCGGATATTGCGGTCGACGGCGGCGTGACGGGCGGCGGCACGTTCTGGCCGGTCGGCCGCGCCATCGGCGCCCTGTAGCAGGATTTCGGCATGCAGCAGCAAACAATTTCCGGGCAACACAACACAACGGTGCGTGGCGTTCGCGCGGTGTGGTCCAGGTAGTAGACGTCAATTTCACTTTCATTCACAAGGAGACCGATATGCATTTCGTCCGAAAACTCACTCGCACCGCTCTACTGATTGGTGCAGCCGCACTGGCGCAATCCGCGCTGGCCCAGGAGACGCTCAAAATTGGAGCGCTCAACCCTTACAGCGGCCCGCTTGCGCTGTATGGCACCGAGGTGACACGGGGCTATGAGCTGGCAGCCGACAAGTTGAACGCGTCGGGCGGTATCCTGGGCCGCAAGATCGAACTGATCCGCGGCGACGTGACCAATCCGCAGCAGGGTATTGCCACGGTGGAGCAACTGGCGCCCAGGGTGGACATGTTCATCGGCACCTATGTCAGCGGCATCTCGCTGACCGCCAGCGACACCGCACTGCGCTACAACAAGTTGTACTGGGAGACCAATGCCGTCGTGCAATCGCTGACCGAGCGCGGCTTGCCCAACTTCATCCGCAGTGGCCCTGATGGCGGTGTTTTTGTCAACACCTCGTCTGCGACGGTACGCGACCTGATCGCGCCGACACTCAAGAAGAACGTCAAGGATCTGAAAATCTGGATCGAGCATGAAGATTCGATCTATGGCACTTCGGTGGCCCAGGGTCAGAAGCGCGTGCTCGAGGCATTTGGCGCCAAGGTGGTGGGAGTGGGCGCGCATTCGAGCCGCTCGATCGACCTCAACGACACGGTGTTGCGCGCCAAGCAGGCGGCGCCCGATGTGTTGATCCAGACCGGCTACGTGCCCGACGGCAACCTGTTGTTGCGCACGATGCGCGAGCAGAGCTTCAAGCCGGCAGCGGTGCTGTTTGTTGGCACCGGCGACACGCCGGAGACCGTGGAAGCGCTGGGCGCGGCGTATATGGAGGGTATCCTGGTGGTCGGTTACCCGCGCAACGACATCAGCGAGAAGTACGGGCCGGGCAACATGGCCTATCTTGCTGCCTACAAGGCCAAGTACAAATCCGACCCCGTGGCACCCCAGGGCATGGCCGCCTATTCGGGCTTCATGATCATGGCTGATGCCGTCAAGACAGCCGGCGGTGTCGACATGAACAAGGTGCAGGCCGCCGCCGCCAAGATGGACATCGCCGAAAACACCTATCCCTCCGGATTCGGTGCCAAGTTCGACAAGAACTTCCAAAACGCGCGTGCGCAGTTCACCACCTCGCAGTGGCAGGGCGGGAAGATGGTCACGGTGTTTCCCAAGCCCGCTGTCGGTGCCGGCGTGACGCTCAAGCCGCTCGCTCGTCCCTGAGCCGGCAGGCAGCACGACCCGACGTCCATGTTGGCCTC